>NZ_HE997986.1:66699-67317 GCF_000312585.1 Bartonella queenslandensis AUST/NH15
ATTTGCAATTTTGTTGCTTCATTCTGAATCATGGCGTGCATACCTTTAATGTGTGTTTGTACCTCGATAAGAGCTTTCAAATCTTTTGTATCCCTAAGTGCCATTAAATATTGCGCGATTTGCTCAAAACGATTTTCTGTTTCTTCAAAAACTTGCAAACTTACAACTTTATCCATGATAGAAGCATATTGGCTACGTAAATCGATAAGTGCGCGCATTTCATAGGTAGAGCTTGCGGAATATTCCTCTTGTTTTTTTATATCGGCAACCAATTGAGGAAAATTCGGGTCAATATCTGTTTCTTTACTCGCATTATAAATGTATTGTGGCTCCGTAAGTAGAAGATCGTCATCACCTTTCACGGATGACTGTTGTATTCGAGCACCCGTTATAGAGTTATGTATTTTTGTAATTTCATCGAATTGCAGCCTTGCTTCATAAAGCTGTTTTTCTAATAACTCAATAATTTCAAGATTTTCGTCTTGTGAAAGAGAACTCTCTACTGATTCAGGATGAACAGGCCCACCTTGACTTACAACACGCTCATCTGAATTTATAAATGCCAGAGCTAAATTTGGCATGCCAAAGAATATAATCATTCCTATTATAATAAGGATC
>NZ_HE997987.1:0-5673 GCF_000312585.1 Bartonella queenslandensis AUST/NH15
CCCAGTGACAAGCTACACACACGATTCTAAAAAGACGGTAGCGGAGGAGGGATTTGAACCCCCGACACAAGGATTATGATTCCTCTGCTCTAACCTACTGAGCTACTCCGCCAAAACAAAATTATAATTGCAAATAATTACATCTTTTGCGGATATAAGGGGTAGAATAGTGAGATGTCAAGCATCGTTTTTAAGCTTTTCTCTTGTCATTCTATTTTATCCTCGATATGTAAAAGTGTAATTTTATAGATAAAGTAAGGTAAGGCATGAAAATGGTGCCACGTGTAGCGGTTTTAGGATGCGGTCATTGGGGTGGAAATCATATAAAGACACTCCATTCTCTTGGAGCTTTAGCAGCAGTTTCTGATATTGATAGCGATCGTGCTGTTCGTTTTGCAACGATGTATGGTGTAGAGGTTGTTGCACCAGATGATCTTTTTGCTCAGCAAGATATTGATGCGCTGGTATTAGCGCTGCCTCCACAATTTCATACAAAAAATGTGCTCCGTGCTGTTAAAAGTGGTAAAGATGTTTTGGTGGAAAAGCCAATAGCCTTAAATGTTGCTGATGCTAAACGCCAGGTTCAGGAGGCAGATGCTTATGGGCGGATTTTTATGGTGGGCCATATTTTACGGTTTCATCCGGCTTTTGAAAAAATGCATGAATTGGTGAAAAAGGGGGAGTTGGGGGAGGTGCGATATATTTATTCTCATCGGCTAGGCTTTGGAAAATTTCACACACACAGTGATGCTTTATGGGATCTTGCCCCTCATGATCTCTCAATGATTTTGGTATTGACAGGATGTGAACCCTCCGAAATTCGCGGTGAGGGGGCTGCTATCGTTGATCAGATTTCTGATTTTTCTCATGTTCATATGACTTTTCCAAATGGTGTGCGTGGTCATCTTTTTACTTCACGCTTGAGTCCTTATTGTGAACGGCGTTTAACCGTTGTTGGGACAAAGGCTATGCTCGTTTTTGATGATATGGAACCGTGGAATCGTAAATTGGCAATGCACCATTTTGCCATTTGGAAAGAGAATAAAGAGTGGGCTTTTAGAAGGGAGGAGCTGAATTACATTGATGTTTGTGAAGATTTGCCGCTTACTCGCGAGTTACGGCACTTTCTTCATTGTATTGAAACGCGTCAATCACCTCGTACAAATGGTGATGATGCTATTGCGATTTTACGGATTTTAACAGCTGCTGGTGTCAATTATGATAGATAAAAGAGATAGGTAGCGTTTTTGCACTCTTGTGATGATCAATGGAGTTAATATGCAATTCATCGACCTTGGGGCGCAGCGTGCGCGTATTGAAGATAAAATTAATTCTGCAATTGCGCATGTGGTTGCTAGTGGTAAGTATATTTTGGGGCCAAAAGTAACAGAATTTGAAGAAAAATTGGCAGAGTATCTTGGTGTTAAACATGTGATTGCATGTGCTAATGGAACAGATGCTTTGAAGATGCCTCTTATGGCTAAAAATATCGGTCTAGGTGATGCGGTGTTTTGTCCTAGCTTTACGTTTTCTGCAACGGCCGAAGTGGTTGCTTTGGTGGGGGCGGAGCCTGTTTTTGTTGATATTTTACCTGATACATTCAATATTGATGTTGAAAAACTTTCTTACGCTATCGAAATGGTTAAAAAAGAAGGACGTCTAAAGCCAAAGGCTATTATTGCTGTTGATTTATTTGGACTTTCTGCTGACTATGCGCAAATTACTCAAGTGGCAGCAAAGGAAAATCTTTTTGTCATTGAAGATGCTGCTCAATCTATGGGGGGAAGAAGTGGGAATACTATGTGCGGTGCTTTTGGTGATGTGGCTGCCACAAGTTTTTATCCTGCAAAACCATTAGGGTGTTATGGTGATGGAGGTGCTATGATGACCAATGATGATGATTTGGCAGAACTTTTACGCTCCATTTTGTTTCATGGTAAAGGTGAAACACAATATGATAATGTACGGATTGGTATGAATTCGCGTCTTGATAGTATTCAGGCTGCAATTTTACTAGAAAAGTTTGTGATTTTTGAAGATGAAATAGAAAAGCGTGTAGAAATTGCTCAACGCTATTCCAATGGTTTAAGAGACATTGTGACAGTTCCAGAAATAGAAGAAAATATTCGTTCCGCTTATGCACAATATACGATTAAGGTAAAAGAGCGTGATAAATTAAAAGATTTTTTACAAAAGAATTCTGTTCCTACAATGATTTATTATAAAACTCCTTTACATCAACAGCCAGCTTATAAACACTTTTCTTATGTAAAAGATTCCCTTGCTGTTTCAGAGTCTTTAGGGGAGAGTGTTTTAAGTTTACCAATGCATCCTTACTTGACGCAAACGGATCAGGATATGATTATCCAAAAAATAAGAGATTTTTACCACTCTTGAGTGTGTGCTTTTATCTTTAAAACGTATGGTAAAAGCTTTGTGGGTGATCTATCTTAGGAGGTGTTTTTTGTTAAAGTGTGTGATGAATATATTTGCTTCTAGGATTCATGGAAATGCTGTTCTTTAGGACGGTGATATGACAAGCGAGTGGAATCGCGAGATAAGAAGATAGATTTTTTCAAACCGGTTTAGGGTAAGAAGTTTTTTATTTAACTGAACGAGAAAGCCACGTTTAATAAAAATTATTTGGGTTATAAAAGTGACAACAAAGCTTTTTTGATTTTAAAGTTGTTTGAAATTCAGCTTATTTAAGGGGGAGGTTGGAGAGACAAGTTATTTTTTTGCGAATACGTGATGCTAGGTCATTTTTATTTTTGGAGTTTTGAATGAGTGCGTTGATGGGGGATGTATTCCCCTCTTTTAGCGCTATGTGAGCGGCTAATGTTGCGGCGAATTCTTTTGTTTCTTCACGCAGCTCTTCTAGCAGTTGCTGGTTAGCATTTGTATCAAGCCCATGCGTTTGGATTTTTTGTAAACGTTGCTGATAGTGCTTGATTTTTTCAAGCATCATTTTGCTTTTCCTTGAAGGGGGTTGTTGCGATGATATTTTGTTTGATTGCGACCGTTTCTTTGGGAAAAGTATTTTGTGCTGAGAGGTATAGCTGATAAAGTTGTTCTTTTACTTGGCTTAGCTGTATTTTCTGTTGGATGTATTTTTTTTGCAAAGATTCATATTTTTGTTGGTTTTTTGCTAATTCTACAGCATGTTTTGCACGGACAAAGTCATGGTTAGCTTGTATTTCCGTGAGTGATAAGGGAATTTGCGCACAAACATCTTTATACGCAAAATGAACGGCTTTACGCCAAATAAGAGGAGACAAAAGCACCAGTATCCAAGAAATCGAGGCAATGCCAAGAATAAAAAAAAGAAACGATTGAATAAACATAATACCCCTTTTCAAATAAGGAACCGTTTAAAACGGATTCCATGTTGGTCTAGGTGTTAATTTTAAATATCCTATATTAATACCAAGACGTGCACCGATCCCTGTCCGTATTGGAATTAACAAAGTATCATGGTATTTGAGAACATGAAAACCAACACCTGCAATTAAATAGGCCGAACCTGAAATACCACCATAGCGTTTCCATAAATTATTTATGCTCTTAAGATTGTAAACCAAGATCATTAAACGAGAGCCTTGACCGCCAAAATCCCACCCTACTGAGGGGCCTTGCCAAAAAACTTTATGCTGACCATAGCTTTTGCTAAAAACTTTTCCTTCGCCATAGGTTAAGCCAGCAAAAAAGGCACCAGAGGCTTCTTCTCCTAAAATGTAGGCATTAGGATAACCGTATTTTGAAAAAATATTTTGAATGGCAACGGCCAAACCACTGGCCGTTTTTCCAAAAAAAATATGACCGGAATCAATAATTTCTTGGAGTGAATAATGGAGGTCGTTTTTTTCTATTGGTTTTAGTTGGGCATGCGTGGTGTTTAAGGTGATGAATAAAAAGAAGATTAAAGATATAATATTTTTGTACCAGTATTTTAGAAGAGAGAGAGCCATAGAGTTTTCTCCTTTTATTATTGACAAAAAAGATAATATTAGGATTTTCATTCTATTCAAATAAAAAATAAAATGTAAGATTATTTAAATTCTTGAATTTATTTCTGAATTTTTTTTAGCGTGATTGTTGATATTTCTTATTGTGCATCAGATGTTAAGAGTTTTTCTTTAAAATAAAGTTTGTTTTTTGAATCTGGGAGTTTTCAATCATTATGACGTTAGATATTTCGTTGAATCCTATGGACCTTGCTGCTTTGCTTTGTAGTCGTATTTGCCATGATTTGATTTCACCTGTGGGGGCTATTCAAAATGCAATGGAGCTTTATGATGATGGAGGAGCTGAAGAAGACGCTTTGCAATTGGTGCGTTTATCCGTTGCAAGTGCTTCTGCGCGTCTACAATTTGCGCGATTGGCTTTTGGTTTTGCTGGTGCAAGTGGAGGACAAATAGATACACGTGCAGCAGAGCAGGTTGCTCAACAATATATGCGGCAAGAAAAAGCAACTTTAAAATGGCAAGCCCCCTCTTTTTTGTTACAAAAAGATGAAGTTAAACTTTTGCTTAATTTGTTATTGATTGCAAATGCAACAGTTTCTCGTGGCGGTGAAATTGTTGTTATGATTGAGCAAGAGGGAAATAGACGTTCTTTTCGATTTGAGATTTTCGGTGAAAATCTTCGTATTCCTTCTCATTTTTTTGCATTATATCATGGAGAAGTTAAAGAAGAGCTGATTGATGCCCATGTCATCCAATTTTATTACACAATGTTACTTGCTCAGATGACAGAAATGAAAATAAATATTGATGAAGAGGATCATTGTACTGTGTTAGAAGGTGTAAAAAAGCTTTGAATAAGAGAGAAGCGCTTAAGCTGTGTTGGGGAAAAAGAAACTTCGATCAAATTTACGAGCGATAAGATTATATTTGTGAATAGGGTGTAGTTACTTCTTAAGATTTAAGCGCTTTCTATATAAGATTTTTTTATGTGCGTTTTTTTATTTGTAACAGAAAAAATCTGGGGAAAAATCTCGGCCCGCTACACCCCGAGATTTTACAATGTGTATTTTCACTGCTTAAGCGGTTTTTCTTACGTTCTCTTCAATTGGATCACGCAACACATAACCACGTCCCCAAACGGTATCAATGTAATTGACATTCGAAGAAACGGCTTCCAATTTTTTCCGTAGTTTACAGATAAAAACATCGATAATTTTTAGTTCTGGCTCATCCATTCCACCATAGAGATGATTGAGAAACATTTCTTTGGTAAGTGTTGTACCTTTGCGCAAAGAGAGAAGCTCTAGCATTTGGTATTCTTTACCTGTTAAGTGAACAGGGCGTCCTGCAACTTCGACGGTTTTTGCATCAAGGTTAACAGTGAGATCACCGGTAACAATAACCGATTGTGCATGTCCTTTAGAACGACGAACAACTGCATGAATACGTGCAATGAGCTCATCCTTGTGAAAAGGTTTTGTCATATAGTCGTCTGCTCCAGAGCCAAAACCACGGACTTTGTCCTCAACGCCATTCATACCGGAAAGGATAAGGACAGGCGTTTTTATTTTTGCCAATCTTAGAGTTCGCAAAACATCATACCCCGACATATCGGGCAGATTCAGATCAAGCAAAATGATATCATAATCATAGAGTTTTCCTAAATCGATACCTTCTTCACCCAGATCAGTGATATAAACATTAAAAT
>NZ_HE997987.1:6167-13542 GCF_000312585.1 Bartonella queenslandensis AUST/NH15
GCAATAAAGCGTTTATGAATATTTCAGTAGTACGCGTAACAATCACTACCAAATTCCCCACTATCCATGATAGTGGTTAACAAAATATTGTTATTTTTGAAAGAGGCTATAAAATTATTTAAAAAAAATCCCATATTTTTTAACATAATAAGAAATGAAGGGCTTTTTCTATAAATTTTAATCTAAAAAAATTTGTAAAAAAGCCTTATAAATTACTTTTTTACAATTTTAGTGTTTATTTACGGAGCTTTAAATCTCTTCATTTTATAGTGGGAGGGAAAAATAAAGAAATAGTTATGGCTCTTTAAAGAAGGTTGTGTTTGCAAATACTTTAAGGAAGGGCGGAGTTATAGTCTCATTAAGGACTGTTTTTTTCGGCTAGATATATAACTAAAACGATATGAATTGAGTATGAATGCGCGTTTTGAGTTGGCACAATCAAGGAGTAGTAAGTATGAAGCCACGGGAAAATACGGTGCGATTGAGGATGTTTCAAGTACGCGGAAAGCGCCGCGAAATTGCACAGCTTGAGATGATGATTGCAGAATTTGAACGAATGGTGTTAGAACTGGAAACACAAATTTCTCATGAAGAGCGTAAATCTGGAAACAACGATGTTCACCATTTTGCTTATTCTGCTTTTGCGCGTGCAGCTCGGCAAAGACGCGATAATCTGCTCAATTCCATTCGTGACTTACAGCTTCAAAAAACAAATGCTGAAATTGCTCTTCATGAAGCTAATACTGAGCTGCAACATGCACAGCTTTTGGAAGCACGAGAAAAAAAGACAGCCACAGATGATGAAGATATCTTGATTCAATCTAATTCAATGACTGGGTAATCAAAAAAATTATTGAAAAGTCAAATCAATACTTTCAGATTTATCTTTTGAAAATATAATATAAAAACAGCTAAACTTGATAAAAGTTTAGCTGTTTTTATAAAGTGCTTTACGTTATCGAATCATGATCAATGGCAACTTAATGCCTGTAATGTTGAATCTTGGTCGTTCGTAACCCTGCTAAGCCGTGCTCATCGATCAAACTTTGCCATGAAAGAAATTCTTCCACAGTCAAGGTATAACGTTGACACGCTTCGTCAAGGCTTAACAATCCACCTCTGACAGCCGCAACAACTTCAGCTTTGCGACGTATCACCCAGCGCCGTGTTGTTTGTGGCGGTAGGTCGGCAATTGTAAGTGGACTTCCATCTGGCCCAATAACATATTTCATTTGTGTTTTTATCAAATTGCTCATTCGTATCCTCTACCTTTAGTCAAGGACTTGATTCGTTTATAGAGCATGAAATTTAAAAAAGAGCTAAACGTGATGAAAGGAAAAATTAATAAAGTTATTGAGCGTGTAAAAGAAGCCTAAGCAAATTATTTAGAAGCGTCTCTTGCGACATTGTGCCAGATTTTATTTTGCTAGATTTGAAAAAAGAGAAAAAGTTTTCTCAAATGATTACCATTGTGCCTTATTTCTATCACTCTTTTTTATTTACAGCTGCTTTTAAGAAAGTAATGCTATGGTTGTGGAAAGAACAAAAAAACAATATAAAGACAATCGATAGCATAAACATAAAAGTGGTGAAGAAATGCGCATCAGAATGTTAACATATGGGTATCCATTAAGAGAGCACTAGATAGAGAATGAATACATGTTTTTGAATAGTCTTGATTTACCAGGACAACCTAAGGATTCTCGCATTGTTGTTGCGATGTCGGGGGGCGTTGATTCATCGGTTGTTGCAGGCCTTTTGAAAAGGGAAGGGTATAATGTCATTGGCATTACATTGCAGCTTTATGATCATGGGGCTGCAACGCATCGGGTGGGGGCGTGTTGTGCAGGACAGGATATTGAAGATGCGCGCCGTGTTGCAGAAACGTTGGGAATACCGCATTATGTTCTTGATTATGAAAAACGCTTTCGCGAAGCTGTTATTAATCCTTTTGCAGAAAGCTACGCTCATGGAGAGACTCCAGTTCCATGTATTGCGTGCAATCAGACAGTTAAGTTTGCTGATTTATTAGAAACAGCGCGCGAATTAGAGGCAGATGCTTTGGCAACGGGACATTATATTCGTTCGCGTTCTCATGGGGCACATCGAGCACTCTTTCGTCCTCTCGATAACGATCGTGATCAGAGTTATTTTCTTTTTGCAACGACACAAGAACAGATTGATTATTTGCGTTTTCCACTTGGCGATCTTCCAAAAGCGCGCGTTCGTGAAATAGCTTCAGAAATGGGTTTTGTGGTTGCCAATAAGCATGATAGTCAGGATATTTGTTTTGTTCCACAAGGAAAATATTCAGATGTTATCGCAAAATTGCGTCCAGAAGCTGCTAATCCCGGCTTTATTGTCCATATTGATGGGAAGATTTTAGGCAAACATTCGGGGATTGTTAATTATACTGTTGGTCAACGTCGTGGTATTGGGGTGTCAACGGGTGAAGCGCTTTATGTGGTTTATCTCGATGTGGAAAATGCTCGTGTTATTGTTGGCCCGCGTGAAATGTTAGAAACGCATAAGCTTTTTTTACGTGATGTGAATTGGCTTGGTGATGAGTCGTTGGATAATTTTCCTTCTCAAGGTATTGAGGTGGCTGTAAAGGTGCGTTCAACGCGTCCTCCTCACCTTGCGCGCTTACATTATAAAGAAGGTGTTTTTTCCGTTGATCTATTGGAATGTGAAAATGGCGTAGCCCCAGGGCAAGCTTGCGTTCTTTATGATGGAAATGGACATGAGGCACGTATTCTGGGGGGAGGATTTGTAACGCATTCAGAACGTGCTGCTGACATTGAAATGATGTTGAAGCGTGTTTTATGCAATCTTGAAACAAAAGATTCTGTTTCATCTCAATTTAAAACAACGGCTTCATAAAAAGAAAGTGAATTAATTTATGATGATAATTTTTTATCATTCAACTTGAATGAGAGACTTTCGTAAGATTTTCTCATAGCCAACTCTCTTTAGGACTGGATGCATCAAAACCATATCCTTTGCATATTATAAATGGGATTATGCTGGGAAAAAAGCAAAATGTAAAAATATCTTTATGAATGCTCTCAAATACTAAGGGAATGGGCAGCCTTTGCGGCTGGTAAAAGTACACATCATTGGATGTTGGTGACAATTTTGAAGTATTATCATCTTGAGTGGTCAAAGTCGGTAAAATGGGCGAGAGCGATCCCTGAGGCTGTGGCAACATTGAGGCTGTCAAAGCCGTCAGTCATGGGAATTCGTAAGGCTTTTGATTGTTGTAGTATATGGGGTGGTAAACCATCACCTTCTGTTCCAAAAATAAGTGCCATTCTTTTGGTTTTGTTCGCTTGCTTGAGCGTATGTGAGGCAGAAGGGGAGAGTGCATAAAGATGAAAATTTTCATCGTGTAGAGCAGCTATAATGTCATCTATATCAGCATTTTGCGTATAGGGTACTTTTAGAGCTGCGCCGGCAGAAACTCTGATTGATTTGCGATAAAGTGGATCGCATGAGGTTTTGTCAACAATAATGCCGTGACTGGCAAAGGCTGCTGCATTACGAAAAATTGATCCCATATTATCGTGATTCGAAATACCACATAAAACCAGAATCAAAGCTTTTTCCGGAAGATTTTGTAAAAAACTTTCTAATGATGGGAGCGTATTGCGTTTACCGATCCCCAGAACACCACGATGAACATGGAAACCGGTGATATCATCCATGACTTCTTGTGGAACGCAATAAATGGGACATTGAGGCTGTGTTTTTTCTAAAAGCGGTAGAAGTCCAGGGAGGCGTTTTGCTACGATAAGCAGCGAGAGAGCAGAAAACTCTTTCGAATGCAATAATGCGGTCAAGGTTATTTTACCTTCAGCAATAAATTGCTGTTGTCGTCCAACAAAATCTTTTTCACGGATATTATGATAGTCTCTCAGACGTGGGTCATTTATTTCGTTGATTGTTGTGATATCCAAATGCATGCGAGGTTTTTAATGCTTTTTGCTTTCAATTTCCAGGTGTTAGAAGTTGCTTTCTTTTTAAAAAAGAGAAATAAAAAACATTATTTTAAACTTATGGTAGAATTTGTGTTGACAATATATTCCAATAGGTGTATTGTGAAAATACTGATGCGGGATAATTAAGTGTTGTTTTCGTATCGGGTGCAGTGTCTTGGGTCCCCGACTATTTCCCAAGTTCTGTATGCCCTTAATTATAAGGGAAAAGAATCTGGGTCCCCAATGCCCAGATTCTTTTTTTGGGGGGCGTCATTCTTTTTCTCAGTTTTTTAGCAATCATATTTTGAAATTTCCTTAAGCTGTGAGGTTACAGAGGAGTGCTCAGTTATTTTTTCTAAGGTGCGCTTATAGATGGGTTATAATGCATGTCAGAAGATATAAAAATAATGCATTGATCATGATACATTTGAGCAAAGACAAGTTTTTCATTCATGAGACGTGAGATGGCTTTACGTTATTCAGAAAACGTTTAATGAAGGGGATGTGTTTGACTTCTCTTGGGAAGGCTGTTTGTTGATGACTTGTTTTCTTCATCCTTTATTGCTGATGTCTGTGTAACTGAGCAGTTTTTGCGATAACAATGGTGAATTGGGACGTTTAGTGTGTGATGAAGCTTCTGTAATATTGAGAAAATATTGGTGATATGCCAAAAATATCATTATAGGGTTGAATATATTATTCCTTGTTTTGTGAAGAAAAGGATAGGATTCATGAATGTGAATATACAAAGCTTAACTTTATACTCTATTTTTATTGCGTGTATTGTTTTTGCTTTGAAATATTGGGCATATCACATTACAGGGTCAGTTGCTCTTTATTCTGATGCTTTGGAATCAATTGTCAATATTCTTGCATCTTTGGCAGCATGGTGGGCTGTTAAAGTGAGTATGAAGCCAGCAGATCATGATCATCCTTTTGGACATCATAAAGCGGAATATTTTTCCGCGATTCTTGAAGGAATTCTCATTATTATTGCGGCAATCGTTATTTTAAGAGAAGCATGGATAGCGCTTTCTACTGTTAAGTTATTGCAGAAACCTGGAATATGGCTTGTTATTCATCTTGTTGCAACTGTCATAAACTGCATGTGGGGAATGGTTCTTATTGGGCAGGGAAAACGTCATCGCTCACCGGCTCTTAAAGCTGATGGCGTGCATTTCATAACGGATGTTTTCACGTCACTTGCAATTTTAATTGGTTTGATTGCTGGTTTTGTAGGGGGATGGGGCGTTTTAGATCCTATTTTAGCGATAATTGTTGCTGTTAATATTCTCTTACAGGGCTGGAAGGTGATTAGGAATGCTGTTCAAGGATTAATGGATGTTGGTGTTGAATTGAATGAAACCATGCGGATTCGGGAGTTGATTTCTGCGAATGCAGATGGTGCACTTGAGATTCATGATTTACGGACGCGTGTTGCTGGTAGGGTTACTTTTATAGAGTTTCATTTGGTTGTTCCAGCTATTATGCAGGTTGGAGAAGCCCATAAAATTTGTGATAAAATTGAAGCTGTTCTTCAAAAAGAATTTGATAATGTGCGTATTTCTATTCATGTCGAACCTGAAGATGAGGCTAAATTGCCTCCCGGTACAACGATGATACCTTTTATATAAAAAGTTATATAAAAAATTTTTTTTCAAATTGACTGTCATTTTACGAACATTAATTTTTTTACGGTGAGGCAATTCATATCTCTTAAAATACCATGATGCTCTTTTGTTGATTTTATTTTTGCATCAATAAAGGAGAAAGTTAAATTGAGTATCCTAAGGCAAGATTATTCTGTTGTCGTACATTGTCATTTAAGGGGTGGTGAGATAAGAGCTGTAAAATTTTATTTCTTAAGTTTTTTAGAGGGTGCGGTCAATATTGAACAGTAAGGCTTGCCGGAGGCGTTTAATTGAAGCAAATGAAATGATTAGCTGCTGAAATTTGCTTAAGAAGATGGACTGTTTATGGGGCTGTCGAGAATAGATCTCTTGTTTTTGAGAGCAAGGGAGAATGAAGATTAATTATAAATTTTATATAAAATACTTTGTGAAACAACAATCATAACATATCTGGCTTTACTTATTCTTACAAAAAAATATATGTTTTTTATATTCATAAAGTTTAGAGTGGTGGTCGTCTGTAGATAACTCTTGGATCGAGAATATGAAAAGAAAGTATGATACAATAACAGAGTTTTTTTGCTTTCAGCTTTCAGTTGGTAAAGGTCATTATAACTGTCATTTCTCCACAGATGATTTTGTCCGTGTAGCTTATAGGAAGTTGATGTTTATCTGAATAACTTCAGTCTATCTGTTAAGAATAGAAAAGCTATTTCATATTGCTATGATGTTCTTCAATGTTATTCAAGGGCTCTTAAAACAATAATTCCTGGTGTTTTGGCAACATAATCCATAAAAGGGGAATCGACGACTTTTTCATTTTCTTTTCGTGAAGAAGCATTGCGTAACATTGGTCCTTTATCTGTCATAATAAAGAAGCCCACATGTGTTACATCCAATCCAGCAAGTTTTGTATAAATGCCAATGAAATCTCCTGATTTTAAACGGCTTATAACCTCTTCATTAATAAAGTTGCTTGGAATATACGTTATTGTGCGTTTCACAACTGGAAGCCCAGGAAGATAGTTTCCATCATCAGCTTTTTTATTGAGATATTTTTCTATGCTGACTGCATGAGGACTTATTTCAGCAGTAATATCAGCGGCGAGTTTATATTCTCTATAAGCCCAGTCTGTAAAAAAATGTTTTCGATTTAAAAAATGAATATTACCCTTAATGTAACGCGTTTTTATGACGTTATTTATGAATTCTTTTGGAGATGTCGATTTGCGCAATGCTTCAACATAATCCAGATAAGTGAAGCAATCTAAGCCCCTAAAATCAATGATGAGTTTTTCTGGTGTCTTGTCTGAGCCCTGTAACAAATTTGCTTGATAAGGTGTCCCTAGAAAAGCTTCAGAAAGAAAGCCAATCAAGGCTCCTTTTTCGTGATCATTTGTTTCTGAATGTTTTTTGAGAAGAGCATTTAATTTATTTAAAGTATAGGGATCTAGCTCTACGTTGGTTGTTTGTTGTGTTTCTATTTTATTTTTTAAAACATCCTCTTGTGAATCAGAATTTTGAACATCACATCCTGTCACTAACATTAAAGTGAGAATTAATAGGGGTATTTTTCGCATTTTATACACCGTTTTTGATTTTAACAGCTTATGGACAACTCTCACTAAAAGTGGTGTTTTCTCATGCTTATTAGATTAGATCATTAGCGAATTTAATAATAACTATAATCATTGATTGCCTCAATAAATATGATCAGTTTTTTACAGTGTTAAGCTATTTTGATGATGCTTCTTTAACCTCATC
>NZ_HE997987.1:13928-18663 GCF_000312585.1 Bartonella queenslandensis AUST/NH15
AACCTCATCGTATATCCTGAAGATAATTTTTTTAAAGAGCTTATCTTTTTAAAGATTTCAATTGTTATAGGGCATTTGATGTATCTAATAGAGTTAAGGTTTTTAAAAGTAGTGGTATGAGAAGAGGCAATAATGTCTGATAAAATCAATCATAATGTTTCTAAAATTATTGGAATATTCTATATTCCTTGAGACTTTATTCATGATTTATTCTCATGAATATTTAGTCATTTAATATAAAAAATATTTTTTATACTTTGAGAATGATATACTAATTAAAACATAATTTTATATTTTTACCTTGACTCTTTTTGTAATTTTTACTTTGTTATTATTCTATATTATGAAAATTATACGATATAGAATACTTAAAAAAAAGGAGGGAAGAAAAGAGAGCGGGGGTGTTGCTGTGTATGTAAAATAGTGTGTATGTCATGCAAGATGAGATGCTCAATCCGAAGTTTGTTCAACGTGGGCTCATTTTAGTGTTCATCACTTTATGGTTAGATATTCTTGGTATTGCAATCATTTGTCCTGTTTTGCCAGAATATTTTTCTCAATTAACTGGAAAAGATGTCAGTACATCTTTTGTAGAAAGGGGAAAATTATTGGCAGCTTATTCAGTGATGCAGTTTTTGTTTGCTCCTATTATTGGCAATCTTTCTGATCGTTATGGTCGTCGTCCTATTTTGCTTGTTTCTATTATCTGCTTGGCTCTTGATAATCTCATATGGGCTATAGCATGGAGCTATTCTATGTTATTTATCGGGCGTCTTTTGTCAGGGATAAGTGGTACTAGCTTTGCAACTTGTACAGCTTATCTTGCAGATATATCGGATGACAAAAACCGTACACGCAATTTTGGTCTATTAGGGGTTGCATCCGCATTAGGGTTTATTTTAGGGTCGTTTATTGGTGGTTTTTTAGGTCAGTTTGGTCCGCGTATTCCATTTTATTTTGCTGCTGGTTTTTCGCTCATTAATTTTATTTTTGCTTGGGTTATGCTTCCAGAAACTCTTTCTCTATGGAATAGGCGACTTTTTGATATTAAGCGGGCAAATCTCTTAGGTGCTTTTTGGCAACTGAAGCAATATCCGATGGTTCTTTGGGTGTTATTGGTTTTTTTTCTTTATTGGTTTGCAGAATCTGTATGGTTAAGCATTTGGGCATTCATTGCAAAAGAACGCTATGATTGGAGTTCGTTTTCCATTGGGCTATCCTATAGTGTTTTTGGGATAGGTCAATTTGTTGTTGTCACTCTTATTTTGCCTTATTTTTCTAAGCGATGGAGTGATTGGCATATCGTTATTGTGGGGCTTTTGTTTGCATACGCTGCTATGCTGGGCTATACATTCGCAACAAAGGGATGGATGGTTTATATGGTTTTTGCGTGTACAATGCTTGAATATCTTGTTCATGCCCCTATTCGTGCTATTGCTTCAGCGCAGGTGCCAATAAATGTACAAGGAGAACTACAAGGAGCGATGACATCTGTTATTTCATTGAGTTTAATATTTGGTTCTGTTTTTTATGTGTTTCTCTTTGAATGTTTTACAGATAAAAATGCACTGTTTTATTTTTCTGGTGCTCCTTTTATCGGAGGTTTTTTGCTTCTTGTCGTTGCTACGGCTATTTTTACCTTGCGGGTACGTTAATTTGTTGAAGAGGGCAGGTTAAGAATATTTTGCTAGAGAATGCATCAAAAATGACATTTGATAGGCAGAATTTTTTTGTGATGTGTTTAGAGTATCATATAAAATACCGATATATTCTTTTCATTTATTGCGAATATTTTTTTGTTTTGTGATAGTGTTATGCATCATAAAGCTCGTGTTTTTTTGCTTATCAATATCCCGTGCTCATGGAACAGTATGTTGAAAAAACGCTTCAGTGTTAGATGTAGCAGTATTGTACGAACGATTTAAGATTTTTTATACTCAAATTAGAAGTAAAATAGTGTCTCTATTTATTTGCATCATTTCTGAAATCGAGAGAAAATCTTACTTGGGAAGAATGTAAATATAAAGTTGTACAGTTGGAAAACCGTTTCCAGCTATCGTTTTTTCGTTCGGCCTTATCGTTTTCAAAATTATTATTAACACTAATATTTTTTTTAAAAGAGTACAGATTTGTTGCCTTGTTTCACACTTTTGTTTGTTTCACCCTTTAATAGGAATGATATTTCTGATGCATAGTAGAATGCTCAGAACTATCGTGTGAATATAGCACTTGTTTTGAAGGAATAGTTTTCAATGGGGAGGCATCAATTTTGTGATAGTGCCGATGAAGAATAGAAGGGAACGGTTTCTATAAATGGTATAAGATTCACAATACACACTTCTCTTTATTTATAAAAGATGCAGTACCATCATTCACTTTGCTAGTTTCCAACGTTACTTACGATAGCTCTTAGTTACGCACTCAAAATATTGACACACTCATCTTTCTTGGGGGGCAGCCAGTAATTTTGATTGGTATGGTATAATCCTAAAAGGAGGGGCATGAGAACAAACAGGAGGGAAGTAAGAAATTTTATGTTATTCAGCACTCCCATTTACATTGTGAAATGACGAATAATGATACTCATTCCATAATTTATCGGGAACAATATCATTATGGGGAGGAAAACGATATAATTCAAAGAAGAGAAGCTAAAAAGTGCGGCATTTTGTCTTAAGATATTTTTTTATGATTCATAATGAGATCACAGAAATGCTGAAAGAGGTAGTGACTATCTTGTGGTCCAGGAGAAGCTTCGGGGTGATATTGAACAGAAAAAACTGGTTTTCCAATGATTCGAATACCACAGTTAGAACTATCAAAGAGAGAGATATGTGTTTCTTGAACATGTTTTGGTAAAGAGGTTGCATCTACAGCAAAACCGTGATTCATTGATACAATCTCAACTTTTCCACTGTTAAGGTCTTTAACGGGGTGGTTTGCACCATGATGTCCTTGGTGCATTTTTACGGTTTTTGCGCCAAGTGTCAGAGCAAGAAGTTGATGACCAAGACATATTCCAAAAATTGGTAAATTATGATTAATCAATGTGTTGATTGTTGGAATGGCATATTGAGCGGTAGCGGCCGGATCTCCTGGTCCATTAGAAAGAAAAACACCATCAGGGTTCATGGCCAAAATTTCTTTTGCTGTTGTGTGGGCTGGCACAACAGTAATGCGTGCTTTTTGTGTTGCCATAAGACGAAGAATATTGCGTTTAATACCATAGTCAATGGCAACGATATGAAGATTGTGCACATTGTTTGTGCTGTATCCTTTATTCCAACACCATGGTTCTTCATCCCATTGTATTGATGATTGAGATGTCACTTCTTTCGTAAGGTCAAGGTTGACGAGACCGTGCCATTTTTGTGCGCGTTTTTTTAAAGAGGGAATATCAAAATTTCCATCAGAATTATGGGCAATGACAGCATTTTGCGCACCTTTTTCACGAATAAGAATTGTGAGTGCACGTGTATCAATACCACAAAGTGCAATAATTTTACGGGCTTTAAGCCATTGATGAAGGTTTTCATTGGCTCGATAATTTGAAGGGTGTGTAATATCTGCCTTAAAAATAGCGCCAACAGCACCGTAACAGTTGAGAGGAGTGAGAGATTCAATATCTTCACTATTTGCTCCTACATTTCCTATATGAGGAAATGTAAAATTAACGATTTGTTGTGTGTATGATGGGTCTGTGAGGATTTCTTCATAGCCTGTGATGGCGGTATTAAAACACACTTCAGCTTCAGCAATACCTGTCGCACCGGCTCCTTTGCCTTCAATAACGGTTCCATCAGCTAAGATTAAGAGGGCTGTAGGTTTGTTGACACTCCAAGGTCGGCTCGATGAAATTGTTTGTATCATAGTGTGTATCCACAATTTATTTTCTGAAAGGTATAATGATTAACTTTACACAAAAATCATACCTCTAACAGATGCTGTATCTATTATTCTCGTGATGTTTTTCCTAAAGCAGAAAGTATAAGGACATTCCATGAAGAGGTAAAGTCTTGTTTTTATCTTTTCTAAGATCGAGATTTCAATTATTTTTTATCTTCCATTGCAAGATGGATAAAGATTGGTTAAAAGGCATTTTCTGCTTGAATAAAATTGGATGAATTTATGTTGCGTGACCAGATTGATGGGGCTCTTAAGGCTGCTTTGAAAGCGCAAGATAGTGCACGTCTTGCTACACTTCGTTTAATGAATGCTGCGGTTAGGGATCGTGATGTTCTTTATTATGATGAAGGGAAACGAGAAGTAGATGATCAACAGATTCAGTCTGTTTTCACTAAAATGCTTCAACAGCGTGAAGCGTTAATGCGTGCCTATAAAGAGTCTGGTTGCTTGGAATTAGCAGAGAAAGAACAAGCAGAAATAGAAGTTATTCGTGAATTTCTTCCCTATCAGCTTAAGGAGATGGAGGTAGAACAGGTTATTTGTGAAGCTTTGGCACAAACGAAAGCTGAAAAATTACGTGATATCGGTAAGGTGATGGCGTGGCTTAAGGAACGGTATGCGGGGCAAATGAATTTTTCTAAAGTGTGCAATAGTCTTCGTAAAAAATTGCAATAGATTTTATCAATTCAAAGGGATTGAAAAATGTTTTTTATTGTGCGGGAACCTTGTCCATCAATAGGATATTGGTCAGTGGTATGTATCTTATACATAAAGCTCTTAAAAAATAATTCTTTGAAATGAACAAAGCTGTTTTTTGAGTTTCATAGGG
>NZ_HE997987.1:18799-21215 GCF_000312585.1 Bartonella queenslandensis AUST/NH15
GATAAAGCGTTGCCGTTATTTTCCAAGAGTGGTGATTATTCGGCAAGAAGTTTAAATGCAGATGATCTTATCAGGTGCGTATCTGCTTAATTTAAGTACTGGTTTTCATGATTGTGGGTAAGGAGCGCAGAACTTAAAAGTGCTTTTTTGATGGGGAGTATTTTAAAGCTGAGATAAAGAGATATTTCGAACATAAGTTTTTGTTTGTAATTTGTTTTGAAACGATTTTGAAATTTTTTTGCTCTGATTAAATTCTTTAAAGCTATGCAAAATCTAGATATTGTGCAGAATAAAATAAATATTCCCTATTTATGGTCGAAGTACAGTGGTGAATCTCTTAAAAACAGCTCGGTTAGCAACAATGGCTTACCCGTTAGCCGCAAACGGGAACGGCGTGCCCATAGTGTGCCTTGTTGGCCGATATGAATGTAATCGCGGGTTAGTTTATCACTGTTAAATAAATAGTGTCCTAAGGGTGTTGTTCCTAGATGCATCAAGGCTTGATTGTGTAGAAGGGTTTCTTGTGGGATGACTGTACGTCCGAGGAGCCAAGGCTTATTATCTCCCATCAATATGACTTCGCGTAACCAATAACGCGCACTTTTGGGGAGATGTTCTGCTTCTTCTTTTAGTTTATCTCGCGTAATAAAACATTCGCGTTTTTGTTGAACTTGGAAGCAGGTGCAATATTTTTTTAATCGAAGCGTCATCGATCCCGACTCCATGAGCCAATCGCGAATGTTTTCTGGTATGGGAGGGTTTTGATTAAAGAGCCACTTCAGAGGTGGTAAGATGGAGCCTTCAAGATCAGACATCGTTTTACTCCACATCTAAAATTCTATTCCCTATGTTATACTGAGTGAGCTAAAGAGATGGTTCTATTGTAATACAGGCATATAAAAGCAGCAAGATTTTAACAGGAAAATATCAAAGAGAAAATCGAAAGCAAAGATTTTTAAAAGAAGATAGCTGGAGATAGATTATAGAGTTATTTTCATTAAATGCGCAAAATAATCTATTATGCTTTATTTAAAGAGCTTTCCCATAATGCGTTATAGAATTTTCTTGATAGAACGAGAGGAAGAGGTAGGTATTCCAAGCTTTAAAATTGGTTTGTAACGCATACGAAAAAGGGATGAAGAATTCATCTATGTTAGACGATATGAAGGGAAAATTTTGAGAGGAGTACAATCCTCCTATTATAGTTTAGAAAGCGAAATACTCAAAATTTTTGAATTGAGATGAAAAAGTAATCGTATTTTTTATAAGATAGAATTTTATAGGAATGTATTTTTGAGAAAATTCAAATAGCTTATAGTATTTTATTTATAGAGTAATTAACTTATTATAATAAAACTATCTTATATTAAAAGTATTTATATATTTTTTAAATGATAATAATATTTATTAATATGTTTTTATTTTTAGAGATAATTTTAAAATAATATATAAGCATTTAAATTTTTATATTAAATTATTTATATAAATTTAATTGATAAATAATAAAAATATATAAAATAAAAATTTAGTATATTAACTTTATATTATTTATTATGTTTATGTTTTAAGTATTTACAAAGAGTTCTTCGGTTTTTTCAGTAAAAATGGTCTCGTTGATGAAGTATATAGTGTTAAGTGTTACATGGTGGGAGCTTTAATCATCATTATTGATTTTTGTAACCTCGTAGATTGCTATGATAGTGCGATGAGCTGAATTTGTGCGTTTGCTCTAAAAATACGGTATAAAAATAAATTCGTATTTCATTAAAATAACGCATACACCCCTCCTGATATGCGTGGGCTTATATAGATCCGGAAGGGTGCATGATAGAAGTTTTTACTGCTTTTCGTTAATATGCCTGATGATGTATGCGAGAAATCGCAGCTTAAGCATTTCACCATCATACCCCAAATGGTGTCAACGCGTTACAGGGAAATATTTCAAAATATTTTAGTTGTTTTTATTGAACACCAAAAGGTGATTGAATAAATAAATTATCCTATGATCGAATTTTTCGTCCTATCCATATAAGAATACAGGCTCCTATAAAACCTGAAATAAGATAACCAAGCCAACCAGCAAAATTTACGCCTAAAAGACTAAAAAGGAAGCTCGCTAACGCAGCACCAATAATCCCTAAGATAATATTTAATAATATTCCTGTTTGGCTTTTCATAATATACTGTGCAGTCCAACCCGCAACTCCGCCGATAATAATAGCTGCAATCCAACCGATGTTTGCATTTTCCATGATACTCTCCTTTGCCTGAATTAGATTGTAACTAGAGTAAACTTTATAAAGATCAAGGTTTATTCCTTTTTTACCAAATGGAAAGGATATTTTTGTTAGAGATTTTACTTATTACTTTCGTGTATATTAAAATAATATTCATATATATATCAGTATATATATAA
>NZ_HE997987.1:21434-36031 GCF_000312585.1 Bartonella queenslandensis AUST/NH15
AAGTTTTAAACAAAATAACTGTGACTAAACCAATAAGACAAATGGATATTTATAGATTGGAAGCTTGCCAATTGATATCAATATTATTTGAAATGAGATTAAAAATGTTTTGTTAATGCGTTATAAAATGCTTTATAAGTTCAATCTCTACAAATATTGATATAAATGTTGCAATTGAGTGGAGCTTTGCGTTTCTTATCGGATATTTCTTTATTTTACTGCTACTGTGAAGTGGTAGCCTTCTTAAAAGGTGAATTTAGGCTGGCAGTGTCATACTTTTAGGTATTTTCTTCTTATCGATCTCTTTTTCAACGTTTTCGATCCCCATTTTACGATAGCGCCCGTGAAGGGTCGTAAATTCATTGAGCATCTCCGTCTTTAAGATTCATAAAAAAGCAAACCGGCACCATTACACACTTGCTCCGAATGTTGCGACAAGTTGTTGGTTTTTAAGATGGTTCATAAGAGGTGTTTTAAGGTCCTTATATATTTAATTGTATGGTTGCACTCCACACAGGATTCTCCGCTCTTATCGTACAAGCAGATGGTTTTGATTAATTTAACATAGAACAGGTTTGGAATGAAAGAATCTTACGATATTTGGAAGGATTATTTAATATAAGCAAGTACATTATCTTTATAAATCTATATGTTATTTTGTGTAGAACACAGTTTTTGCTGTGAGATGGGGAGATATTCTTGCTTCAAGAGCTTTATTCTCTATGGCGAAACCACTTGTAGAAGTGCAAGCGGATGACTTTGAGAAATTTATTATGAATAGATTAAAAATAAAAGAAATTAATGCTATTGAAGAGAGTCCATTTAAATCATCAAATAATAAAGTATTTTATTAAATCAATATGTTACGCAAGATATTTAAATGTTCAAAATTAAATAATTGATGTGATGTGTTTCTTGTTTGATTTATTTTTAAAGTTTAAGGTTTTTCTGTCTGTTCTTCAGCAGGATCGCGTAGGCGCGAACTTTGAAGAAGTCCCTGTTGTTCTAAAATAGGGTAGATCATTGAGGTCAACAGAGAATTAATTTGTTTGAGGTCACGGACAGTATCCAGGTGAAGACTGGATGATTCTACATTTTTGAGGTCTCCCTCACGTAAGCGTTTAAAATGTTTTAAACTCATCTCTTTTTCTAAGTTCCGTAGTTGATCCTTTTTTTGGACCAATAGATGTGCAGTGTGTGTGTCACGGGAGACGAGAACATTAAATGCGATATGCGCGTTGGCTAGTACAATGGCATGGAAATGAAGGAGATCATTCCAGCCCTCGCTGCTGAATTTTAGACCTTTTTGTTGTTTCTTTTTAACCAGCATCAGCATATTGTGAATAATGATATCGCCTGCTTGGTCTAATTTTATACAGGCATCTAGAAGTTCTTGCGTTTGAAAAGCTTCTTCATTCGATAATTTTTGTCCCGCTAATCGTGCAAGATAAAGTTTTATAGCGATGTGTTTTTTGTCTAATATGGTGTTTAGTTGATTGAGTTCAGCAATAATATTGGGATCAGGATTTTCATAAAGTCCCATGATTTTTTCTAGCATAATGTCGACAAGATCACAAATATGAATAACTTCACGCATGACATTCGAGAGCGCTAAAGCTGGGCGTTCAAGAACGCTATCATCAAGAGCTGTTTGATCAGATAAATTAAGCGTTTTATCGGTTTGCGTTTTTTTTTGTACTCATATGAACGATGTGAGTGGTTACTTTAAAACCCATTTTGAAAGTGGTATTCCAGCTAGGAGAATAAAAACATTAAAAATGATATGGGCATTAATCACTTGAGTGGAAGCGTTATTGCCAAGCCATGTGATAGGTGGTTGAAAAGACAGAAATAAGATTAGCACAAGGATTGAACCGGCTCCACGCATGAGTAGATTCCCCAAGGGAACAAGGCGGGTATTCGGAGAAGCGTTACGCGTTAGAAGGGGGGCTATCAGAGAAGAACCAAAGTTAACACCAAGAACCATGACAACGCAAAGTTGCGTGTGGATAAGGTCGTAGTTAGCAAAATTAACCAGCAAAATGATTCCTGCAATGGATGAATGTAAGAAGTAGGTCAAAGCCGCAGCCAACAAAAAAGTTGAGATAGGATCGGTTGAAAGATAACGAATGATGCTCGGGAAAATTTCACTATCCCGTAAAGGTTCTGTTGCGGTACTTATCATTTGTAAAGATAAAATCAAAAGGCCAATGCCGATGACAATACGTCCTATTTGGCGCCACTCACGTTTTTCCGTTGTCATGAAAATACAAGTGCCAATTAAAAGACAAAGGGGCACAACAAGTGTGAGATCGTAGGTGAGAATTTTAACAACCAATGCTGATCCTAATTCTCCTCCACGTACCGCCATAAGTCCTGCTACTCCAGAGACAAAACCAGATTCAACGAAAGAACCAACGAGGAGTGTTATGGCTGTAGAGCTCTGTAAAATTATCGCTGTAAAAAGCCCAAAACTTACAGCAAACAATGGTTTTGAAATGACGTGACGCATGTTATATTTAAGCTTGTCACCATAGGCGCGTTCAATTCCTGTGCGTACCATGCGTGTAGCCCAGAGAAGTAAAGAAACAGCGCCAGCAAGATGGAGGAGTACCAATGAACCATTCATGATACTTTTTCTTTCTCTTTTGTTTATGAATATGCTTAACTCAAAATTGACAAATTGAAGTTTATTTTTTTACTTTAATGCTTGATTAAAATCATAACCACTTGGATTTTGAAAAACCTTTAGACCAAAAAAAGGAAGAATAGAATAAAGATGGTCAAAAATATCACCTTGAATTTGTTCGTAGTCTATCCAAACGGTGGTGTTCGTAAAGCAATAGATTTCCAAGGGTAAACCATTTTCTGTAGGGGGTAATTGTCGGGCCATAAAAGTCATATTGGAGTTGATGTTGAGATGCTGTTGTAGATAAGCAAAAACATAAGCACGAAAAGTACCAATGTTGGTTAAACGGCGCGTGTTGGCTACAACATCATGATTTTTATCTAATTGAGCGTTCCATTGAGCGATTTCTGCTATTTTTTGTGTGAAATAATTTTCTAATAAATTAAATCGGGAAAGATATTTTTGTTCTTCTTCTGTGAGAAAATGGATACTTGATTGATCAATAAAAAGAGAGCGTTTAATGCGTCTGCCACCTGATTCTTGCATTCCACGCCAATTTTTAAAAGGGTCAGTTACAAGTTTACGGATAGGAACTGAGATGATGGTTTTGTCGAAATTTTGAACTTTAACAGTATGAAGGGCAATTTCAATAACATCACCATCGGCACCGAGATTGGGAATTTCAATCCAATCACCAACACGAACCATATCGGTGGATGAAATTTGAATACCGGCAACGAGAGAAAGAAGTGTATCTTGAAAAATTAACAGGAGAACCGCCGCCATTGCACCAAGACCGGAGAAGAGAATAAGAGGGGAGCGGTCAATTAATGTGGCAACCATTAAAATTGCTGCAATGGCAAAAAGTGCAATTTTAGCAATTTGAATATAACCTTTTATTGGTTTTAGTCGTGCTGTTGGACGTTGTTCGTAAAGGATGTTAATGATATTGAGACAGGAAGAAATTGTCAGCACAACAAAAAAGATAATGAAGGCATTGGAAACATTATCGATGACAGTGCTGAATGCATCGGGCAATGTTGGTATAAAGTTAACACCAACTGAAAGAATAAAAGCTGAAATGATATTTGCTATGTATTGAATAGAATTTTGAATATCGGTCGTTGTATTCTTGGGGAGGAAAGAAGAGAGTTTTTGGGCTCCGTGAATGAGTAATTTTCGTCCTACAAAGTTGATTAAAAGGGCAGCTATAGTAAGAATAATAAGCCAAGAAATAGCTTCTAACCACGGATATTGAACAATAAATTCGATCACTTTTTGACTCTCCATTTTTAAAGCTATAGGCAGTCGAGAGTTTAAAATTTTACAACTGCTTTAAGAGGAAGTATTGGAATTATGCTCTAAAGTCGTTAAATATGCAAAAAAGAATTTTCAAACTCTGTGAGAGATAATGCGTTTTCCGCCTGATTTCCTTAATGAACTGCGTAGCAGACTCCCAATTTCAACAGTGATTGGCCAACGGGTGGATTTTGATCCACGAAAAAGTAAACCTTCACGGGGCGATTTTTGGTGTTGTTGTCCATTTCATGGTGAGAAAACGCCCAGTTTTCATTGTGATGATCATAAAGGGCGTTATTATTGTTTTGGTTGTGGGGTAAGCGGAGATATTTTTACTTTCCTTTGCGAGCTTGATGGATTGCACTTTTCAGAAAGTGTTGAGCGTTTGGCCGATTTTGCAGGAATGAAACTCCCTATTGAGGATCCTCAAAGTCATCAACGTCAAATAGATAAAGATGATCTTTATAATGTGATGAAAATTGCGACAGATTTTTTTCAATATCATTTACGCGATAAAGGAGGTGCACAGGCACGTCGTTATCTGGAAGAGCGTGGTGTTACATCAGAGCTTGTGGAGCGTTTTCGAATTGGTTTTGCGCCGGTAAGGCGTACAGCTTTGAAAGAAGCTTTGAGTACCCGTGGTATTTCAATCAAGCAAATGGAAGAATGCGGACTTCTCACAGGACATGAGGAGAGTGTGGATTCTTATGATCGATTTAGAAATCGTATTATGTTTCCTATTGAAGATATGCGTGGACGTGTGGTGGCTTTCGGAGGGCGTGCATTAGAGAAAGAAACACGAGCAAAATATCTCAACAGCCCTGAAACAGTGCTGTTTCATAAAGGAAATATACTTTATAACGCGGCAGCAGCGCGCAAAAATAGTCGCTTTGTTGGCGATGAAAAAATTCATTCACTTCTTGTTGTTGAGGGGTATATGGATGTCATTGCATTGACTAAAGTCGGTTTTGAGGGAGTTGTAGCGCCCTTAGGAACAGCATTAACGGAAGCGCAAATTGAGCTTTTATGGCAGATGGGTAAGGAGCCTATTTTGTGTTTTGATGGTGATGATGCTGGTTTAAAGGCTGCTTTTCGCGTTGCTGATCGGGTATTGCCTCTTTTAAAGGTTGGGGTTTGCGTCCGCTTTGTTTTGCTGCCACAAGGAAAAGATCCTGATGAAATTGTTTGTGCTGGTGGTGCACAGCTTTTTTCTTCTTTTTTGCAAAAAGCAATTCCATTGATTGAGCTTTTATGGTGGCGTGCTACTTATGGAAAGCAGTTTGAAACTCCAGAGGAACGGGCAGCGCTAGAAAAACAACTCAAACAACAAATTTTTACGATTAACGATGAGGATGTCCGTCGTTATTATTTGCAAGATATAAAAAAACGCCTTTTTGATTTTTTTCGCCCCTCTTTTTCAAAAAAGAAAGGGGGAAGGCGATATGAACAGACTTCACCAAATAGAATCTTTAAAGATCAATCCTTTTCTCTGTTAGAAAATTCTGAAATCGTACGAAATTCTTCGCAAGCTATTCCATTGCGTGAAGCCGTGATTTTACTCACTTTAGCTTACTATCCTGAGTTATGGCATGAAAATTTTGAGATTCTCTGTGCGTTAGAATTAAAAAATACACAATTAATCTGTTTTCACCAAACGATGTTGGAAATTCTTGGGGATCAGCCGTTTCATGATAAAGAGACAATGGTTGCATTCTTAGAAAAAAGAGGGCAAAAGGCTTTATTAGAACGTATGAAACATCTTGTGCAAAATATTGGTATGCGTATTATCTTTGGGGGAGCTTCCATAGAAGATGCGCGTGCTATATTAAAACAAGCTGTCTACTTGCATCTTCATGAACACCACCTACATAAGAGGTTACAGGATATTGAAGAGCAACTTGTAGAAAATCCTAAGAGTGAGGTTTTTGATCTGCTTCGTGAGACAAAAAATGAGCTGGAGCAGATGCAGGCAACAGAAGCGTTAATTGAAGGATTTGGAAGTTGGTTGGATGAAAAAATAGATGGGAATACACAAGATACGATAAAATGATTCGCTTTTTTAATGCGAATCAGTCACTTAAATTTTAGTTGAGGAAGTTTATGTGGAGTGACATTTTCATAAAGATAACGGTTAATTCATTAAGATGACAATTAAATTTTAGGAAAAGCGGGAAATTGGTTCTTACGATGGGGTACAGAGATTATCTCAGAAGGGCTGAGAGGAGTCGGGGAAACTTCGGGAGTTTTCCCGCGTTTTTGTCTGGATGATAGAGCGTATACAAAATGTATTCTTTCCAATAGTAATCTCTTAAAAGGAAGTATATATGAGGAGCTATTGGTTGATTTATAAGTGAGAACAAAAAAACTGGTCACATGGAAACTATGATTATATGGAAACTATGAGGTGATCGAGTGGAGTTATGGTATGGCAACAAAGGTTAAACAGAAAGATAATGCGGAAGTAACGAACCAAGCGAGTTTGGATGGTCCTCTTCTTGATTTTTCTGATGATGCCATCAAGAAAATGATTAAACTTGCCAAAAAAAATGGCTATGTAACGATGGATGAACTCAATGCTGTTCTTCCTTCTGATGAGGTTACATCCGAACAAATTGAAGATATTTTGGCGATGTTCTCTGAGATGGGGGTTAATGTTGTCGATGATGAGAATGAAGTCGAGTCTGAAAATTATGAAGAAGAAATTGCGGTAGAGGGGGGAGACTTAGTCGAGGCTTCTAGCCACGCAATTGCAACGTCAACGAGTAAGCGCGAAGTAACAGATCGTACGGATGATCCGGTGCGTATGTATTTACGTGAGATGGGAGCTGTTGAGCTTCTTTCACGAGAAGGTGAAATTGCCATTGCCAAGCGTATTGAAGCAGGGCGTGAGACAATGATTGCAGGGCTTTGTGAGAGTCCTTTGACTTTTCAGGCCCTGATTATCTGGCGTGATGAGTTAAAAGAACAGCGTATTCTTCTTCGTGAAATTATTGATCTCGAAACCACTTATGCTGGGCCAGAAGCAAAGCAGGCCCCTGTTATTGAGCGAAGTGAAGTCGATAAGATCAAAGAAGAAAATATGTCTTCTGGTATGCGTAATATGGGGGAAAATATAGGAGAAAGAGGCATTGAAGAAGATGATGAGGAAGACGATGATGATGTTAACTTATCTCTTGCTGCAATGGAAAATGAGCTTTGTCCTCAAGTTATGGAAACATTGGATTTTATTGCTCAGACCTATGTAAAATTACGCAAATTACAAGATCAGCATGTTGAAAGCAGTTTGGCAGAGCGTAAAGAGGGGGCTCTTACAGCTGCTCAAAAGAAAAAATATATTCAATTAAAGGGTGAGTTGATTCAAGCCGTAAAATCTCTCTCTTTGAACCAAAATCGTATCGAATCTTTGGTTGAACAGCTTTATGACATCAATAAGAGATTGATTCATAACGAAGGTAAGCTCAAACGAATCGCTAACAGTTATGGTATTGGTCATGACGATTTTTTAAGAGAGTATCAAGGACGTGAACTGGATGCTAATTGGATGAATTATATTGCCGCTTTGCCTGCTCCGGGTTGGAAAGAATTTTCAATGCGTGAAGCAAAAGAAATTCAAAAATTGCGGAGTGAAATACAAAATCTTGCACAAGAGACGGCTATTTCGATTGGTGAGTTTCGCCGGATTGTTATGCAGGTGCAGAAAGGTGAACGCGAATCAACAATTGCAAAAAAAGAGATGGTTGAATCTAATTTACGTCTTGTTATTTCAATTGCCAAAAAATACACTAATCGTGGCTTGCAGTTTCTTGATCTTATTCAAGAGGGCAATATTGGTTTGATGAAAGCGGTGGATAAGTTTGAATATCGGCGTGGCTACAAATTTTCAACTTATGCCACATGGTGGATTCGTCAGGCTATTACGCGTTCAATTGCAGATCAGGCACGCACTATTCGTATTCCTGTTCATATGATTGAAACAATTAACAAAATCGTTCGTACCTCCCGTCAGATTCTCCATGAAATTGGGCGAGAGCCGACACCAGAAGAATTATCTAGCAAGCTTTCTATGCCGTTAGAAAAAGTGAGAAAGGTTCTTAAAATTGCAAAAGAACCGATTTCACTTGAAACGCCTGTTGGTGATGAAGATGATTCCCATTTGGGAGATTTTATTGAGGATAGGAATGCATTATTACCCATTGATGCAGCTATTCAGGCTAATCTTCGAGATACGACAACGCGCGTTCTTGCTTCATTAACACCACGAGAAGAACGTGTTTTGCGGATGCGTTTTGGGATAGGAATGAATACAGATCACACCTTGGAAGAAGTGGGACAACAGTTCTCAGTTACAAGAGAACGTATTCGTCAGATTGAGGCAAAAGCACTTCGTAAATTAAAGCATCCTAGCCGCTCACGAAAATTACGCAGTTTTCTCGATTCTTAAATAAAGGCATTGGTGTTTTGAAATCATTTCCTCTTTCTTCTCCATGGAGGAAGAGGTTTGTTACAGTATGCTTGGATGATTTTTTGAGAAAAATATGGGAAAACTTTGAATAATCTAGAAAGTTGACGGTATTTAACGTTTTTCGTAACTGTGGGGCTTTGTATCTCTTTATCGCAAAAGGATAGATATAGGACAAAGAGTGGTTATAAAATAGAGAGTAGAGCGGGGCTTTCAAGAAATGAATGACAAAATATTATTTTAGCTAGAGCGATGCATTTCTTAAGAGATGGGATATCTCAAAAATACATTTAATAGTGCAGCGTACTGTCTTTTTGATGAGAAAGGTCTATTCTTTGCAGAATTATTCTATCTCTTTAGGGTAACGCATTTCATTCTTTGTCCGTTTATAAAGGAATTTTTAAAGAGGTTATGTTCATTGATATGCGCTATTTTTTGAATACGTTCTTTTTTCAGATAAATTTTAAGAAAATTCTATGAAGTGCTACACATTGAGTTGAATTTTTTAAGAGACAGAAATAGATGGAATTATAAAAGTTAAACTTTTAATTTTTTCTTTTTTTATCGATTGTCTTAAGAGGGTGTGTCTGAGTTTATGAGCGGAGAGTCTCCTTTTTGGAAAGTAAAAAAATTAGAAGAGCTTTCCTTCTCAGAGTGGGAGAGCCTTTGTGATGGCTGTGGTCGTTGTTGTCTCCATAAAGTTGAGGATGATGATACGGGTGATCTGTACGCAACCAGTATCGCTTGTCGTCTTTTAGATGGGGAAACTTGCCAGTGTCGAGACTATGTTCATCGTAAATCAATTGTACCAGATTGTATATCATTAGACATTACAACCATTAAAACGGCGCGTTGGCTTCCAGAAAGTTGTGCTTATAAGTTAATTTATGAAGGAAAAGATCTCCCATGGTGGCATCCATTGGTATCAGGAGATTATCAGATGGTGCATAAAGCACACATTTCTGCACGTGGATATATAGAGATCTACGAAGATGAATTATCATCTGAAGAAGATTACCTCACCCATATTACTGGTCTTCTATGTGAAAGCCAGTGATATGAGCGTTTTATACAATGGTTGGTGATTTAATCGATCGCAAAGACAACAGTGACAGTCACATTATAATTTAATTCACCCCCTGCAAAATTTGTATCTGCGTAGCTTGCACTTGCTGCTCTACTCATGAGACGCGGTGTTGGGTGGTAGTAATCATCTTTTTCATGAATTTCAATAATTTTTCCTAATTTTAAGTCGGCAGCTTGTGCTATTGTCTGCGCTTTTTCAATGGCTTCAGTAATGGCTTTTTTACGTGCTTCTTGATAAAATGGCTTCGTATCTGCGTTGGTAAAAGTAATGCCATTTACTGAATTAACCCCCATTGTCATCGCTTGGTCAAAGATTTTACCCGCATTGCTAAGATCACGAATGCGTACGGTTAAAGAATTGGAAACATGATAGAGATTTTCATTATTCTTTTTTTCGTGATGTTTATCGGGATGGGATTGATAAATAGATAAGCCCGATGTTTGTAAATCATTTGCTTGGATGCCATTGCTTTTAAAGGCATTTACAATATCATTCATAAATTGATTATTCGTGGCTAATGCTTTTTGAGCAGTTTTATCATCATTAACAACGGCGAGATTAATAATTGCCATATCCGGTGCGGCTTGACTCTCCCCAGTTGCAGTCACTGTAATCGTTGCACCTCTTTTATTGTCTTCAGCATAAGCATGTACGCCCGCCAATGAAGCGGCTAAGAGTGTGAATGTGAAGATGGCTATTTTAACCAAAGAGCAGCTCTTCAGTGGTTGAGTTTTCTTTTCTATCATATCTATTCCTTTACATTTGTCATCACTATTCTCTCATTTTTGAGAGTTCTTGTAAAGAAATTAGGGCGTTAGAAAAAAAACCAATAGAAAAGAGAAAAAAGATGGGTTATAATTTGGGTCAGCTCTTGTATCATAGAGCATTTTAGTTTAGAGAAAGACCACCTATGTGGGGCCTGTAGCTCAATTGGTTAGAGCCAGCGGCTCATAACCGCTTGGTTGGGGGTTCGAGTCCCTCCGGGCCCACCAATAGGGAAGTGTTGAATAGGAAAATAAATAGCTTCGTAAAAGTTTGGAGATTTTGCATCTTTCATTCTTTTGATTTATTTCTCCGTTTGTTCTGAGTTCTTTTGTCATTTTTTTTGTTACAGGATTTTTCTATAAGTTACTTTAATAAAAATGATGATATACTCTTCGGTCTCGTCAAAGAAACATCTTTATTTACAACATTGAGGCATCTTGGTTAAGTTGATATGGGGTGCTGTTTACTTCTTAATTCATTATGCTATTTCTACTTCTTCTATATGATGTCTTTCATAAAGCAGGGGGGTAGCGCTTTCGTGAGGTGAGCTGTGCTTGTTCATAACAAAAGTCCTGAAAAACAGAGAGTGTAAATCTACTTTTTTGAATGATCTTTACGTTTTTGAGATGTTTGAATAATATCATCATGATAAGAGATTGTATATGAAAGGGCATGAGAGACGTTTATAGGAGGCATGGGAGTAACGATGGTAGTATTTGTTGATATTTTTTACCATTGTATGCTTTCTATCTAATGCTCAAATTGTAGTTCTTATGTCATTCAAATTGTTATTGAAGTTACAAGATCTTTTGCGATTTTACTCTCATAAGGCATTGGAAATGTTCGGTAAACTTTGCTCTTTTTTATGTTGCTTAAAATTTTCACGTATTGTTTGTGAAAAGAGTTTTCTCTTTTTTGCAAAATGACTGGTAAGGGAAGTGATTTTTTGTTGGAAAACTTTCCTTCTTCTTCAAAAATCATAATGCTTCATTTACGTGAGAGAATTTCTTCTTTGTTGTAAATTTTGCAATTTATGTACGGAGATCATGGGTGATGATTCATTTTATCTTTTTAACATTGTCATGATAGAGAATCAGTCTTTAAAGAGTGTTTGCAGAGGGGAGGTTGCCTTGTAAATGCGTTACTCACTTCTTTAGGTAGGTGGGACTGTCTATAAGAACTTATTCCTATAAATTGTTATATTCTTACTTTGCAATATCGTTTAAAAACATAGATGGTGCTATGTAGAATAAAATTGTGATTATATTTTCTTTTGGAATAAGCTTTTTCGTGTTCTCTTATAAAAGAGTTCAGGAGTATCTTCATGGATATTTTCGCATTAATTTGTTATCAGTCCGAATCATAAGATTTATGTAACATTATTCGCGTTGTTGATAGATCATACCAATTTTCATAAGAAGGTCTGGATCGAGCAATGCTTTCTGTTTCACCATGGTATATAACGCATAAAAATTTATCTGATTTTATAAAATCAGTTTGTACACAATTGCTTCCATACTGCCTATTGCAAATATTTTTTTCTAAGGTATGAGATATATTTAAACGCTTTAGCGTTATATGGTTTGACAACACGGAGTATGATTATGAAGAATGATCAAAAATTTGATACGGCTTTATCTGATATTATTGTGAAATGGGAGTCTTTATCGACATCTCAAAAGCAAGCGATATTGGATAGAGTAGAAAATTCTACAACTGCTTCTCATTCAACAGAACATTTAAAGCTTCAATCTTCTTTTTATCTCCAGACGAAATCAAAGCTATAAGTTTTAAGTCTTCATCGGAGATGTTGAAGCCAGTTATGACATATATGGCACTTGCATTTCCGAGTGTATTTAGAATAGCCATAAGTTTATCGACTGAAGGTCTTTTTCCTCCTTTTATCATTTGTTGGACATAGTTTTGTCCACAGCCTGCTGCTCTGCTTATTTCGATCATCGTTCGTCCGTCACTTTTTATCAATTCAATTAAGCGTTGGAACCAATCTTTTTCAGTCTTTGTCATTTTTAGACCTTTACACATTTACGCTATAGCGTTAATATTGCGTCGCGAATCCAGAATATATATGATACAAGGAGCGTGAAAATATCCATGCGTAGCTCTTCGCTAATGAAGCATATAGAGTTGCTTTTAACTAATAACAAAATGTCCCCATACACTTTTAGATTCGAATCAATAAAAATGGTTCCTTAGTTCCATGGTTGTAAAGAAATCAGCACGTATACCGGAAACGGTGATACGCACGCGTATGTTCATGAGATGTCGCTATGATAGTATACGTAGCAGCATTATAAATCAAGATATACCCCAACATCAGCATTTGTAAAAATTCTGTGTTAAGCCGGTATTGTGAGCATATAACGAAGCTTTACAGCCTTAAGAGACAAGATCGTCGTTGGAGAAAAAAACATAAATTCATAGGTTAGAAAAGCCTATTTCTCTCTTATTGTAATAAATTAGGTCACTATCAAATGGTATGTCGTATGTATGCGTTCAAAAACTTTGGAAACATCAAAAAAAAATATCAAAAAAAGTGGTTTTGGTGTTTTTATAGAACACAAAAATAATTGGGGGCATGAAGGTGGTTGTTTGGCGCAATGTGATACACGCGACCAATGCTCTTATTGGGATGGGAGGGTATTTTGATAATACGATGGTTGATAATAAAGTTTGTGTTTTTGAGGATATTTTTGTTTATGACAATGCGCTAATATATGGTTGTCTAGGGATTTGAAAGAATTTGCATGTTTATGAAAGAGCAAACTTTATTGTCCTTTGAATATGAGTCGAGGGGCATATGTTTACACGAATGTAGTCGTTTTGGGGCAAATTTTGAATACTCAATATATTGAAGTTTGTAGTAATACTCGTGATTATAGAAAGTCTCGTGTTTTTAGGGATTCTTTGGTTTGTGCTGATGTAACGATTTGTGGGAAGGTGAAACTTTTATAGAAAATCTATGCTTTGTAACACAGAGGATTTTTGTAATTTTTGTAATAATGAAAAAGCTCCCACATGCATCTATATTCCACATGGCGTAAAAGAAGAAAGGAAAGTTTCGAGGAAGGTGAGTATTGATTTTATCACGTTGTTCGTTTTGTTGGAAGTTTCTTATTTTTTATATTTTAGATCAAGAAATATGTCGCAAATAATTGGTATGAGCATCTGGATTTAGCTGATTTCAGAGTGTTTTTTGCGTCATTTATCACTGTTTAATAGAGAAAATACGAATGCCGAGGGTGATTATTCGCACTTGGAATATGTGGTTTATTGTCTTCTTTTTTGATGGAGGATGAAACAAAACAAATTTTTAAAGTCACTTGAGCGGCAATAAGAGGAGATCAAAATGAATATAAATGAAATTTTATTGGGAGCAATGATGGTTGTTTTGTTGTTCAGCGGGGTTATATTTCGATTTGCTTTATATTATCGCAGTCAAATTAAAGCTCTAAAAGAGGAATCCAGAAGGATCAAGCATGAGTTTTTAAGGGATTCTATGAAGATGACTGAAGAACGAGATAGAGCTCTTAGAGAGCAGAATATGGTGATTAAAAGACGCGAGCAAGCAATTGAAAAACTGAAAAAACAAATTAAGAAATATGAAGAAAACGAAAAGAAATATCAAAAAGTGCTTAAATCTGAAGATGATAAAGAGTGATATGTATTCATATCGTGCATCGAATTTATGCATTAAAGGATTTGGAGGAGTGTTAGAAGGATTGAAAATAATGAGAGAGAGATAGACTTTTATGAAATCCATTACGATGCTCGTGGAGAGATTGTATTGGAGAAGAATATTCAAGTTTACTCTGATCTATAATTTATAAATCGTTAAAGTTGATAAAAAGGTAGCCGTTGGCAGCAAAATAAAAGTTTATGATGGTACTTCAGTTTATAGCTATGCTAAAGGATATCAAAAAAGGGTATCTATACGATCCAGTAATTGTTATGGTGATTTGTATTATTGTAGAAAACAATTTGGCGCGTTTCTTTTATGTTTTAGATGTAATGTTGCGATAGTTTCAATTAATAGGCATAAAAAATTGCATGATAATAAAAAGAAGAAGATATTTGTTTTTTTATGAAGATGAAGGGGATAAGTCGGTCATGATTATCCGATACACAGAATAGGAAGATGAACGTAAAAGATATTGGTATCTAGAAAAGAAATCACATTCCTAATTTATGATTCATTTCCTCTTTGTAGGCATTTGTTCTATGAAAAGACACTAGACTTGAAGGAAAGGTTGCTTGATAGGTGCTATAAAAACCACTTATATGTAAAAACAAACATATATACCGCAAAAACTTAACTGTTACTTACACATGTTTAAAAT
>NZ_HE997987.1:36163-39458 GCF_000312585.1 Bartonella queenslandensis AUST/NH15
TTTCTTCATTGAAAAAAACCTCCCCTTTTTATTCATTAAAAACGTAACTCAAACTCCCATTTATACAAACTAAATCCTTATCTTAATGGTGAAGAATGTTAAGATTGCAGTTCTCTGATAAAAGCTTTATGGGTGATTTCTTTGATTTGTTCAATATTCATTAAGATATCTTGTTTTGTTGGATACCCTTTACTAGAAAAAGCAATTTTTTGTGCGTCTCCCGAGATTAAACGCCAATACCACTGATTGTGAACTCCTTGAAACACCTCAAAATCATGTTTCCCACCTCATAAAATAGCTGATAATTTTCAGGATAAATACTCAACTAACCCATTTACCAATACTAATGTATGTCTCTATAGGAAGTCGTCAATATATTCCCCTTAAATTTTCTGACCTTAAAAAATATTTCTATGAGAGCTATTATTTTTTTAACAAGAAAAAAAAATTTGTCAATAAGATGTGAATGAGAATTTTATACTATAAAACTATTTCTTTTAATTTAACAATACTATACGTTCATTTACAGTAAAAATACTTTTATTTTATAGAAATAAGTTTTATAGAGCACACAAATTTCCACCAGCATGGAAAAAGGAAGAATACTTTCCTCCATACTGGTTACGTTTAATTGCTTCTTGTTTTTTCTTTTAAAATACACGTTTATTGATTCGCTATAACTTCTTTTTGGGATACGCTTCGAATGAGTAAATCAATAAATAAGCTAAGGGTATAAGAATTAGCCATTTTGGCTTTCATATCAATCAGAGAGGTTGCAGTTTTAGGGTTAAAACCGCTTGATAAACCTTGTCTTGACAAATATTGCTGCAATTTTTCATAAGAGCTGTCGATTTTTTCTTGATTTAGTTTTTCATTACGATCACTCTTGGCAAGTGTTTCTTCTAGTCCCTCAATTTTTTTAATAAAATAATTCCAGTCAAAATCACCCTTTGTATATTCGGCGTCAAACATTTTCCCTTGTCCGGTTAAAAGCCAATTAATGTTGACACCATATAACGTGCGGTATGTTTGTAAGACACTAAGATTGGGTTCTCTCTCTCCACGTTCATAAAAAGCAATAGAATTTTTTGTCATGCTAAAACTTTTAGCTAAGGTTTCACGTGATGGATCACCTAAAGCAAGACGTACATAACGTAAACGTTTTCCAAATATGGTTTTTGATTCAGTTTCAGGACGTGCCACGAATTATCTCCCTCAGTAAATCATCATGGTATAAATTATTAAATAATAAAAGCACACTATGTATTAATATTCTATGACATAATGTCAATATTTATCGTTTTAATTTTTCTTTATTTTTTTATTTTTATGGATAGAAAACAATCTCTCAACTCTATTGTATTGATGATTAATATTTATTTCAAAAAAAATCTCTGTTTACCGCATTTGTCTCTTGCTTTTTTTAAGAAAATTTTCATGTAACTTTACCATATATACTTTATACACCTCTGCATTAAGAGATGCAACTTTAAAGAGATACAAGCTTTCAATTTGCACTATCTGTGTACTGTAGATGAATGAGAAAATAAATTTTGAGGAATAATCATGGCCCTATTACGCTATTTTGGGTTTGCTTTTTTTTCACGATTATTGGTGTCTTTTTAGGAGGGGTTATTGGTTGGTTTGAAACGGGAAGCATTACTGGCTTTCTTAAATATTTTTTTATTTGCTGTGTTTTAGGGATTTTAGAAATTTCTTTATCTTTTGATAATTCTATTATCAATGCACGTGTTCTTGGTCGAATGGAGCCGTTATGGCGTCGTCGTTTTCTTATATGGGGTATTTTGATCGCTGTATTTGGGATGCGGATTGTTTTTCCGTTGTTGGTAGTTGTCGTTGCTGTTGGGATTAATCCAATTGCGGCCGTTAAATTAGCGATAGGAGAACCCCATCGATATGCCGAAGTTTTGACCGATGCACATATGGGAATTGCTGCTTTTGGAGGAACTTTCCTTATGATGGTTGGCTTAAAATATTTTTTTGATTCTGAAAAAGAAGTGCATTGGCTTAAGGTTATAGAGAGATTTGCTCAAAAATTGGGAGCGTTTGCTGGGATTGATATTGCAATTGTTTTGATTTTGATTTTATTCGTGTCAGGGCAGATTGTTGCGGAAGATAAAGTCACTTTTTTATTAGCAGCCCTTTATGGGCTTTTGACTTTTATAGGTGTTGAAGCTGTCAGTCATCTCTTGGATGCTCCTAAAAAGACTTTAACGACAGTGGCTCAAGGGGGACTCGGGGCGTTCCTTTATTTAGAAGTTCTTGATGCGAGTTTTTCTTTCGATGGTGTGGTTGGTGCTTTTGCTTTTTCCCATAACCTTTTTATTATCGCGATTGGTCTTGGTATTGGTGCATTTTACGTTCGTTCTATGACAATTATGTTGGTCGAATCAGGGACATTGTTGCATTATCGCTATTTGGAGCATGGTGCTTTTTATGCAATTTTAGTTCTTGCCGTAATTATGTATCTGCAAACAATTATACCGGTTCCTGAAGTCTTAACAGGACTTGTGGGAGTTTGTATTATTGGAATGGCATTGTATTCCTCGATTCGTTTTAAGCATCGTCAATTGGAGAAACATGTTGCATCTTAAGTAATGAAAATTTCATGCTTTTGTTTATCGTATATCCTTAATAGAAGGGGACTTTCATGCAAAACAAAGTGCTATTGTTTTTCTTGATTGACGTCATTATTTTAAAGCTGAATCCATGGCATGATTCTTTCCATGAAGGGAATAATTTAAAATCTTTTAGATAACTTTGACTTAAATACACGGTGCAAAAGGGCGCTATAATTTTTACCAGCTTTCAGTACGACGACAGCTTTTATATTTAACGATTCATAAGAAGCATTTTTTCTGCTTTCTGGAATGATTTTTATTTCCATTTTTGTGATGTGTAAGAGAATAATTTATTTCTTTATAATAGATAGTCAGAAACAATATTTAGGAGACCATTAACAGTTCGACACCAGCTTCATTCATCGTTTTAAGCATTGTGTTGAGGGATTCATTTACATCAATACCAGCGCAGGCATTTAATGAAACGCTGACTTTAAAACCACATTGTATGGCGTGAAGAGCAGAAAATCCAACACAAAAGTCCGTTGCTAAACCACACATAACGAGCTTGGTAAAACCGTGTGCTTTAAGGTAAACTTGTAAGCCTGTTGGTGTTTTTTGATCATTTTCAAGAAAAGCAGAATAGCTGTCCATTTTTTTATTATAGCCTTTTCTAAGGATAAGCTGTGCTTTTTCTACTCTAAGAGATGGAT
>NZ_HE997987.1:40014-75561 GCF_000312585.1 Bartonella queenslandensis AUST/NH15
TTAAAACGAAAAGCTTTTGAGACGATGTAAGCTTTATTTACTGTACAGTTTCAAAAAGCGAAAGCAATTTTTTCAAAATCCTAATCTTTAATATCGCATAATGTAAAGAGAAATTTATGGCACGTCAATTTATATATCATATGGCTGGGCTTAACAAGTTTTACGGCAATAAAAAAATTTTAGAAAATATTCATTTGTCTTTTTATCCAGATGCGAAGATCGGTATTTTAGGACCAAATGGTGCAGGTAAATCAACTATTTTACGTATTATGGCTGGGCTAGATAAGGAATATACGGGAGAAGCATGGCTTTCTGAAGGAGCGCGTTGTGGCTATCTACCACAAGAACCTGTACTTGATGCAAGCAAAGATGTGCGTGGTAATGTGATGGAGGGGGTTGCAGATAAACAGGCCATTCTTGAGCGTTATAACGAATTGATGATGAATTATAGCGAGAAAACGGCTGATGAAAGTGCACAGCTTCAGGATATTATTGATAGTCAGAATCTTTGGGATTTAGAAAGTCAAGTAGAAATGGCGATGGCTGCTCTTGGTTGTCCGCCAGCTAAGGGGGATGTGACAAAACTTTCGGGTGGTGAAAAGCGGCGTGTAGCGCTTTGTAAATTGCTGTTGTCAAAACCTGATTTGTTGCTTTTGGATGAACCGACAAACCATTTAGATGCTGAAACGACGGCTTGGCTTGAAAGGCATCTGCGTGAATATCCTGGTGCTGTGCTTTTGATAACCCATGATCGTTATTTCCTCGACAATGTTACGGGGTGGATTTTGGAGTTAGATCGCGGTAGAGCTATCCCTTATGAGGGGAACTATTCTGCTTATTTGGGAGCTAAAGCAAAGCGTTTGGCTCAAGAAGGTCGTGAAGAGGCTGCGCGTCAACGTGCTTTATCACGTGAGCAAGAATGGATTGCTTCTAGTCCAAAAGGGCGACAAGCAAAGTCAAAAGCGCGGATTAAAGCTTATGATGAGTTGGTTCAGGCGGCACGTGAGCGTCGTCCTGGAGAGGCGCAAATTATTATTCCTATTGGAGAAAGATTGGGACAGGTTGTCATTGAAGTTGATCATCTCTCTAAAGCTTATGGAGAACGTATGTTGATTGATTCTCTCTCTTTTAAACTTCCTGCTGGAGGCATTGTCGGTGTTATTGGGGCCAATGGTATGGGAAAGTCGACCTTGTTTAAAATGTTGACAGGACAAGAACAGCCCGATTCAGGTCAAATACGTATTGGTGAAACAGTTCACATGAGTTATGTGGACCAGAGTCGCGATTCCTTGGCGGGTGATCAAACTGTTTGGGAGGAGATTTCTGGGGGAAATGATATTATTAAGTTAGGCAAATATGAGATGAATAGTCGTGCTTACTGCGGGGCTTTTAATTTCAAGGGGGCTGATCAGCAGCAGAAAGTGGCAAATTTATCAGGAGGGCAGCGCAATCGTGTCCATTTGGCAAAACTTCTAAAAGAGGGTGGAAATGTGCTTCTTCTTGATGAGCCGACAAATGACCTTGATACTGAAACATTGGGTGCATTGGAAGATGCATTAGAAAATTTTGCTGGTTGTGCAGTGATCATATCGCACGATCGTATGTTTCTTGATCGATTAGCAACGCATATTTTAGCCTTTGAAGGTGATGGCCATGTGGAATGGTTTGAAGGTAATTTTGCTGAATATGAGGCTGATAAAGTTCGCCGTCTTGGGCCTGAATCTCTTAACCCTAAGCACGCAAATTATAAGCCTCTTACACGCTAGAATTCTTTAATTGAAAAGCTCGTGTATTTTGGGTTTATTATTTCATCAATAACGTTGTGTGTATTGTGTGGAAGTGTTTATTCATTGGAAAGAGGAGAGGCTCTTTATGAGCCTATGACGTCAATAAAGCTATTCTACTTATGATATAGAGCTGTCCTTTCTTGTAAAATTGCTATGAAAGGAAGAAATCTTTTTATGGAAAGTGTATTGTGCTCTGGTTGTTGAGCATTAGCCTCTTTATTTAAAAAGCTACAAGCTGAAACCATCTTATTATTTATTCTCTCCCAATGTTGGATAATTTTTGTTTTGAGATAGCTAGTAAGAAGCATTTCACTCGTTGTCTGTGTTTTCTGTTCATCGGCAGCCATTTCAGGGGTGCAAGAGAATAGTTTAATTGTTTTACCATGAATAGATTTGAAATGAGAAAAGATTACGATAGTTTAAGCCTTTTATTTAAATTAAAAATGATGAATAATTATTGTAAATCAGTTTATTATAATTATTTGTGGGCAATGGGGTAAGATCTCTTCGTCTTTTACGGTAACCTATTTTTTATCATAGTATGATAAAATGGTGGGAATGAAATAGATGAGAATATGCGCATTATGCTTGACTTTTTTTCCTATAAACAAATGTTTATAGGAGAGTTTAAGGGGTAATGATGAAAAAAAGTGCAAGTTTAGATGCAATGATTGTGCTGCTGAAAGCGGTAACAGAGGTGAGCCATTTACGTGTTCTTAGGCTTTTGTATCATGGAGATTTAACAATCCCTGATTTTATTTTTATCCTGGATCAGTCACAAGCGTGTATATCACGATATTTATGTTTATTGTACGAAGCACAATTGATTGAGCGTTATCAGAAGGGAGGTTGTCTTTATTTTAAGCTTTGTCATGACTTTTGGGGTAAAGACATTGTGAAGGGCATTCTTTCGGCTTTGCCAAAGCACGATGTGTTGTTAGCGCATGATTTAGAACGTTTGAAGGATGTCAAAAAGCAGCGTCAAAAAACAAAAAGGCAGCATTTTTTACAAAATACGTTGCAATGGGATGTCTTACGATCATTCTATATGGCAGATCATGGTGTGGAAAATGCTTTACTTAAAATCGTAGGTGATAAGCCATTTGAGACGATGCTGAATATTGGAATAGGTGGAGATTCTGTCTTAAAATTGTTTTCTGGTCTTTATACGCATGCGATTGAAATTGTGCTTGATCGTGATGTTTTACATTTGCCGGTTGGAGATATAACTTTTGATTTAGTCATTCTTCATTGGGTTTTACATTTTTTTGAAAATCCTGAAATGGTTCTTCATAAGATATCAGGTATTTTGCGTCCTCATGGGCGTTTATTGATCGTGGACTTTTGTTATCATAAAGCTGAATCCTCACATTCTGATCAAGTGCATACGCGTCTTGGATTTTCGGCTTTACAAATAGAACAATGGCTTAAAAATTCGGGACTTGTTTTAGAACAAGCGATCCATCTTACTCCTATACAAAATAAAAACAATGAGGAGTGCGCGGTTACACTTTGGCTTGCTCGTGATCCACGTTTATTGGTTGATGATATCAAAGATAAACGAGTAGATTTTGCATAAGTCGTGTTCGTTAACGTGCTTTATTCTCTGATTTTATAGGGATGTGTAGGCTATTGTGAGATAGTTTATCGCAATTAAGAATGATCATAGGGCATGATTCGAAATAAATACCTTCAGAATTCTCGTTTTTTCGTAAGCTGTTTAAATTCTTCATTGACGTCATTGTGACGTTGTTGCGTAAGAGATTTGACAATACTTTAAAGAGTCATTTTCAGAAATTTTCATGACGATAGATAGGGCTTTTTCTATTTAATTTATTGTTTTTATTAAAATAATTCATATGCTCTTTTGAACAGATATTTCTGCTGTTATCGTATAATATTTAAAAACTACTTTTTTGTGGTGATCGCTGTTGGCAAGTGATTCTGCATTTTATTTTTATAAGGTAAATATATACAGATTACTTATTTTTTTATTATGATCACCAGAGTTGTGAAAGAGATTATTATAAAAATTAACAGTGGCTGTCGATTCTGATTGATGTTTCTTGGAATAAAAATTGCTTCAAATTGGGTCATTTTGAATTTTTTTTGCCTAAATATTACCATTTTTAAACAATTTATAATTCTTTTGTGTTTTTTTGCATAGAAGATGATAAGAATTCCTTGTTGTTTAAAGCATTTTATTCCATAGCAAGAATATTGCATCGGCTATTTTAGTGGTTGGTGCGAGAAGACGATCGGGGAACCTCCTCCCCCCCCCCCGCGTGGATCCCCTAGATTGTCTGGCCTGACTGAGGATTTCCTCAGTCAGGTTTTTTTGTAAATTATTTTTAGGGTTTTGTAAGGTGTTCTCAAGAGCCTTAAAAGGCATGGCATTTACTGTTGTGTAGTATGTTGTATCTAGGGGGATAAGAGTTTATTGAGTGGTTAGTGTTATCGAGTTCATTTTCAATGATGAGAGTTTTTCTTTATTGAAAAATCATTAAGTGCTATAAAGGAGATGTGTATTTGATTCTGTGATCTTTAGGTAAGAGATAATGGGATTTTTTTCCGGTCGTATTGCTTTAATTTTATTTGTGTTTCTTATTTTTGGCTTTAGCATTTTTACTTCTCGCAGGGTTGTTGTTCACAAGTTTTTTCCTGGCGATACTTCTTCTTTTCAGCAGGTTGAGGTAACAGAGGAGTTGTTGCTAGAGAGATGGGCGACAGCTTTTCCAGATGTTATTGAGCGTCTTTCTGAGATGAGTCCCCAGCAAAAAGAGCTGTTTGTTGAGCGAATGCATCGCGTTGCGGTTTCATTTGCTTCTGAAAATGGTCAGAGTCGTGAGCAGGCTCACAAATTTGGTGAAACTTTTGCTATGGCTCTTTCAAAAGCGATGTTTCGTCCAGCTATTGCGAATGCTTATTTTTAATTATTTTTTTAATCGCGCTTTTGGGTTTGATTTTAAGGAGCAGAGCTTTTCGTAAAGTTTTGCAAAGCGCGAGGGAAATAATTAATTTGTAAGATAATTAGAAAAATTATCTTATTTGGAAGGTAATCAATCAAAGTAAAAATAAGGTTGCGATCATTATAAGAGTGGTCGCAAGTTTATCGATGGCGCTTCAGATGAATTCCCATTATCAATGGCTAAAATAACAAAAGGAATAAAAACAGCTCAAATCAAGGCAGTATTTTCATAAAGGGATAATAATCTGAAAACTCTCATTTGCAGAAAAGAAAAGGCATGAATTGCTGTAACAAAACACGTTAAGCGCATTTTATATGCCCGTTATTTTTTTGTTTGATAGGGAAGATAGAAAATTCTCAAAAGGCTCGAGTCTCCTTTTTCTCGCAGATTTTAGGATGTTGATTCATGTGTATGGTTTCTGGAGATGCAGCGTGGTGATAAGATGTTAATTTGGGATAAAGCAAAAAATATTTGGATGAGGATGGGAGGTCCATTTTTCTTCAAAAGGCTTTGAGGGGATTGCATTTTCGAGAATTTAAAAAACAGATAAAAATAATCCTTAAGCTTTGTTGTTGGAACAAAGCAGGATGTGATTTTTTCTAAGGTATTATTTTATAACGGTCATTTATCATTTTACATGTGAAGTAAGAATTTCGAATATTGTGAAATTCTCTCGTTTTCAATCTGTTAAAGCAATCAAAATCAGTTGTTGCACAACACAAAGCAAGGGACTTTGTGGATAAAAGTTCTTTTTAGAAAGGAGTAAAAAGCTTCTTTGAGTCATTTCAAATATCAAAGGCTATTGTAATATTTTGAATGCGTAAAGAATATGAGATATTTTATATATCTATGAGCTTTTTATGCACAATGATAGGTTTTGAGATTGGCTTTGGTTGATGGTTTATGGAGTATAAAGAGTATGGTGGGTATTTATTGGCGCGTGGGAAGCACTGATAACGGTTTTTATTTTTTGTGAAATTTTTGCAATATCGATGGGCTTGGGTAAAGATTGTCTTGTCTCTATTGCTTTGTGGAATTGATCTTAATAAAGAATTTAATCATTATTTGTAAAAAATATTATGTCTATTTAAATTGCTATTTTTGTACTATAGAAACTGAGTGATACAACAGCAATAATAGAGATGCATAGAGTATATCATTTTATTGAATATACTATAAGATTAAATATAGTCTCTTTATTTTTTTTATTTTATGATATAGAGAGATCTATAATTTGTGCATAAAGAGATTTTCTTTTGCTACAGGGTTTTATCTTGAAATTGTCTTAGTATTTCCTTTTTAAAGCCGTTCTTTTGCTTTCTTTTTTTGTACAATGTGCTCGCAAATTATTTGCGGATAGAATTTGAGAATGTTGTGAAGAGAAAGAAAATGCAATTTTTGAAAATCTTGTTAAATACAGCGTGTGCTGTATTTTTTATATTTGATATAAGCTGGACTCATAGTGCCTTAAATATTGCAGAATCAAAAGAAGGCTCAGAGATTGTTGGTTCTAAAACACCTACTCGTCCTTATGAGTTCCTTATTCAGAAACTTGCAACTAAGCATAATGTTCCCGTTAATTTAGCACATGCTGTTGTAAAAGTTGAAAGTAATTATAAGGCGCGCATAAAAGGGGCAGCGGGCGAAATAGGTTTGATGCAAATAAAACCCTCTACGGCACGAGGGTTGGGCTTTAGTGGTTCTGTAAAAGATTTGTACGATCCTGCGACCAATCTTGAATATGGTATGCGTTATTTAGCGCGGGCATATAAACTCAGTGGTGGAAGTACGTGTGGTACAATCCTTAAGTATAACGCGGGTCATGCAGCAAAAAAAATGAATTCCATTTCAGCAAAATATTGCGCAAAAGTGAAAATGTATTTGGCTTCATTAAAATAAGAATCTCTTTATGAAAGAGATTGACTATAAAATATTTTAAGATGCTATTTTCACGGAGCAGAAAATGTTTTATAAATTAATGCGTCAGTCGGCTGGGCAGCCGCGCTTGTCCAATGCTGAAAAGCGGCAGGTGAGGAAAGTCCGGGCTCCATGGAAAAACGGTGCCGGGTAACACCCGGCGGGGGTGACCCTAGGGAAAGTGCCACAGAAAGTAAACCGCCTATTTTTATAGGTAAGGGTGAAAGGGTGGAGTAAGAGCCCACCGCACATTCAGTAATGAATGTGGCAAGGTAAACCCCACCGGGAGCAAGACCAAATAGAAATGACGTGCAAGATTTAATTTGCAGCCGATTTCCGGGCGAGTCATTCGGGTAGGTTGCACGAGGCGGGTGGTAACATCCGTCCCAGATGAATGGTTGCCATGTAAAGCACAAGCTTTACTACAGAACCCGGCTTATAGGCCGACTGATATTTCATGGATGATACGCAATATTTTTTATGATCAATAACATATGGTCTTTTATGGAGTCTGCGTTTGAAATGAACACTTGAATTAAAGAGTGTTTTAAAAATTATAACATTTCGTTAAGTATAATACGTTAGGATGTGTCTTGGAATATCTTTAATTTTTTTTCTTTCATGGTGATTAATATGAAAGTTGAGGGTTAGGTTATTCTGGTAACGGTTGCCATGAGAGCGCTGTTGATTTGAAACAGCATAACTTCAAGACGGATTATTTTGACAAAACAGGATCAAAGAGCTGAACGCCATATTCCAGTGTTGTTACAGCCAGTTTTGGCTGGGCTTATGCCATTGGTTGGAGCAAAAGTGATTGATGGTACTTTTGGTGCGGGTGGTTATACGCGCGCTTTGTTAAAAGCAGGGGCGGAAGTGATTGCTCTTGATCGTGATCCTCACGCCATTGGTGTGGGACAATCTCTTGTTGATGAATTTTTTCCACGGCTTCGTTTGATCCATATGGAATTTTCAAAGCTTGATCATGTCGTTGAAGAGAAGGTGGATGCGGTTATTTTGGATATCGGTGTTTCTTCAATGCAGCTTGACGAAGCAGAAAGAGGATTTTCTTTTCAAAAAGATGGTCCCTTAGATATGCGAATGGCTCAGACGGGTTTTACAGCTAGCGATGTTGTCAATCGTTTAAAAGCAAAGGATTTAGCGCGTATTTTTAAGATATTAGGAGAAGAGCGTTATGCAGGGCGCATTGCACGAATGATTGAAAAGCGTCGTGTTGTTCAGCCTTTTTTGCGCACAGGTGATTTGGCCTATGCTATTGAAGCGTTGGTAGGGCGTAAGCTAGGAGATCGCATTCATCCTGCAACACGTGTATTTCAGGCTCTTCGTATCTATGTTAATGATGAAATGGGCGAATTAGCACGTGGTTTATTTGCTGCTGAACGCGTTTTAAAAGCTGGAGGCCGTTTGGGGGTTGTCAGTTTTCATTCTCTTGAAGATCGTATGGTCAAAAGATTTTTTTCGGCTCGTTCTGGAGCATGTATAAGGTCACGCTATTTACCTGAAATAAAGCATTTGCCAGCAACATTTTTCCCTTTGTTTAAAGGAGGAATAACAGCCAATAAAGAGGAGTTACAGCAAAATCCTCGTTCACGTTCTGCAAGATTACGTATGGGGGTGCGAACTGACGCAGAGGCTCTTGCAGAAGATATGAAATTATTTGGTTTAGCAGAAATTGCCAGTTTTGAAGGTGGCAAGAAATGACAGTTTTCCGTACATTTGATATGATTTTAGTGATGATTATGATTTGTATGGCAGGGCTTACTTATAAGGTAAAATATGATGTTCAAAAACGAATGAGCGAGGTTCGTCATCTTGAGCGTGAAATTGCTGCAGCAAAAAATACGGTGAGTTTGCTTCATGCTGAGTGGGCTGTCATGATAAAGCCTTCACGTATGCAAAAACTTGCGAAACGTTATCAAAAAGAACTTGGGTTAGAGGTTATACAGCCACTTCAAATCGTGGAGTTTAAAGACATTCCGGTACGAGAACATGATCCCATTGAAGAAATAATTAAACAAAATATCTTGGAAGATAATCAGGATATTTGGGCACATAATCGGACTTCTCAAGTCAATCGGGTTGTTCAAAAAGGTGTACAGCAATGAAGTTGCCTTTTTTATTCTCAAAGAAAAAAAAGCGCTTAAAGAGTTCATTGAATGATCATGATGTTTCTGTTCATCGTCCCTATTCTAGTCGTTCCCGTTTGCTTTTTTCGTTGTTTTGCTTTTTAATTTTATACGGTATCATGGGGGCTTGCCTTATTTCTTACGGGTTGGAAGGTGGACAAATTGAAGAAGCTAAGGGACCAGGCGTTCTTCCATTGATGGCACGGCCTGATATCGTTGATCGTAATGGTCGTTTATTAGCAACAGATATTAAAACCTATTCACTTTTTGCTGAGCCACGACGTATTATTGATGTGGATGAAACAATTGAATTGCTCTCAACAGTTTTACCTGATCTGAATTGGCAGGAAACTTATAAGCGTTTAAAAAGAAAAACCGGTTTTTCTTGGATACAGCGTGGGTTAACTCCCATGCAGAAGACTCAAATGATGGCTCTTGGTATTCCTGGAATTGGTTTTCGGACTGAAATTCGTCGTTTTTATCCCAATGGACCTATAACTTCTCATATTCTTGGCATGGTCAATGTGGATAATCAGGGCATTGCAGGTATGGAAAAATATATCGATGATACGGGGTTGAGTGCTCTGCGTGCTGCTGGTCTTGCTATGGAAGAATCATTAAAAAACGTTCAGCTTTCGATTGATGTGCGTGTTCAGGCAATTGTTCATGATGAACTTATTCAGGCTATGAAGCGTTATAAAGCTATTGCAGCAGGCGCTGTTATTTTAAATATCCATACGGGGGAAGTTTTGGCTTTGGCATCACTACCAGATTTTGATCCTGGAAATCCTATTGAAGCTTTAAAAAGTGATCGTCTTAATCGGATGACAGCTGGAACTTTTGAAATGGGATCGATCATTAAAAGTTTTACAACAGCCATGGTTCTTGATTCCGATATTTTCATTTAAACAGTATTATTGATGCTTCAAAGCCCATAAAAGTAAGTAGTGGCTATACGATTCATGATTTTCATGGGAAAAATCGTCCCTTAACGTTATGGGAGGTTTTTATTTATTCTTCCAATATTGGCTCTGCTAAAGAGGCATTAACGATAGGGATTGATAAACATCGTGATTTTTTGCGAAAATTGGGGCTTTTGGATCGTCTCACAACAGAGTTGCCTGAAGTTGCGCATCCTATTGTGCCACATCATTGGAAGGATATCCATTCTATGACAATTTCTTTTGGGCATGGTATGGCAACAACACCCTTGCAAACGGCCGTTGGAGCTGCTGCTTTAATGAATGGTGGTTGGTTGATTGAGCCAACATTTTTAAAACGGACAAAAGAACAAACTTTGCACCATGCAAAACAGGTTTTGCAGGCCAAAACAAGTCAAAATATGCGTTACCTTTATCAATTAAATAGTAATATTGGTTCTGGACGTCATGCAAGAGTAGAAGGCTATCGGGTGGGTGGAAAGACAGGAACAGCTGAGAAAGTTGAAAATGGAAAATATTCTAAAACAAAAAATTTCAATAGTTTTCTGGCTGCTTTTCCGATTGATGATCCTGCTTATGTTGTTTTAACAATTATTGATGAACCTAAGCCAGAAGAGGGAAAAAAATCTGCAACAGCAGGGATGAATGCTGGACCAATGCTTGCTAATATTGTTCGTCGATCAGCGAGTTTTCTTGGTGTAAAGCCCGATTTTAAAAAAGAATATGAGTCTCTTTTAGGTAAAAAGAGCCCTTCAAGTTTTGTTAAACAACGGTAAAATGAATATAAAGGTGCGTCGTTATGTTATTTGGAACAGTTTTTACAGAATGTTTTGAAGATCAGAAACTTTGTTCAATGGAAATAACAGGAATCAGCGCAGATTCTCGACAAGTCTTGCCGGGCTATGTTTTTGTTGCTGTTCAAGGAAAAAAAGGAGATGGAAGACATTATATCAATGATGCGATAAAGCGTGGAGCACGTGCAATTGTTACGGATTGTCAGGCTGTTCTTGAGGATTTATCTGTTCCAGTTTTACGTGTTTTGAATGTTCGTCATAGTCTCGCGTTGGCAGCAGCACGTTTTTACGGTTCTCAGCCTGAAACGGTTGTTGCTGTGACGGGGACAAGTGGTAAAACATCTGTTGTTTCCTTTATCCGGCAAATTTGGACTCATGTTGGATTGTGTGCTGCGAGTATAGGAACGGTTGGTGTTGTTTCTCCTCAACGAAATGATTATGGTTCTCTTACAACACCTGATCCAGTCGTCTTGCACCGTCTTCTTTGTGAAATTTCTCATGAAGGTGTGACCCATACAGCTCTTGAAGCTTCTTCACATGGGCTTGATCAAGGACGACTTGATGGAGTCCGTTTAACAGCAGGGGCCTTTACCAATTTAGGGCGAGATCACATGGATTATCACACAGGGGTAGAGGATTATTTGCGGGCTAAAATGCGGTTGTTTGATATACTTTTGCCTGTATCTGCTCCTGCTCTGATTTTTGCTGATGATGTCTATTCACAAAGTGTTATTGATTCTGTTACACAAGCACGCCGCCGGGTCTTGACAATTGGACGGAAGGGACACTTTATCACAATTAATCGTGTCGAACATCAACGTTCAAAACAGTGTATTGAGTGTCGTGTGGAAAACAAGATTTATACATTTGATTTGCCTTTAGCTGGAGATTTTCAGGTGGCCAATGCGCTTGTGGCGGCAGGATTAGCTATTGCAACCGGTATTTCTCCTGATAAAGTTTTTTTTGCCCTTGAAACTTTGCAAGGAGCACCTGGTCGGTTAGAGTTTGTTGGAAAGGCAGAAAATAATGCGCCTGTTTATATTGATTATGCGCATAAACCAGAAGCTTTAGAGCAAGTTTTACTATCTGTTCGCCCCTTTACGCAAGGGCGTTTGATTGTTGTTTTTGGTTGTGGAGGGGATCGAGATCAAGGCAAAAGGGCTTTGATGGGAAAAATTGCAGCGGATAAAGCAGATATTGTTATTGTAACGGATGATAATCCTCGCACAGAAAAACCAGAAAAAATACGTAAGGATATTTTACAGGCAGTACCAACAGCAATAGAGATAGCAGATCGCGGTGAAGCTATTTCTTATTCGGTAGGGCTTTTGAAAGCTGGTGATACACTCATCATTGCTGGAAAAGGTCATGAAGATGGCCAAATTATAGGGCAGAAAACCTATCCTTTTTCAGATCGTTTGAAAACGATAGAAGCTCTAGAGGACCGAAAGAGATGACAGTTTTGTGGGATAAACAAGCACTTGTTGCTGCCATTGATGGTATTGTAATAGGAAGCCTGCCAGAAACTTTTCCGGGGGTTTCTATTGATAGTCGTACTCTTGTAGAAGGCGATATTTTTTTCTGCATTAAGGGGCATCATCTTGATGGCCATGATTTTGCTGCGCAAGCTTATGCACGAGGTGCAGGTGTTCTTATTGTTGCGCAACACCGTTTGAGGGATATGGAAAAGATATCGGCTCCATTGATTGTTGTTCCTGATGTTTTGCAGGCTTTAGAAAAACTTGGGAAAGCCGCCCGCAAACGTTCAAAAGCTAGAATTATCGCTATAACAGGATCGGTGGGAAAAACAACGACAAAAGAAGCTTTGAAACAAGTCCTTGCAACGGCTGGGAACGTTCATGCAAATCTCGCTTCTTTAAATAATTGCTGGGGGGTTCCGCTTACTTTAGCACGGATGCCTATGGAGAGTGATTATGGTGTTTTTGAAATTGGCATGAATCATAAAGATGAAATTCGCCCTCTGGTTAAGCTGGTTTGTCCGCATGTTGTTCTCATTACGCATATTTGTGCGGGACATATGGGGTTTTTCAAAGATCTTGAGGAAATAGCAGAGGCAAAAGCTGAAATTTTTGAAGGATTGGATGAGGAAGGTATTGCTATTTTAAATGCAGATAGTGCTTTTTTTTCTTATCTCGTTCAAAAAGCAAAGCGGTGCGGTGTGAAAAAGATCTTAAGCTTTGGTGAGACTGAAAATGCTGATTATCAGGCGCGGGATATACATCTTCTAACCGATAATTCTTCTATGATTGTGCGTATTGAGGGGCGGGATAGAAAGGTTGAAATTGGCGCTCCGGGGCGCCATATCGTGCAAAATAGTTTAGGGGTTATTGCTGCTTGTGATGCTATGGGTGTTGAACTAGAGCCTGTTTTGCTTTCTTTTAGCCATTTTTCTCCTCAAAAGGGACGGGGTGTTCGTTATCGATTATCTTTATCAAATGGAGGTGAATTTTATCTCATCGATGAAAGTTATAATGCTAATCCTGTTTCTATGCGTGCTGCTCTTGAACTTCTTGCTACAGGACCAGTAGGAGAGAAGGGGCGGCGAATTGCTGTTTTAGGGGATATGTTAGAGTTAGGGAAGTATAGTGAAAAGCTTCATCGTGATTTAATAAAGCCAATCCGTTTTTCTGGTGCTCATCCCGTTTTTTTATTTGGTGAGGCGATGAAGTCTTTAGTCGATGATTTGTCTGCTTATGCTAAGGTTTATTATGCTGAAAATATTGAGAAAATTTTACCGCTTCTTTTGACAGAAATTTCTCCTGGCGATCTGCTTATGATTAAATCATCCAATAGTCTTTGTTCATCAAATATTGTGGCTGCATTTCTGGATCGCTATAAGGCGGTTTCTTCATAGTTTTAAAAGGTTTTTTGTCCCATGATGCTGTTTTTTTCTTCGTTTAGTGATTGGCTTCCAGGTGTGAATGTTTTTCGTTATATTACTTTTCGCACGATAGCAGCGATGCTGACGTCAGGGCTCATTGTTTTTTTGTTTGGACCTAGCATCATTGCTTCTCTTAAATTGCGTCAGGGCAAAGGGCAACCGATTCGTGCCGATGGTCCTCAAACACATTTTAAAAAGGCTGGAACACCTACAATGGGTGGATTGATGATTTTAACCGGCATTGTCGTATCGGCATTTTTGTGGTGTAATTTATCGAATATTTATTTTTGGGTATCACTCTTGGTTATGCTTTCTTTTGGGGCTATTGGATTTTATGACGATTATCTTAAGGTCACACAACAAACAGACAAAGGATTTTCTGGGAAAGCACGGTTAAGCTTGGAGTTTTTTGTTGCAGCGATTGCTGCTTTTGTCATTCTGAAAATTGGCTCATCTGGGTTCGCTTTGCCTTTTTTGAAAGATTATCTGATCAACTTGGGTTGGTTTTTCATTCCTTTTTCTGCTTTTGTTATTGTCGCGACGGGGAATGCGGTTAATTTGACGGATGGACTTGATGGGCTTGCTATTGTCCCTGTGATGGTTGCAGCTTTATCTTTTGCTCTGATTGCTTATCTTTGTGGTAATATGAATTTTGCTGATTACCTCCAAATACACTATGTATCGGGAACAGGTGAACTGGCTGTTTTATTGGGGGCTGTCGTGGGGGCGGGGCTTGGCTTTTTGTGGTTTAATGCACCACCGGCTGCTATTTTTATGGGGGATACTGGCTCGTTGGCTCTTGGAGGATTATTGGGGACTGTTGCGGTTGCTACGAAGCACGAAATTGTTTTGGTTCTTATTGGTGGGCTTTTTGTTGTGGAAGCTTTTTCAGTCGTTATACAGGTTGGTTATTTCAAATTGACAAGAAAACGTGTGTTTCTTATGGCACCGATCCATCATCATTTTGAGAAAAAAGGCTGGACTGAAAGCCAAGTGGTGATACGCTTCTGGATTATTTCAATCGTTCTTGCTCTCATTGGCCTTTCAACACTTAAATTGCGGTGAAATTTTGATTTGTGTTGCGTGTTATAAAGGACAAAAAGTTGCTCTGTTTGGATTAGGGGCGTCTGGATTAGCAACGGCACAAGCATTGATGAGTGGCGGTGCAGAAGTGGTGGCGTGGGATGATAATCCTGCGAGTGTACAAGCAGCTTTTCGACAAAATATTCCAATAAAAAATCTTCACGATGAGGATTGGTCAAAATTCGTAGCATTGATTTTAGCTCCTGGTGTTCCTTTAATGTATCCAAAGCCTCATTGGGTTGTTGAAAAAGCACGAAAAGAAAATATAGAAATTATCGGTGATATTGAATTATTTGTTCGAGCGCGTCATCATTTTTTACAGCGTTATGGTTTTTGTGACCAAGATGTTCCTTTTATTGCGATTACGGGGACGAATGGAAAGTCAACAACGACAGCTTTGCTTGCGCATTTGTTGGAAAAAATGGGTTATGATGTGCAGATGGGGGGAAATATTGGAAAGGCAATATTGACGCTTAAGCCCTTTGTTAAAAAACGTATCTATGTGATTGAGTGTTCATCGTTTCAAATTGATCTTACTCCCTCTCTTCAGCCAACCATTGGACTTTTATTGAATTTAACACCTGATCATATTGATCGTCATGGGAGTTTTGCTTGTTATGTGAAAACCAAAAGGCAACTCGTTGCTCAGGCTTCACAGGCGTTTATTTCAGTTGATGATGCTGCTTGTGAGATTTTGTATCAACAGTTACTTCACGAGGGGCATCAAATCGAGGCAATTTCCAAGGATCATTTTGTTGAAAATGGTTTTTATGCAGAGGGAACCAAGCTCTTTTCTGTTCGTCAAGGAGAGCAACATATGCTTGCAGACCTTGCGTCGGTGGCTGCTTTGCGCGGAGGTCATAATGCGCAAAATGCTCTTATGGCATTGGCCGCTTTGCAGGCTTTAAAAATAACCGATTCCTCTATGAACAAGTATTTAGCAAGCTATAAAGGATTGCCCCACCGTATGCAGCAGGTCCGTAAAATGGGGACGGTTTTATTTATCAATGATAGCAAGGCGACGAATGCCGATGCAACAGCGCCTGCACTTAGCGCCTTTAATGATATTTTTTGGATTGTTGGGGGACAGGCAAAAAAGGGAGGAATTGAGTCTCTTAGAGAATTTTTTCCTAAAATCCGTAAAGCCTATTTAATTGGAAGTGCGGCGGAAGAATTTGCTCGCATTATTGGTTCTGCTCTTCCTTTTTCTATGAGCTTAACTTTAGAAAATGCGGTGCGTGAAGCTACCATTGACGCAATGCATTGCAAGGCAAAGGAGGGGGTCGTTCTTTTGTCTCCTGCTTGTGCAAGTTATGACCAATTTAAAAATTATGAAGTGCGAGGCGAAGCATTTGTCTCTTTGGTGATGCAGTTACAATAAAAAAAGCATCAATGATAAAAAATATTTTTGCGTTAAGACTCCAGAATCTTTTTTTGTGTAATTTCGTTTTTAAAGTGTTTGTTAAACAGGTTGGGGAACCTTATCACTTTGAGACAATTTATAAACAGATAAGGTGGATATAAATGGTTACGCGTGCAGATAGAGACCCAATTGCAAATTGGTGGTGGACGATTGATCGCTCTATTTTTGCAGCTTGTTTAATTTTAATGGGGATTGGCATTATGCTGTCTTTTGCTGCTAGCCCCACTATTGCAAAAAAAATCGGAATTGCTGATAGTTTTTATTTTGTTCGGTGGCATATCATTTTTAGCATTGCAGCATTTTTTACGATGATTACCATTTCTTTTTTTTCGCTTCCTAATATTCGTCGTTTATGTGCTCTTTTACTCATTGTAACGCTTGCTCTTATGGTTGCAACCTTATTTGGGGGTCCTGAATTAAAGGGCGCGCGGCGGTGGATTTTGCTCTTTGGTTTTTCTGTACAAGCATCAGAGTTTATGAAGCCAGCTTTTGTGGTGATGTCTGCTTGGCTTTTTTCAGAACAGATACGTAGGAGGGGAGTTTCGGGTTACATATTAGCAACTCTCCTTTATGCTATTTGTTGTGTTCTTCTGATTTTACAGCCTGATATTGGCCAAACAATTTTAATAAGTGCAACATGGGGGGGGCTGTTTTTTATTGCTGGTGTGCCTCTTACGGTTATTTTTTTCTTTCTCATTTTAGGTGCTGTAGGAATTGTTTTCGCTTATCTTTTTCTGCCTCATGTGCGCGATCGTATCAATGGTTTTTTGACAGGGGAAGGAGATACTTTTCAAGTGGATGTAGGGCGTGAGGCTATTTTGAATGGTGGTTGGTTTGGGAAAGGCCCCGGAGAGGGAACAGTAAAACGTATCATTCCTGATAGCCATACAGACTTTGTATTTTCTGTGGCTGCTGAAGAATATGGTATTATTCTTTGTTTGTTCATTATGATGCTTTTTGCCTTTATCGTTATGCGTTCATTGTATATAGCCATGAATACACGTGATTCCTTTATACGTCTTGGTATTACAGGCATAGCCATGATGATTGGTTTTCAATCAGCGATTAATATGGCTGTTAATCTTCACTTAATCCCTCCTAAAGGCATGACATTGCCGTTTATTTCTTATGGTGGCTCATCAATGGTGGCAATTGCGTTTTCAATGGGAATTTTACTTAGTTTAACACGTCGTTGGCCAGAAGCACGTCTTTCAGCTTTTCCTTCTTCTGTTTTGGATACGCCTTATGAATGATAAAAAAGTTATTGTTTTGGCGGCGGGTGGTACAGGTGGACATCTTTTTCCTGCTGAAGCACTTGCTGTTGAATTAAGGCAGCGTGGATATGATGTTCATTTGATAACCGATGAAAGAGCACGATCTTTTGCACGGAGCTTTGATGAAGAGCATATACATGTCGTTTCATCGGCAACATTTACACGACGTCATCCTTTTGCTTTGATAAAAACAATTTGGTCTTTGCTCAAGGGCATGGGGCAATCGTTGAGGTTATTTTATAAATTACGTCCTGTTCTTGTTGGTGGTTTTGGGGGATATCCGAGTTTTCCTCCTCTTTTTATTGCGGCCTTAATGCGGCGTGTAACATTTATTCATGAGCAAAATGCTGTTATAGGGCGAGCCAATCGGGTATTGGCAATTTTTGTGCGTGCAATCGCTGGTGGTTTGTTGTCGCCCCATGGTGCTTATGCTCATAAAACACTTTTAACGGGAAATCCTGTACGTGAGGCTGTGTTGAAGGCGGCTAAAATTCCTTATCATTCTTCAGTGGGAGAAAAGCCATTTAATTTTTTGATTTTTGGGGGTAGCCAAGGTGCTTCTTTTTTTTCGCATATTGTTCCAGAAGCGGTTGCTTTGCTCGATGATCAGAACCGTAAACGCTTACGAATTGTACAGCAAGTTCGTGGTGAGGCTGCAGAATTGATCAAAATCTATCGTGATAGGGGCGTACAAGCTGAGGTTGCTCCTTTTTTTGATGATATGGCTGAACGGATGGCACATGCCCATTTTATTTTGTCGCGTGCTGGGGCTTCATCGGTTTGTGAAATAGCAGTGATTGGTAGACCTGCTTTGCTTATTCCTTATCCGTATGCTTTGGATCATGATCAGGCAGCCAATGCAGCTCTTCTTGCACGTGTGGGTGGTGGGCAAATTGTCTTAGAAAAGGATTTAAATGCACAAAGGCTTTTTTCTCTTTTAACGCAAGCTTGTTATGCACCCCATTTATTGGAAAAACAAGCGCTTGCTGCAAAAAAAGTTGGGCAACCTCATGCAACCCGTTGCCTTGCTGATATGGCTGAAGCTTTAATTGCGGGGCGATTGTTGTCAGATATAAAAGAGGAGCTTTTTGATGAAAATGCCACTTGATATAGGCGTTATCCATTTTATTGGAATTGGGGGGATTGGCATGAGTGGAATTGCGGAGGTTTTTTATAATCTCGGCTATAAAGTTCAAGGGTCCGATCAAGTTGAGAGTGCAAATGTCGAACGTTTGCGGAGAAAAGGAATTAACGTTCATATTGGTCATTGTGCTGAAAATTTAGGAAATGCAGAGGTTGTTGTTTTTTCTACTGCCGTTAAAAAAACAAATCCTGAGTATATTGCTGCAAAAGAAAGACATTTGCCGCTTGTCAGACGTGCAGAAATGTTGGCAGAGCTGATGCGCTTTCGGCGTGCAATTGCGGTGGGTGGCACACATGGTAAAACAACGACTACATCAATGGTTGCAGCGCTTCTTGATGCTGGTCGTTTTGATCCAGTGGTGATTAATGGTGGTATTATTAATGCTTATGGTACGAATTCTCGTACAGGAGAGGGCGATTGGATGATTGTTGAAGCTGATGAAAGTGATGGTACGTTTTTAAAGCTTCCTGCTGATATTGCTGTTGTTACCAATATTGATGCTGAGCATTTGGATCATTATGGGAGTTTTGATGCTGTCCGCGCGGCTTTTCGGCAGTTTGTGGAAAATGTTCCTTTTTATGGTTTTGCTGTTTTGTGCGTTGATCATCCAGAAGTTCAATCATTGGCGGGACGTATTGATGATCGTTGGGTGATTACTTATGGTGCAAATCCACAAGCAGACGTTCGTTTTCTTAATCTTTCGAGGGATGGTCAAAAAACGTATTTTGATGTTCTTGTTCGTTCACGCAAGACAGGAAGAAAGATTGAGTTAAAAAATTTGCTTTTGCCCATGGCAGGACAGCATAATGTTGCTAATGCAACAGCAGCGATAGCTATTGCGCATGAACTTGGCATTTCAAATGAATTGATCAAGAAGGGCTTAGCGGAATTTGGTGGCGTAAAACGGCGTTTTACACAAACAGGCAGTTGGCGTGGTATTGAAATATTTGATGATTATGGACATCATCCTGTTGAAATAAAGGCTGTTTTGCGTGCAGCACGTGAGAGTGCAAAAGGGCGTGTCATTGCCATTGCACAACCTCATCGTTATTCGCGTTTGTATCATTTATTTGATGATTTTGCTGCTTGTTTTAATGACGCAGATACAGTGTTGATTACCCCCGTTTATGCGGCTGGTGAAGAGCCTATTGTAGGGTTTGGTTCGCAAGAATTGGTAGAGCATATTAAAATGGCTGGTCACCGTGATGTGCGCTTGATACACGGTCTGGAAGATGTTGTGTCTCTTGTCTCAAAATTTGCTCAGGCAGAGGATTATGTTGTTTTTCTTGGTGCTGGCAATATCACACAATGGGCTTGTGCGTTGCCTCATCAGTTGTCGGAACTTGATGGTCATGATAAATTTTCAGCACATTGATGGTGAGGCGCTATTGGCGCAATTACAACCGCTGTTGGGAGGCGTAAGAGGCAAGCTTACCCCTAATGTTGAGATGCGTAAGGTGACATGGTTTCGCACTGGCGGGTTGGCAGAACTTTTTTATCAGCCTGTTGATGAAGAAGATTTAGCTCTCTTTCTTCAACATTTGCCTGAATGTGTTCCTGTAACAATTGTAGGTATCGGTTCTAATCTTCTGGTGCGTGATGGGGGCGTTCCTGGAGTTGTGATTCGTCTTTCGCCCAAAAATTTTGGGCAAGTACAGCAAGTTTCTCCAAAAGGCTTTTTAGTTGGCGCTGGTACGGCGGATAAATATTTAGCTGCTGCCGCGTTAAAGGCAGAAATTGCAGGGTTTCATTTTTATCATGGTATTCCTGGTGGTCTTGGAGGGGCTCTCAAAATGAATGCGGGTGCGAATGGTGTTGAAACCGCAGCGCGTGTTGTTGAGGTCTATGCTTTGGATCGTAAAGGACAACGTCATATCTTGAGTTTGAAAGATATGCATTATTCCTATCGCCATTGTGATATTCCTAAAGATTTTATTTTTACCGCTGCTTTATTGGAGGGGGAACTTGGTAATAAAGATGCTATTCGTGCTGCTATGGATGAAGTTGCCCTCCACAGAGAAACAGTGCAACCTATTCGCGAAAAAACAGGGGGGTCAACTTTTAAAAATCCTGAGAATATATCCGCGTGGCGCGTGATTGATGAAGCAGGGTGTCGTGGTTTACAGATTGGTGGCGCTCAAATGAGTGAAATGCACTGTAATTTTATGATTAATACAGGGCAAGCAACAGGATATGATCTTGAAGCATTGGGAGAAACAGTGCGTGCGCGTGTTTTTGCACATTCAGCTCATCTTTTACAATGGGAAATAGAGCGTATCGGTCAATTTGAGCAAGGTCGAAGTGTCGCTTTTTTTGATCCATTTCATTGATTTTTTGTTCACTAAAAAAGTGTAAATAAAAAATTGAGTCATTTCAAAGAGATAATAAAAAAATTCTATTAAGAATCAATAAATTAACAAAGAATCTCTTGCATCAGGCTTTTGAGTCTGGTTCATTATGCAAAATGCTAGGTTATTGATTCGCAAGAATAAACTTTGCTTTTCTCGTGTATGTGGTGCTGATGTCTTCTATATAGACTAGATATAGTATGCAAAAGAGGGTGATTTATTATGAAAGATAAACATATAGCTGTGTTAATGGGAGGTTTTTCTTCTGAACGGTCTGTAAGTTTATCTTCAGGGGCAGCTTGTGCTGATGTTCTTGAGGCGCAGGGGTATCGCGTGAGCCGCGTGGACGTTGATGCTCATATAGCTTCTGTTCTTGAACAGCTGCAGCCCGATATTGCCTTTAATGCATTGCATGGTCCATTTGGTGAAGATGGTCGGATTCAGGGGATTCTTGAATATTTAAAAATTCCTTATACCCATTCTGGTGTGATGGCGTCCGCTTTGGCTATGGATAAGGGACGTGCGAAAATTATTGTTGCAAGTGTTGGGGTTTGCGTTGCTCCTTCTCGTATTATGAGCCGCTTTGCTATTGGGAAAAAGCATCCCATGGAGCCTCCTTATGTCATTAAACCTGTGTGTGAAGGATCAAGTTTTGGTGTTGTTATTGTCCAGGAAAATGAAGTTGCACCACCGCATAATATTGGGGGAGCTGAGTGGGGATATGCAGATGAGGTGATGGTTGAAAAGTATATTCCTGGTCGTGAATTAACTTGTGCTGTTTTAGGAAATGAAGTGTTGGACGTGTGCGAAGTTCTTCCCAATCAACACTTTCCATTTTACGATTATGACTCAAAATATAAAACAGGTGGTTCTCTTCACATTTGTCCTGCAAAACTTTCACTAAATATTTACCAAAGTGTGCAAAGAATGTCTTTAGCAGCTCATCAGGCGATAGGGTGTCGAGGTGTTAGTCGTTCTGATTTTCGTTTTAATGAGAAAACAGGAGAATTGGTTTGGCTTGAAATTAATACACAGCCCGGTATGACACCGACATCTCTTCTTCCTGATATTGCAAAAGCGAGCGGTCGTGCTTACGGCGATATTATTCAATGGATGGTGGAGGACGCATCATGTATGCGTTGAATGTTAATAAAACAAATATTCCGATGGAGGTGCTTTCAGTGCCGGCTTTGCCACGTCTTTATCGTCGTTTTCTTCGGTTTATGTTTGAGTTTGTTTTTGTCAATATTCATATTCCACGTCATTTTGGCTCTTTTGCTGTCATATGGTTTTTCTTTGTTACGGCTTTTTATGGACTTTCATCAAGCGGTCAGTTGGCTGTGATCGTGAACACGATCATATCGGATAGTGGTTTTGTGGTCGTTGATGTCGATATCAGTGGTAATAAGCGTTTAGCAAAGCAGGATATTTTGAAAATTTTAGAACTTGATGTTGCGCCCTCTATATTCACTTTTGATGTTGAAAGAGCGCGTTCTCTCTTGGAAAAACAGGCTTGGGTTCAATCGGCGAACGTTCAGAAGATTTATCCCAATAGAATGCGTATTGCTATCGTGGAGCGTGAACCTTTTGCTATTTGGCAACATGATAGCACAATGGATATTGTTGATAATACGGGGCGTGTCATTGTGCCCTTTAAAGGAAAAAATGTTTGGGATTTACCTCTTGTGGTTGGGCAGGGTGCGCAAAATACAGCTAAAGGGTTTATTCAAGCGCTGTCAACCTATCGGCCAGTGTATGATCGTGTTCGTGCTTTTGTGCGGGTGGGTGATCGACGTTGGGATCTGGTTTTGGAGAATGGAATGCGCGTTATGTTGCCTGAAAATGGTGCCCTTGAAAGGCTTTCCTCTCTTGTTTCGTCTGGTACAATGCAAGATCTTTTATCGCGCGATATTCTTAGTGTTGATTTACGTCTTGCTGATCGAATTACTGTTTCTTTATCCGATAAAACGTTAGAGCGTTATGATGCTGGTGTTGCAGAAGAAGAACGTATTTTAGAGGCGCGAAAGGCAGGAAACCTATAATGTTGCTCAGATTACATCATGGGGGGGGACGTAAGACACGTTTTTTAACGGTGCTTGATGTCGGCTCAAGTAAGATTGTTTGTCTTATTGCTTGTTTGCGTCCTTTAAAGCATGCGCACTATTTACATGGGCGTACACATTCTATGGAAATTCTAGGTTTTGGCGTACAGCGTTCACGTGGTATTAAATCTGGCGTTGTCATGGATATGTTTGCAGCAGAACAATCAATACGCTTGGCTGTTGATGCGGCAGAAAAAATGGCTGGTTTGGTGGTGGATTCAGTAATTGTCAACTTTTCTTCAAGCCGATTACAAAGTGCTCTTATTAATGGCATGGTACGTTTGGAGGGGCGTGAAGTGACTAAGCGTGACGTGCGTGTGGCATTTTCAGATATTTCGCGCAAAGCTTTTGATGCTGAACGTCATGTTATGCATTCAATTCCAGTCTCTTATGTCTTGGATGGGGATAAAGGAATTTCTGATCCAATTGGAATGGCTGGAGAATTGTTTGGTGTGGATGTGCATGTGGTAACAGCGGAAACTGCAGCTTTACGTAATTTAGAAACTTGCATTAATCGTGCGCATTTGAGTGTCGAAGCGATGGTTGCAACCCCCTTTGCAAGTGGTCTTGCTGTCTTGATGAATGATGAGGCACATTTGGGAGCAGCATGTATCGATTTTGGTGGTGGAACAACAACATGTTCAGTGTTTTTTGAGGGAAAATTTGTCCATGCGGATGCTCTTGCTGTTGGTGGGCATCATGTGACGCTTGATGTCGCGCGTGGATTCTCTATGTCACTTACAGAGGCAGAACGTTTAAAAGTTTTATATGGTTCAGCGCTTTTAACAAGTGCTGATGAGCGGCAAATGATTAATGTGACGGAGATTGGGAGTGAACAGCGTGCAACGCAATATCCTCGCGCGGTTCTTGGGCGCATCATTCGCGCACGTATTGAAGAAATTTTAGAAATGGTCCGTGATTGTCTAAATCGGTCTGGTTTTGGTCACATCATTGGTAAACGTGTTATTTTGACTGGGGGAGCAAGCCAGTTAACAGGATTGCCAGAAATGGCACGTACTATATTAGGAAGAAATGTTCGTATTGGGCGGCCTTTGGGTATTTCGAGGCTTCCTTCTCTTGCAAAAGGGGCGGCGTTTACATCTGCTGTTGGGTTGTTAATTTATCCACAATTGGTGGGTTTTGGAGAAAAAACAATGCAGATGGCAGGAAATCATTTATCGATGAGCACGCGTGGGTATTTTCAGCGTGTTGGTCAGTGGTTGCGTGAGAGTTTTTAGTTAAGTCTAGTTGGATAAATTTCATCGCTTTGGCTTGCGGTGTCTTATGAGAAGGAAAAGAAAATGACGATTAATCTGCATCGGCCAGATATCGCGGAATTGAAGCCACGCATTACCGTTTTTGGTGTTGGAGGTGGTGGCGGGAATGCCGTGAATAACATGATTAATGCTGGTCTTCAGGGAGTTGACTTTGTTGTTGCAAATACGGATGCACAGGCTTTGGCTATGTCAAAGGCTGAACGTGTTATCCAGCTTGGTGCAGCTGTGACAGAAGGTTTGGGTGCTGGGGCTTTACCAGAAGTTGGACAAGCAGCGGCGGAGGAATGTATTGATGAAATTATCGATCATCTTGCAGACTCTCATATGGTTTTTATTACTGCTGGTATGGGGGGAGGAACTGGAACGGGGGCTGCTCCCGTTGTTGCACGCGCAGCACGTGAAAAAGGTATTTTGACCGTTGGTGTTGTGACAAAGCCTTTTCAGTTTGAAGGGGCGCGTCGTATGAAAACGGCAGAGGCTGGTATTGAAGAATTACAAAAGTCTGTCGATACATTGATTGTTATTCCCAATCAAAATCTTTTCCGTATTGCAAATGATAAAACAACATTTGCTGATGCTTTTGCTATGGCTGACCAAGTGCTTTATTCTGGTGTTGCTTCCATTACAGACTTGATGATTAAAGAGGGCTTGATTAACCTTGATTTTGCTGATGTTCGTTCTGTTATGCACGAAATGGGCCGAGCCATGATGGGAACAGGTGAAGCATCTGGTGAGGGGCGTGCTTTGGCGGCGGCTGAAGCTGCTATTGCGAATCCATTGTTGGATGATACATCTATGCGTGGAGCACGTGGTTTATTGATTTCTATTACGGGGGGGCGTGATATGACTCTCTTTGAGGTGGATGAAGCTGCTAATCGTATTCGTGAAGAAGTAGATGCTGATGCGAATGTGATCTTTGGAGCCATTGATGATGAGTCATTGGAAGGTGTTATTCGTGTATCCGTGGTTGCTACCGGTATTGATCGTGAGGTTAGTGATGTGGTTCAGCCCTCTCAGCCTCAGTTTCAAAGACCAACCTCTTCAATACGCAAGAACGATTCTGGAACGCCACACAGTTCTTTTCATGTTCAGTCATCACCCTTGCGTTCTGAATCAATGGTAGAAGTTATCGAATCACTTGAAATAGAAAAGGAGAAGCCAGCAGGAGAACAGTTTCGTCCCAAAAGTCAAATTTTTGCACAGCCTGCAGAAGCAATGATAACACGAACTGCGACAAAAACTGTTGCTTATGGTTTAAATGCTGTGCAGGACCAGGTATCAAATGCACCGCGTATGCAAGTAAGCCGAGGTTCTCAACAAGCTATGATGGCTCCCGTGAGTATGGAGGCAACAGCGCATGTTCTTGATGACATGACAGGGGTTGTGAAGCAAAAAGAAAAGCCAATGCAACCAAAACAAATGCAACAGATGCAAGCGCGTGCTCCAATGCGTATGCCTGAGTTAAAGGATTTTCCTCCTGTCGCTCATAGACAAAGTCAAAGAACATCTGTGACTGATCAAAGTCCTCGTAATCTTTGGCAGCGTTTAAAACAGAGTTTGACACATCGTGAGGAAATAGAGCCAGAAGCAAGGCTGGAACCTGCTGTGAGATCGTCACAGCAGCAAGAGTCTCACGTTTACAATAAAATTTCTCAGGCACTTTCTCAAGATGCTTCTGTTTATGTTCCACGCCGTTCTGGTGAGTTACATCCTCAGGTGCCACAAGATCAGCGTACTTTTATCAGTGAAGAAGATCAGTTAGAAATACCAGCATTCTTACGTCGTCAGGTAAATTAATTGATAAAAAATGAGGCAGTAAGAAATATTATGATGATCTTTGATGATGAATTAAAAATTATACAGTAAAATATACTTTTTTAGATAGAATACTTTACTTTTTTAACCCGCTTAGTTATAAGCGGGTTCTTTATTATTTACTATGAATATTTTTTTAATAGTTTTATAAATTTTATCAAAAGAGCTAAAAGAAATGTAATAAAATAATATGATGAGCTTGCTACCAAAATATCAGTTTACTCTTAAAAGAGCAGTAATATTTAAGGGGATTGGCGTTCACAGTGGCTGTTTGTCAGTAATAAAGGTTTATCCAGCTGATGTTGGGTGTGGTGTTCTTTTTAAACGTTGTGGATTAGATGGAACAGAGAAAATATTTCAAGCCCATGTATCGCAAACGGGAGAAACTGAGCTATCAACGGTGCTTGGAGATGGAGAGTTAAGGGTTGAAACAATTGAACATTTGATGGCAGCTATTGCTGCTTATAATTTGGACAATCTTATTATTGAAGTGTCGCATAATGAGATCCCTATTTTAGATGGTTCTGCATGGCAATATTGCCAAGCTTTTGAAGATGCTGGCATTGTCCAGCAGAGTGCATTGCGTTCCTATTTCATTATAAAAAAGCCTTTGCGGGTTGAAGGAGCTCATGGTTTTGCAGAGCTTTTGCCATTTAATGGGCGTCGTTTTGATATAACGATCTCTTTTCCTTCTTCTGCTATTGGTAAGCAACATTTCAGTTTTGATCTTACCACACGAGGATTTCGAGATGATTTGTCACGTGCGCGCACTTTTGGTTTTATAGCAGACGTGGAAAAATTACGACTTTCTGGAAAGGCGAGAGGCGCTTCTTTGGAAAATTCTCTTGTTATCGGTCTTAATGACAAAGTTTTAAATCCCGATGGTCCTTATTGGGAAAATGAGTGTGTTCGGCACAAGATGCTTGATGCGATTGGTGATACGGCTTTGCTCGGGGGCCCTTTTATTGGACTATTTCGTTCTTATTGTGGTGGACATAGAATTAATGCACAATTGGTGAGAGCTGTTTTGGCTGACGAATCATATTATGAAAAAAGCTTTTTAGAGAGAGAATAAAAGAAAATTGACAAGTCTTTTTTATCGTTTATTTGATTTTTAAGGGGATGATTGACCTAAACTGCTAAATTGGTTATGTGGATTTTAAAGTGATATGATATAAAAGCTTTGATGAATTGTTTTTTCTACAAGGTGATATTCTCTGGAGGCTGGGAAAACTATGAAAAAATCTTATGTGTGCATTGGAAATATAACATATAGAAAATCGAACATTGTACGCAAGATATTGGGGGTGGTACTTTTAGGAAGCACCTGTATGTTAGCGGGATGCCTCTTTAAAGAGAAAAATACCCTTGATCCATCTGCTTATGTTTTGAAAATAGATCCACCAGATGTTTTATATAACCAGGGGCTTGCTAGCCTTGAGAGTGGGCGGCTTGGGGATGCAGCGAAAAAGTTTTTGAAAATTGAAAAACAGTATCCTTATACAGACTGGGGCCGTAAATCTTTAGTCATGGGGGCTTTTACAAATTATCGACTTGGAAAGTATGATGATTCAATTAGTATGGCTCAACGCTATATTACTCTTTATCCAGGGTCTACTGACTCGGCTTATGCGTACTATATTATCGGTCTTTCTTCTTTCCGTCGGATTCCTGATGTTACGCGTGATCAACGTGATACGAAACGGGCTATTGCTGCGATGCAGCTCCTTATAGAGCGTTATCCGAATTCTGAATATGTCAAGGATGCTAATGATAAAATACGTTTCGGGCGCGAACAGCTAGCTGGTAAAGAAATGCAGATTGGCCGTTATTATGAAGAGGGACGGCGCTATCTTGCTGCAAGTAGACGGTTTCGCACTGTCGTTGAGGAATATTCCGATACAAATCAAATTGAAGAAGCGCTTTTCCGTTTAACGGAAGTTAATCTTGCTCTTGGTTTAACGGCGGAAGCACAGACGGCAGCAGCTATTTTAGGACGTAATTATCCCAAAAGTGAGTGGTATAAATTTTCTTATAATCTCTTGCAGAAGAATAAAATATCGCCACATGACCATAAATCTTCTTGGATCTCAAATGCTCTAGGTGGCGATAAGAAGAGGGCACGTTGATTCTCTATGCTGGTACAGCTTTCGATTCATAATATTGTTTTGATCGAAACGCTCGATATTCATTTTACGGCGGGATTGACGGTTTTAACTGGAGAAACAGGGGCGGGAAAATCTATTCTCCTTGATGCTTTGTCGCTTGCTCTTGGAGGACGAGGGGATGCTTCCCTTGTGCGTCATGGTACTGACCGCGGGCAGGTTACGGCTGTTTTTGATGTCCCTGTGTCACATCCTGCGCGTCAGCTTATTCGTGAGAATGGTCTTGATGAGGAAGGCGATATCATTTTACGGCGTGTGCAATCAAGTGATGGGCGCAGTCGTGTCTTTATCAATGATCAGGTGGTTAGTGTTTCCTTAATGCGGAGTGTTGGCCGTCTTCTGGTTGAAATTCATGGACAGCATGATGATCGTGCGCTTGTGGATGTTGCTGCACATCGCCAATTATTAGATGCTTTTGGCGGACTTGAAGATGAAGTCGAAAATTTGCGCCAGTGTTATCGGGTATGGCGTGAATGTGAAGAGCGTTTGCAACAACAGCGTCTTAAAGTAGAAAATGCAGCGCGTGAGATGGGTTATCTTCGGGCATGTGTGCAAGAACTTGAAAAGCTTGATGTTCAAGTTGGTGAAGAGGATGCTCTTTCTCTGCGCCGAGCTGATATGCTTAAATTAGAAAAAATAGCGATGGATATTAAAGAAGCGGATGATCTTTTAAGTGGTCAAAAATCGCCAATTCCGGTGTTTTCTAATTTGGTAAGACGTTTGGAGCGGAAAATTCCTGAGGCGCAAGAGCTCATTGAACCAGTGGTGAAATCTATTGATGAGGCATTGTGTGCACTTGCAACAGCACAAGAAGGCATTGAGGAGGCAATGCGGGCATTGGATTTTGAACCTGATGAATTGGAACGGATAGAAGAACGTCTTTTTGCTCTTCGCGGTTTTGCTCGTAAATATCAGGTTTCTGCCGATGAATTGGTTCAGTTACGCGATAAAATGGATGCTGAACTTACTGATTTTGAAGAGGCTCAGAACACGTTAACGCGTTTTGAAGATGAGGCAGAGCAGGCAAAGAAAAATTATGATACATTGGCACAAGACCTAACAATAAAGCGTCGTGAAACAGCAAAGCATTTGTCTGAAAGTGTTATGGCTGAGTTGCCAGCATTGAAGTTAGAAAAGGCAGAATTTATTGTTGAAATGCAGACTGATGTTGAAAGGCGAAGTGCAGAGGGATGTGATCGTATTGAATATTGGGTTCGAACAAATCCTGGAACACGTGCTGGTCCTATGTTTAATGTGGCTTCTGGTGGTGAATTGTCCCGTTTTTTGTTGGCATTAAAAGTTGTCTTGTCTGATCGTGGCTCTGCTCCCACACTGATTTTTGATGAAATTGATACAGGAGCTGGGGGCGCTGTTGCCGCGGCTATTGGACAACGATTGCAACGTTTGTCGGAAAAGATTCAGGTTTTTTCTATTACACATGCACCCCAAGTCGCGTCAAAAGCGCATAGCCATTTTCTTATTTCAAAAATTGAGAGTCATGATAAAGGATGCTTTGTTACGGCTATCCATAAAATGGAAGAGCAGGAGCGTGCAGAAGAAATTGCCCGTATGTTGGCAGGAGAACAAATTACTGAAGAAGCGCGTGCAGCGGCTCAAAAGCTTTTGGCATAAAGATTAAGTAATTAAGCGATAAAAATACTGGAAAGCTTGTATTTATTGCAATTCACTTTATGAGAAAGCTTGGAGATTTTTATGGCAGTAACCCATCATTTGGAATAGATTTTATGAACAAGGACGGAATTAAAAACCTCACTGCTGTTGAAGCAGAACGTGAATTAGAATGGTTGGCAAAAGAGATTGCACGCCATGATGTGCTTTATAATCGTGACGATCAGCCTGAAATTTCTGATGCAGAATATGATGCTTTGCGCCGCCGTAACGCAGATATTGAAGCTCTCTTTCCAGAGCTTATTCGTGTCGATTCTCCTTCACATAAAGTTGGGGCACCAATTTCCGAAAAATTTGAAAAATCTGTTCATGCACAACCGATGCTTTCGCTTGATAATGCGTTTAGCTCTGAAGATGTTCGTGAATTTGTTGAGCGTATTCGTCGTTTTTTACGGCTTCCAGAAACACAAGTGTTGGAAATAACAGCGGAGCCAAAAATTGATGGTTTATCTTTGTCTTTACGCTACGAAAAGGGACTGCTTGTGCGTGCGGCAACGCGTGGGGATGGGACAGTTGGTGAAAATGTGACGGCAAATTCTCGAACAATTGCTGATATTCCGCAAGTTTTGCAAGGTGATTTTCCTGAGGTAATCGAGGTTCGCGGCGAAGTTTATATGGGGAGGGAAGATTTTCAAACTCTTAATATAAGCCAACAAGAGAAGGGAAAGTTAACCTTTGCCAATCCTCGAAATGCAGCGGCTGGTTCACTCCGTCAGCTTGATTCACGGATAACCGCCAGCAGAAAGCTTCAATTTTTTGCTTATGCTTGTGGTGAAGTGAGTGAAATATTTGCAGAAAGTCAAATAGAGATGATGACAAAGCTAAAAGAGTATGGCTTTGTTATCAATCCGTTAATAAAAGTCTTTAAAACAGTAGAAGATATTATTTGCTATTATCGTGATATAGAAGAACGTCGTTATTCTTTAAGCTATGATATTGATGGTATTGTTTATAAAGTTAATGATTTGATGCTCCAAAAGCGTTTGGGGTTTGTTTCTCGTTCGCCGCGTTGGGCAATAGCGCATAAATTTCCAGCAGAAAAAGCGATGGCGATTTTGGAAGATATTGACATTCAGGTCGGTCGTACGGGAGCTTTAACCCCTGTTGCACGCCTTACACCTATTACTGTTGGTGGGGTGGTGGTGACTAATGCCAGTTTGCATAATGAGGATTATATTAAGGGAATTGGTCATAAGGGAGAGCCCATTCGTGAAGGGCGTGATATCCGTATAGGCGATACCGTGATTGTACAACGTGCGGGTGATGTGATTCCTCAAGTTGTTGATATTATTGTTGAAAAGCGTCCAAAAGATGCTTCTGCTTTTGTTTTTCCTCATCTGTGTCCCGCGTGTGGGAGTCATGCTGTTCGTGAAGATGGAGAAGCAGTGCGGCGCTGTACGGGGGGGCTTATTTGTCCAGCTCAGGCAATTGAACGGATTCGTCATTTTGTTGCACGCAATGCCTTTGATATCGAGGGCTTGGGTAAAAAACAGGTAGAGTTTTTTTTCCATGCTCGAGATAAAGCACTTTGTATTCATACACCAGCCGATATTTTTACTTTAGAACGGCGCCAAGAAAAGTCTTTGATACGTTTGGAAAACATGGAAGGTTTTGGTACTGTTTCAGTTCGGAAATTGTATGATGCCATTAATGCACGCCGTGAAATTCCTTTAAGCCGCTTTTTGTTTGCATTGGGGATTCGTCATATTGGGGAGGTGAATGCACGACGCCTTGCACGTGCTTATCAAAATTATACAGCTTTTGAAACGGCGGCTATGGAAGCACTTATGCCATGTGAGCAGGAAAATAAAGAAGGCAATGAAGCTTGGATGGAACTTACCAATATTGAAGGAATTGGACCACAGGTGGGAAGCGCAATTGTTGATTTTTATCAAGAAGCGCATAACCGTGAAGTTTTGTCTGCTTTGCTTGAAGAAGTAACACCTCTTGATGAAGAACCTATCATGATGGCTTCTTCACCAATAGCGGAAAAGATTATTGTTTTTACAGGAACTTTAGCACATATGTCTCGTGATGAAGCAAAAGCATTGGCAGAGCGATTAGGGGCCAAAGCGTCGGGTTCACTTTCTAAAAAAACAGATATTCTTGTTGCAGGACCTGGAGCGGGATCAAAATTGACTAAAGCAGAAGAATTAGGTGTTGAGGTTATCGATGAAGAAGCTTGGATGCGGTTGATTGAGGGGCATAATGTTTAAGGATAAATCCCTTTAAAGAACAATAATTCACGAGTATTTGTCGTGCTTTATCGCGTGTAATTTCCTGATATTAAAAGTTAATATCTAGTCTTTAAGGAATCTTATCATTATTTTTAGTGTTGTAAAACATTGTTCTTCATGATGGTGATATAACGAAAATTTTCCTATAAAGAAAATAAGAGATATGACCGTTGAGCCGTTTATTATTGGTGTGTTTAGCTCATAAAAGACGTTTGATCATTATATATAACAAATAACGATAGTGTTTCGGATATGATCATGATTTTATCTATATTTGTTAGGCAATCATTATATGGTACACATGACCAATTTTATTACAAAACTTTGGATATTCTACAATGCACCTAGCACTATAGTTTTTTTCTGACTTCCTTCATCTCTTTCAAATTTCTCAGCACGGGAAATCTCATTTATGAGCGATGACATTAGGCGTGAAAGTATATCAGAATTAAATTGCCATTCGTGCATATATCAGCATTGGATCAGTCGAGTTTATAACCAAATTTTTTGCCCAAATTGGATTGCTTTCTTTCCAATTATATTGAAAATATAGCTTATGTACGTAGGTAGACACAGATAGCGCTGGAAAAATTTCATTATAGGCTATTCTGCAATAAGTCTACAAGGCACGCACACCACATAAATTTTGCATGGATAAGGCCTATATTTTCAGGAACTGGTACGATCATATCATTATTTAGGACATGATATACACCATACTCATTAGATTTCACATATGCTTTTGCAATTTCTAAACGTTGATTGTATAGGCTATAGCGATGTTGTTCTTTCACATACTTTTCATAAAATTTATCGTATTCTTCTGGAGGCATTATTCAACTTTTGGAAAATGCAGAAATAGGAACTGACTTAAATCCAGAAATTTCTTTCAATACAAAATTCCCAATAATATTCGAATTAAGAGTATTAAGGAACAAAATAAGACAATACGCATTGTGATAACTATTTAATTGCTAAAAATGGCAGATAAGGGAACAGTATTAAAATTATAAATAGCGTTTCCAAATGCGGACCTTCATGATAAACAGTGGTAGAAGTGGTGATATATGTTCTTGCATTTTTGCAGGTTCTCTAATCCTATGTCATTTTTATCAATCTTTTTAGATAAAAAATATATTTTGCATAAAAGCTATTCCCATAGCTGGTTTTATATAGCGATAAATGAAAACTATTTATATTGTTGCGCAATTGTTTTTTAGGAAATACACTCAGAAAATAACATTAGACTGTTTAATATTGCAAATAAAGTAAAGCCTTTTAACATGATGTAATTATCATCCTGCTTCCTTTAAATTTTGATAATTTAATTCTTCTTTCATAGTTGATTATACTTAATTATATTAATACGTGTTATTAAGGAGGAACTGTTATTGGAAATGGTTCAAAAATTTAAAAAAGATATAGATTATTATTGCAAGGCAATATGCAGAAATTTTGAGCCTAAACTAAAAAGGTAAAAATTGAGAATAAAAATACCATAATAAGCCAATTATAGTCGTCAAGATAAGCATGACCATGTGTAAGCATGTTCTACCTCTTTTTATCTAGGTTCGCGTTTGCTATATCAGCAAAAATTTGAAGCATCTTGTAAAAATATTTTTTTTATTTTCTGACGCAAATACATTTTTTTCTCTAAAAAAGAGAAGGTACTGTCTTTTGTAAAAAGAGTAAAAGTTATACGTTGCTTTATTTAAAGGGGCATTGTTGCTTCTTGTATCCACTTTTTTTCTTCTTCGTTCAAGTAAGGTGCATTAACTTGATAAACATGCGCATGGTAATCATTAAGCCATTGTCGTTCTTCTTGTGTCAAAAGTTCTGGAAGGATTAACCGTCGATCAATGGGGCAATGTGTGAGTGTTTCGAACGAGAACATTTCGATATCGCCACCGTCAATTTTTTGTGCTGGCTTTACAATCATCAAATTTTCAAGACGGATACCAAAAGCGCCTTCACGATAATATCCTGGTTCATTTGAAAGAATCATACCGGGGATGAGTTCTTGGCATCCTTTGCGGGAAATATTTTGTGGTCCTTCATGAACAGAAAGATAAGATCCAACCCCATGACCCGTGCCATGGGCATAATCAAAACCAGCTTTCCACAAGGCAATGCGTGCTAGAACATCGATATCTTGTCCGCGTGTACCTTTTGGAAAACATGCGGTTGAAAGGGCAATCATGCCTTTAAGAACTAAAGTAAAACAGCGTTTTTCTTCTTCTCCAATATTCCCAATTGCTACCGTACGTGTGATATCTGTTGTGCCATCACGGTATTGTCCACCTGAATCAACAAGGTAAAGTTCACCAGCTTTGAGTTGTTTATTTGTTTGCGTTGTTACACGATAATGGACAATGGCACCATTTTCCCCTGCTGCTGAGATCGTATCGAAAGAGAGGTCTTCAAGTTTTTTTCCCATGTCTTTTGCTGTATTTATGCGAAATTCTTCTAATTTCTGAGCAGCAGAAATTTCACTTATTGTCCCTAGTATTTGTTTATCTAACCAAGAAAAAAACGGGTAAGAGCGATACCATCGCACAGATGTGCTTTGCGTGCGCCATTGAGTTCTGTGTCATTCTTAATCGCGCGTGGCAGGGCAGCAGGGTCGGTAAGTGTGACGAAAGATTGTCCATCCTCTTCAAGTACAGTGCGTAACTTTTCGCATGTTAATTGTGGATCTAAGGCAAAAATTATGCCTTTTTGAATATATTCTTTGATCTTTGCAATAAATTGCTCTGGTTCATATAATTTTGCATAACGTTCCAGATATCGTTTTTGTTCTTCACCAAGCTTTTTACTATCAATGAACAAGGCTGGTGTTTCTTCTATGGATATTAGGGCAAAACAAAGAGAAAAAGGTGTGTTGGAAATATCATTGCCACGTATATTGAATATCCATGCAATAGAGGAGGGATCTGTAAAAATAAAAGCATCTGCACGGGCTTGTTGTATGTTTTTGCGAATTAAAGATAGCTTTTTATCGCTATCCCATCCTGCATATTGGAGAGAATGAATCGATAAGGCAGATTGTGGTGATGGTGGTTGATCGTGCCAGATTAGATCAATGGGATTGTATTGAACTGCTACAAGCTTTCCACCTGCTTTTATTTCTAAGGATTTTCTCAATATATCTGTAGCGGCGATTGTGTAAAGCCATGGATCAAAGCCAATAGAAAATTGTTTTCCGTTTGTTTCAAGCCATTGTGAAGGAGGACAGGTTATTAGATCTTCATAATCGAAAATATGAGGATCAGTTTGTTGGCGAACTTGGAGTTTATAGCGTCCATCTGTAAAGATAATAGCTTTATTTTTTAAAATAAGAGCGATCCCTGCTGATCCAGTAAAACCCGTAAGCCAGCTAAGACGTTGAGCATGAGGGGGAACATATTCTCCTTGATGTTCATCACACCGTGGAACAAGAAAACCATCGAGTCCAAGGCGATCAAGTTCTTTACGAAGAGAGGAAATACGCCCGAGGGCATAGGTAGGGTTTGTTATTGCTTCAAAAGATTGATACA
>NZ_HE997987.1:75919-85489 GCF_000312585.1 Bartonella queenslandensis AUST/NH15
AGCCCTTGTTTTACATAAGCCTTTAGAACATCAGCATGTTGTTCTTCAAGGATTCCAGAAAGTATGAGTGATCCACCTTTTTGAAGCACTTGAACCATTTCTGGTGCAAGTTCAATGAGAGGGTTGGCAAGAATATTGGCAACAATGAGATCAAAGGGGCCCCGTGATGTAATTTCATTATGGGTAAAACCTGTTGCTGTAATTGCTGTAATATATTTCTCTACACCATTGAGTGCGATATTATGTTGTGCAACTTTGATAGCGATTGGGTCGATATCCGATGCAAGTATAGCAATAGGTTTGAGTTTTGCCATGCCAATGGCTAAGACTCCACTGCCTGTTCCAAGATCAAGGGCATTTTGTGGATTTTCGTGTTTCATTACTTTGGCGATCATTTCCAAACAACCGGCTGTTGTTCCATGATGTCCTGTCCCAAAGGCTTGATTTGCTTCAATTTCAATAGGGAAAACATTTGTAGGAATGGTATCTCGGTTATGACTCCCATGAAGGAAAAAAGGACCAGCATGTACAGGTTTTAGTCCTTCTAGGCTTTTTTGTACCCAGTCAATATTGGGCAAAATTTCATGATTAATTTTATCAGAATCTATAGAAAGAATGCTAGCAAAGCGCTTCAAAGTCTTCTCTTGATTGTCTTGATCAACATACAAAGAAAGCTCATAGACAGCATTTTGTTCATCTATCTCTACAAGAGCCAGAGGATATCCTTCTTCGTCAAAAGCTTTTTCTATAAGGGTATAGAGCCGTTCTGCTTCATTTTTAAAAGTCGTATAATAGAGGCGAATTTGTTGTGACATGCTGTTCTTTCTTTTGATCGGCTTTTTTAGTTTGAGATAAGCTTTTTTAGCCGTTCAATAGCGATTTTATCTTTTAATTCGCTATCACTTTCTTCCGTTTCATAACGGATAACACCTGCTAATTTTCCACCTTTTTTGAGTAAAAAAATTGCTGCCGTATGGTTGTAAGTATAATTTCCATCTTTTCCAGGAACTTTTTCAGCAACGATGTTGAAAGAATTGACCGTTTTATGAACTTTTTCAGGATCTCCACTAATGCCAATAATTTCATTGGTAAAATTACTGAGATATTCATGAAGCACTTCAGGGGTGTCACGTTCAGGATCAACAGTTACAAACCATTTTCCTAGTTTATCAGCTTTAGGCCCAAGGGCTGTAAGCCATCGATCAAGATTCATCAATGTCGTAGGACAGATTTCAGGGCACATTGTAAAACCGAAGAAAATAATTGAAGGTTTACTGCGGACATCAGCTTCGGTAATCGTTTTTCCATTTGAATCAGTGAGAGTAAAGCTATCACCTAAAGGCTTATTTATAAATGCATCATAAATAAAAACTCCCGTAAGAAATATAATTGTTAGCCCTAAAATACGGATTACATTTTTCATAACTTGTCTCTCTAAAACTTGTCAAGAAACTCTAGCATTGGCTGTTTTTTTTTGCAATGTTTGTTGTTTGTTTCACGGTTGATTTTATTGGTTTGGTTGGTATGTCTTTCTATGTCTATGATGAAATATTGGTAAAAGATGCATGAATATTGAGAACGATCTGCGATTTCATGAAAGTAATCCCCGTATTCATACGACAGCACGGCTGCATGGTTGTAAATTAGGGCGTTATGTGGAAATTAATGAGCGGGTGATTTTGCGGGATGTAACCGTTGGAGATTTTTCTTATTTAGAACGTAATAGTGAAGCTATTTATAGCGATATTGGGCGTTTTTGTTCTATTGCTTCTCATGTACGGATGAATGCGTTGGAGCATCCTATGGAGCGCGTTTCAACGCATAAAATAACCTATCGTCCAAACGAATATTTTCGTTATATGGCACTCGATCGTTCTCTTCGTGAAAGGCGTTGTGCAAAACGTGTTATTATTGGGCATGATGTATGGATTGGACATGGCGCGGTTATTATGCCTGGGGTGATAGTTGGACATGGGGCAATTATTGGAGCAAATGCTGTTATAACGAAAGATGTTATGCCTTATACGATTGTTGTTGGGGTTCCTGCTAAGCGATTGCGAATGCGTTTTCCCGATCATGTGATAGAAGATCTTTTAGATATGGCTTGGTGGGATTGGCCGCTTGATAAAATTCACAACGCATTGCCTGATATGCAAAATTTATCCATTGAAGCTTTTGTTTGCAAATGGAAATGGCATTCAGAATAAAATAAAATGTTTTTTTGAAAAAATGGATTGTGTTTTTTTTGTTAAGCTTTGTCTACAAAATTATCCAGTACGCGCTTTTCTCCAGCTTTTTCAAACATGATTGTCAATTTATGATCGTCTATCGCTGTAATATGACCATAACCAAATTTTATGTGAAAGATTCGATCATTGATAGAAAATTTTGATGATTCATGAGAGATTGATTGAGCGATAATTTTTCCTTCAATATTTTTGTTTTTTTGTGCAGGTTTTTGTCTTGGTGTTGCATAGTTATTATAAAAGGGATCATGATGTTGAAAGGAGGATTTTCCATAACCACCATAGGATGTTTCCATGGCTATGATTTCTATATGCTCTGCTGGTAATTCATCTAGAAAACGGGAGGGAAGAGCAGATTGCCAAAGGCCGTGAACTCTGCGGTTGGATACAAACCATATATGCAGATATTTTTTTGCTCTTGTAAGCCCTACATAAGCAAGACGCCGTTCTTCTTCTAGTCCTGAACGTCCTCCTTCATCTAATGAGCGCTGATGGGGAAAAAGTCCTTCTTCCCAGCCTGGAAGAAAAACTGTTTCAAATTCAAGTCCCTTAGCGGAATGAAGTGTCATGATGTTGATAGCATCCATGTTTTCATTATTTTCCGTTTCCATAACCAGTGCAATATGTTCTAAAAAGCTTTGAAGATTTTCAAATTGTTCTATGGAACGGATCATCTCTTGAAGGTTCTCTAGTCGTGTGGGTGCTTCTGGTGAGCGATCTTCTAACCACATGGTTGTATAACCAGAATCGTCAAGGATGATCTCAGCAAGCTCTCTGTGGGGGGTGCATTGCAGCATATTTTGCCAGCGACGGAAGTTTTCAATAAGGCTTCGTAAAGCACTGCGTGCCTTAGGTTTTAGCTCATCTGTTTCAATGATGTCAGCGGCTGCGGAAAAGAGAGAAATAGCACGTGCTCGCGCACTCTCATAAAGGATGCGCAAGGTTGCATCTCCTATGCCGCGTTTAGGTGTATTGATAATACGCTCAAAAGCTAAATCATCAGCTGGGTGGACAACAACGCGTAAATAAGCCATGGCATCACGTATTTCCATTCGCTCATAAAAACGAGGACCACCAATGACGCGATAGTTAAGGCCAAGCGTTACAAAGCGATCTTCAAATTCACGCATTTGAAATGAGGCGCGTACCAATATAGCCATATGATTTAATGCATGACCGGTTTGTTGGGCGCGTTCGATCTCTTCTCCGATTGCTCGTGCTTCTTCTGCCGAATCCCATGCTGAATGAATTTTTACTTTTTCTTCCTCACTCTTTATTTGAGCAGAGAAAAGGACTTTCCCTAGCCTTTCTTCGTTATGGGCAATCAGATGGGAGGCGGCTTTAAGAATATGGGATGTTGAACGATAATTGCGTTCTAGACGAATAGTTTTGGCAGAAGGAAAATCTTTTTCAAATCGTAATATATTCTCGATTTTTGCACCACGCCATCCATAAATGGATTGATCATCATCGCCAACACAACAAAGATTAACATTTTGACCTTGAGGATGTTGTGCCAAAAGGCGAAGCCAAAGATATTGTGCTGTATTCGTATCTTGATATTCATCGACAAGAATATAGCGAAATTGAGAGTGGTATTCGCGAAGAATATCTGGATTGTGTTGGAAGATGGAGATAGAATGAAGCAGAAGATCGCCAAAATCACAAGCATTAAGATCTTTGAGGCGATTTTGATAGCTGCGATAAAGTTCGCGTCCCATGTCGTTGCCAAAGGAATGCGCATCACTTTTTGAGACATGGTCTGGCGAAAGTCCTTGATTTTTCCAAGAATCAATCATCATAGCCAAGTTTCGTGCGGGCCAACGCTTATCATCTAATCCTTCAGCTTGAATAAGCTGTTTTAAAAGTCGAAGAACATCATCGCTATCAAGAATTGTAAAGTTTCTTTTTAAATCAACAAGCTCTGCATGTCGGCGTAAAATTTTAGCACCAGTGGAATGAAAAGTTCCAAGCCAAGGCATTCCTTCAACAACTTCACCAATGAGTTCACCAATACGTGTTTTCATTTCACGGGCTGCTTTGTTGGTGAAAGTGACAGCAAGTATTTGTTGAGGTGAGGCAAGTCCAGAGCGCAGAATGTGAGAAATACGGGTTGTTAAAACGCGTGTTTTTCCAGTACCAGCACCTGCAAGAACTAAAAGAGGCCCCTCAGTATTCATAACAGCTTGTTGCTGTTCTGGATTGAGCTGTTCTAAATAGTTTGTGTTATATGATTTTTTTCCTTCTAGAATAGGGGAAGAAAACCCAGAGTTTTTCTCATCATGGGCTGGGGGGGAATCTTCTTCAAAGAAAGGTATGTGATCGGAAAAATTATTCATTATACCTTTTTTGTAATCTTTTTTTCATTAAAGTGCTAGGTTTAAAAAACTTTTCTTTTAAAAACCACAACAGTCTTAACTGAACGAGAGATGTTAAGACAAAAGCAAGTTAAAGGCGTTGTGTCAGAATACTTTGAAGGGCGTAGACGCGTAACGACGCCGAAAGATTGACTTTTTGCGGTCTTTGGCTATCAATATCAGTGATAATAAAAGCTAAAGATTGTCCTTTTTTGCGGGCTATATCTTTGAGAATATCTAAAAATGGTGGTTCTAAAGAGACACTCGTTGCGTGTCCATCAACGCGGACAGATATCTTTTGTGGCGTGACTCTTGACCAATCAATAGAATTACTTTCGTCCATTTTCCCCCTTTTATTCGTCGTTTCGTAAACGATTTTGATCAAGAAATTTTTGCGTTTTGAAAGATTTTTGTTGCTCGAAAAGTTTTTCAGTTTTTGTTCGCCCAAAACGATAGCGATTTTCTTCAGCATGAAGAGCTTTTTCTGCACGCTTTTTTTGTTTTCGAAATTGGCGAAGATTTATCGGTTCAGTCATGAAGAAGAATTATTTTTTCCGAAAAGAATCTAAAGAGACAACATCAGCGCTTTGTTTTGTATCGTTATTTAAAGGTTCTTTATTGGTACTGAGATTTTGTCCTTTTGTGGGTGTATTTTCTTTTTTTTGTTTGTCTGATAGAGCGATAGGCGTAGATGGGGTATTTTCTGAATCTTCACTTTCTACAGAGGGAAGTTTTGAAGGGAGATCAAATGCAGCTTCAAATGCTGCTACAGGATCGTAAAAGACTTGAATGGAAGTAAAAGGAACCACAAGTTTTTCGGTAACTTCTCTGAAAGAGAGGGTTACTTCAAAGGCTGTTTCTGAAACACTGAGATCTCTAAACTGATGTTGCAAAACAATCGTCATTTGCTCAGGATAGCGATTCTTTAGCCGTGGAGAGATTTTGACGCCTGGGGCATTTGTAAAAAAAGTTATAAAAAAATGATGGTTCCCCGGAAGTCCTGCTTTAGCAACTTCCGATAAAACTTTACGGATAACTCCACGAAGCGCATCCTGAACGAGAATATCGTAACGGATTTGATCTTTAATCATCGAAGTTTATTCCTTTTATTTCACGTAGCAGAATGGGTCGTATTGATATCCAGTTTAAGAGAATGTATTAAAAAACGAGCAGTATTTTGTTTACGAGTTACCTCATTGAATCAAAAAAACACGAAAAATAATGTCTGATAATATCTGAAAGATCAATCAATAACATTTTAAAAAGTGAAGGCTTCTGTTGCCAGGTGCCTTCCAACCCCGCTTAAACCTGCGACGGTTTAAGAGTCAATTTGAAACATTCACACCACCTTAGGCGGCGAGACGTGCTTCCGCATAGTTGTCATTTGCAACTACTCATTTAGCCCGATAACGGTGGTACAATGCCGAGTAAAAGAGCGATCTTTACACCCTTGTCGATCCTATTTCGCCCCCACCAAATATAATTTAGGTTGTTTATATTTTGGTGGAGGCGCCGGGTACCGCCCCCGGGTCCAATAGGTTTATTTCACCGTCCATTTATTACCATAGCTGGCAAGCCAGCCCTTTAAATATAGATGAAGAACAGTCTTAGGAAAAGGGGGGGTTGTTAATATTTTTAATCCTCTAATTATTTATGGAGCTATATGAGGCGGCTGTGAAGTATCGCCGCTCATTTTTGGAGAGGAGATGATGCAAAATGACAAATAATCTAGCAGATATTAAAGTATATGATTCAAATCCCGATGCAGCAGCCGTTGAACGACTTAGCCATCGTTTAGCTTTGGTGATGAAAAAGCAGGATGCAGCGCTTGTTGCGACATCGGATCCAAAAGAGTTAGAACGTGTTGAAAAATGGGTTCAAGATGTTTTAGAAGCTGATGAGCAGAGTGCTAAAATGGCGGTTTCAAAAGTTGCTCAGATGATGGCTGGAGAGCGTCGAAAAAGTCGTATAACTTTTTATTATTTAGTCGCTAAGCAACTCGATGCACTTCATAAAATTTAAAACAATATTAAATTTACGATAATGAATAAAAAGCCCAAGAAATTGGGCTTTTTTATTAGAGTGCGTTAATGTTTTTCATCGTCTTGGAGGTGTCCTCCTTTACGCATACTTGGGACAAAGAGAAGCGCAATGAAAGCCATGATCATCACGATGGTTATGTAAAAGTAAAAGAGTGATTCATACCCATACTTTTTTAGTCCAAGCGCAACGTATTCAGCAGAACCACCAAATAAGGCGTTCCCAATGGCATGAGAGATGCTAACGCCTAATGCTCGTATGGAAGAAGGAAACATGGCTGATTTTACCACACCAGAGATGGATGTATACATACTCATAATGAAGAGCAAGCCAATAATGACGGATAAGGCAACCCATATACTATGGGTGTTACCGATTAACCAGAGTCCAGGAAAGGTAAAGATGGCAGAGAGTATACTCCAAATGATGAGTAAAGTTTTTGTTCCAATTTTATCGGCAATGATCCCTGCTATAGGCTGGAAGAGGATAAAGATAAAGAGCACAGCCGTCATAATCGTTGTTGCGGTATGTTTATCAAAGCCGCTCGTTGTGATCAGATATTTCTGCATATAAGTCGTAAAGGTGTAAAATGTGAGTGATCCTCCTGATGCAAAGCAGGCAATTACGACAACGGCTTTTGTATGTTTGGTGAGAAGTTCCTTAAGACTACCAGAGTGTTTTTGAGAACGGCTTTCTTTCGTGGTTGTTTCGTGGAGCGCACGACGCAGATAAATCGCAACGAGTGCTCCAAATCCACCAATCACAAAAGGAATACGCCATCCCCATGATTTTAACTGATCTTCAGAGAGATAAGATGCTAGAATAAATATAATGAAACTAGCAAGAAGCTGACTGTAATAAGAGTGGCAGATTGAAAAGAAGCAAAAAGCCCACGATGTTTTTTTGAGAGCAACTTCACTCATATAAGTGGCTGCTGTACCATATTCGCCTCCCGCTGAAAGTCCTTGCATCATTCGAGCTAAAAGGAGAAGGATTGCTGATGTTATTCCTAAGGTTTCATAGGTGGGAAGTATGGCAATGAAAAAAGAGCCGCCACATATCATAAAAATGGATACAAGCATTGAGCGTTTACGTCCATAACGATCAGCGATAAATCCCAAAAGCCAAGCGCCAATAGGGCGCATAAGAAAGCCAATAAAAAATACACCTGTAGTTTTCAACAGTGGCGTAATCGTATCACCATTTGAAGGAAAAAATTGTGATGCAAAATAAATTGATGCAAATGAGTAAATGTAAAAATCATACCATTCTACGAGATTTCCTGATGCGCTTGCTATAATAGCAAAAACGCGTTTTCTTGCATCCTGTTATGCTGAAATTGTTCCATTTTCCATGAATTGTTCCCCTTTTGGATTTATATGTATATTTTCTAGAATTAATTTTTTATGATTTCCAGAAAAATTCAATTATATAATATTTATTTTTTATGAAAAATATTTAAAATAATATTTTTAAATTTTATCTATTTATTATAGACTAAAAATAGTTTTCTTAATGCTTTAAATGATATTTAATAATTTATAAAATAAATATTAAAGTTATTTTAATAATAGTTAATAAATTTATTGTATTAATAAGCCCTATTTATTATTATAAATTATCACTTATAAAGTATTTATAAAAAATTAATTAAATTTTTACTTTTAATAATTTACAATGCGCCATTTTATTAATTTATTAAATAATTTTTACCCATAGACTAATTCTTTTTATGAGTTGCAAGAGGTATCATTGTGAGGGGATGATATAAAAAAGGTAGAAATGAAAAAATCTTGCGGCATTGAGTTTTTTTATTTGATCTATAAAATGATAAACAACAATGATCATTCGAGATGTTATGAAAATGATCTCTGAAGATCGTAGAAAGTGTTCGATAACTTTTCATTATTGAGAGTAAGATAATGAGATGGGTTTTATAATATAAAAAATTAAGTTTTTGGGTAAATAATTATAAAAAAGCCCAATTTTATGGGCTTTTTACATTTAGTAAATAAGTTTAATGAAGTTGATCTTTATCGAGATATCCTCCTTTATCTATATCGGGCATAAGGAGAATAGAGATGAGGGCAATGATCATCATACCGACAATGTAAAAAAAGAAAACAGATTCATATCCCATATTTTTTAATCCAAGTGCTACATATTCAGCAGAGCCGCCAAATAGTGCATTACCGATGGCAAAAGCAAATCCAACACCGATTGCTCGGATTGAAGCAGGGAACAATTCTGCTTTTATAATACCGGCGATGGATGTATAAAAACTCATAATACAGAGTATTCCGATAATGATTAAGAGCGCTGTCCATGCATTATGGGTATTACCAATCATTTTAAGGACAGGAATGGTGCAAATAATGGATAAGACACTCCAACTAATGAGTGAAGCTCTTACTCCAATTTTATCGGCTAGGGCACCTAAAAGAGGTTGGAATAACATAAAAATAAAGAGGGCTGCAGTCATTATCGTGGTTGCCGTTTGTTTATCAAAGCCGGTGGTTGTGATCAGATATTTTTGCATATAAGTGGTGTATGTATAAAATGTGAGTGAGCCGCCAGCTGTAAAGCCAACAACCAAAAAGAATGCTTTTTTATGATTGCGAAAAAGTTCTTTAAGACTACCGGCGTGTTGTTCAGAACGGCTTTTGAGGGTTGTTGTTTCATGAAGCAAGCTACGCAGATAAATTGAAACGATTGCTCCAAAGCCACCAATGACAAAAGGAATACGCCATCCCCACGCTTTTAACTGATCCTCGTTAAGGCAAGATATTGATTTATAATGATAATCTAGCGTTATTCATATTGAATGAGAGTCCCGAATAACGTAAGATTCTCTTATTTCAAACCTGCTTATCTTGAATCAATCAAAACCACTCACTTGCACATCACAAGCAGGATGAGGGTGTGGA
>NZ_HE997988.1:0-1688 GCF_000312585.1 Bartonella queenslandensis AUST/NH15
CCTTAGAGATAGCAAAATCCATCCTGTGATGCAATATCATAGGATAGAATTATCTCTTGTGCACAAAATATTACACGCGCTATGCTAGGGAACGTGGGTGTTATGAAACAGCCTCTTACACAGTTCAATGATAATAGGATATTATCCCTTAATAAATTAGCGACCTTATATTACGCTCACTAGCAGCTTTAAGAATTTCTAAAACATCAAGAGAAAAATTGCCATACGAGAAATCTCAGATGTCAATAACAACTTTCCTGCTCTGTTCTTTTTATTAAAGCACCAAGCTTACGTTTACACCAATCTTTCCCTCTATTTACAGTTTCTATTCCAATATGGAACGAAGAAAAACCTTTTTTTTAACATATTTTAACAATCGAAATTTTTAATTTTATGTATTTTGTCCATCATGAGAAACTCATAAATATGCATAAAATTTTATCATATTCAGTAAAAATATTAATTTATCTCAAAACTGACATATTATCCCATTAAAAAATATGAATTTTCTAAAACTGCGAAGGTGTCGAGAGATTTCCTGTACAATTATTGCGGGGTTATATGTGCTATATCGTAAAAGAACGAAAAGAAAAAAATGTACACGATTTATGGTTTAAGGAACTAATTCAATTAGGGATAAATTATGCTAATGCAAGCGATATAATATCTTCTGAAGAAATTGAAGCAGAAGCAAAGGAATGGCGCTTAAAAAGACAAAGTAAACTAGATAAATCAACTTTGTGAAGCTAATTCGGACACAAATAGCATACGTTGACCGCAAAAAAACACGTGAATATATTACGAGGTAATTCTCCTGCTGCCTTAAAAGGCTAATCAGCTTTTATCTGAAAAGGTAGAAAAAATTGTTAAACTTCATACTCATGGCCGTTTAGGGTGAATTGTAAATATACGTGAACTTATTGTACATCCAAATTATATCATGATTTATGATATTTCAAATAGCGTTGTGCGTATTTTACGTGTGCTTCATACAAAGCAAAAATTTCTTTAATCAACTGTACTTTTATTTATTTGGTGATTGAAGCGAATTATTTTCTATAGTACTGCGCTCCGTATTAGTAAGTAATGATAAATTACTATTTTTCTAATATTGCGAATATGATTGCATAACCACTTAGTTTCTTACTCGTAAAAATGATGATGATACTCTTGGTAAACGCCGTATTATCGTCAATGATGTAACTGTCGAAAAGCTTGATGAACTCTTAAAAGCCCCCCGTGGTCTCTTGTTGGTGCGTGATGAATTAGCTGGTTTTTTAGCCAATCTGGAAAGAAAGGAATATCAAGCAGACCATGCCTTCTTTTATCTGGAAACTTTTAATGGCAATAAGTCATACACCTATGACCGTATAGGACGTGGAACCATTTTTATCCCTCATGTCACTTTATCCATGATTGAAGGCATTCAATCTTCACGCATTATTCCCATTATTCAAGCCATGCACCGTGGAATAAACGATGATGGTTTCATGCAACGCTTTCAAATGATTGTTTGACCCGATGAACGAAAAGAACGGTTATGGATCGATAGACCTCATAATTAAGAGGCATGGGAAAGCTATCAAGGGATCTTTAGTTCTCTTTATAATAAACTATTCGGATCACCAAAACATCCGATAACCATACGCTTTTCTGCAGAAGCCCAAGAGATGTTCCGTGAATGGTGG
>NZ_HE997988.1:2619-10647 GCF_000312585.1 Bartonella queenslandensis AUST/NH15
TATAGTATAGTTTTTTACGCACTTTGAGGGTATTATATAATTTTTATCTTTCTTACGAAGAAAGCAATAAAAACTTATCAAAATACTCATTCTGATATCTTAAAAACACATAGTGAATTTGTCTTGATTAACCCGTGAAATGAATAGAAAATTCCACTACTTTGCTAATCTTACTCCATGTCAGGGACTGAAGCAGCCTTTAAAAATCTCTTTTGAAAAAAGATCTGCTTTTGTAAATACCGAAAAAGTATTTGAAGTAACTTTTTCGATAGGCCTTGAAAAAGAACCTAAAATAGAACTCGTAAAACGATTACGTAAAATACGGTATTCCCTTAGTTTTGCGGAGCGTAGGCAATTTGCTAAATATTTTGATATTCCCGAAACGACTATGCATAATTATGAAAGGAATTTGCAAGCCCCCTCCCCTGTATCTATAATGCGAATATATGAGAATCGTTGTGGAATATCCTTAGATTGGCTCGTTATTGGTGAAGGTGAGATGTTTAGTGACATGGCAAAAGCGAAAGAAGCTGATTTGAGAGCGCCTACCATTCCTACTGGGCTTATGAAAAAACTCGATCACATAGCTTAACAACCTATCGCGATGCAAATATAAAACTTCTCCCTGAAGATATAGCGGAATTAGCTGCAGAGCGTTATAAAAAGTTACAAGAGCTTGTTCAAAACATCAACGCCACGGAAGAAGTAGAGCTTACTTAGCCTCTTTTAAAACTGCATTGAAAGCGTCACATAGAAGCTGAAAGTGCACAGCTAAAAGCTACACAAGATACGGCTTAATGCCCCCCCTAAAATCAAAAATCGATATGATTTTTTACATTAGAAAATTATACAAATATTTTATTTATAAGTATATATTGCCTCTAAAAACAGATAATCACCAATAGGTGAAAATCTTTTTTGCTTTTTGGGTCATTTTGGGCTGATTTTGAAGTCAATTGAACTTTTGGATTGATTTTTTTCAAAGAAACTTCAAAGGTTTTTTCTAGATTTTCAAAGCCCTCTCTTATTTTTACCATGAAAATACACTTTTTTCTGATTTTCGCTACTTTTAGTTCTTTTTGCAATTTCAAGTGTCAAAATTCATTTTTGCAAAACACGCATTTCACTTAATGTTAAATTTTATATATAAAAACAACAAATTATCATTTATTCCCAGTTAGTCCCACCTCTTTCCACTTAGTACAAAACCTATTGTCAAACGACAATAGAAATTATGTTGGAAAACGACCATTTTCGCGATATTCAGCAATTGCTTGGCGAGCAAGAGCATCAGCGCGTTCATTATCGGGATGTCCCGCATGCCCTTTTACCCAATGCCATCTAACTTTATGACAAGAACAGGCATCTTCAAGAGCTTGCCATAACTCCATATTTTTCACAGGACTTTTTGATGCAGTCCGCCAATTATTCTTTTTCCAACCTTCAATCCACTTCGATATACCATTACGTACATAAACTGAGTCTGTATAAAGATCGACTAAACAAGGCTCTTTAAGTGCCTTTAGTGCACAAATTGCCGCCATGAGTTCCATTTGATTGTTTGTTGTATGAGCATTACCGCCATAAAGCTCACGCTCATGGCCATTCCAGCGCAAAATTACTCCCCAGCCTCCAACTCCAGGGTTTCCTGAGCAAGCACCATCTGTATAAATTTCAACGATTTTTTGTTGTCTTGCCATAAAATTTAAAAACCTAATTCGCTTAGAGAATTTACGTTACTGAAAAAACAAAGCTTGTGCCAATATTCCCATGGATCTTTCTTAATAACAAAGCTACCAGGCGGTGTATTAAACCAATCATAGAGACGTGTGAGTAAAAAACGTAAAGACGCACCACGAGCCAATAAAACAACCTTGTCCAATTCTAAAGGAACCAATGGTCTTATTTTTTGATAATTTTCCAATAACTTACGCGCTTTGGTAAGATTATAGGAATGATCAGGCTCAAAGCACCAAGCATTTAAACAAATCGTTAAATCATAAGAAAAAAAGTCATTACACGCAAAATAGAAATCTATCATACCAGAAAGACGATGATTCACAAAAAAGACGTTATCATTAAATAAATCTGCATGAATAATGCCTGTTGGTAAATTTGATGGCCAATTTTCTTGTAAAAAAACCAATTCCGACTCAATCTTTTCTCCAAATTCTTTTAACAATGCATCTTTTGTGATTTGACAACGTTGCCACAATAGCTGCCAGTCCATAATAGAAAGCGTATTTTTACGACTGAGTGTAAAATTCTGTCCTGCTAAATGCAATTGTGCTAACCCTGTACCTACTTCACCACAATGACCTATATCGGGCTGTCGGATCCACTCTCCTTCCAGAAAGGTAATAATAGCAGCAGGGCGCCCTGCTAATTCACTGATCATCATTCCATCATTTTGAATAACCGGTTGTGGACAAGGAATTCCACGCTGTCCTAAATGCTGCATCAAGCGACAAAAAAAAGGTAAATCATCTTTTGAAATACGCTTTTCATAAAGTGTTAAAATAAACCGCCCTTGTGTTGTCTCCAGCATAAAATTAGAATTTTCAATCCCTTCCTCTATCCCTTGATAAGATAAAAGTGCCCCTATTGCGTAACGTGTTAAAAACGCTTTTAAATCATCTGGATGAATATCTGTATAAACGGCCATTATTTTGCTTTCGTTGTAGATATATCTGTATTTTGATTTGCATTATTTGCTTGACCATTCACAAATGCCATATCTTGAGACGTTAAAATGACGTCACGTAATTCGCGACTCACTAAAAATCTTTCCGTTTCCACCACTGTTTCTGCTAATTCTATTGTCACATCATAACGCTCACGAAACGCAGCAATAATTTCATCAATAATAATTTCAGGCGCCGAAGCCCCTGCTGAAAGACTAACAACAGAAAGAGCTTTTAGGTTTTCAAAATTAATTTCATCAGCGCGTTGAACTAAAATAGCTTGCCGTGCCCCAGACTTTTCGGCGACTTCTACTAAACGTCGTGAATTAGAAGAATTTGGTGCTCCAACAATCAAAAACAAATCACTTCCCTTTGCTGCTGCCTTAACTGCGTCTTGCCGATTTGTTGTAGCATAGCAAATTGACTCAGCTGCTGGAGCTGCTAATGTAGGAAAACGTTGTTGTAATACATCGAGAATTCCTGCTGTGTCTTCAACAGAAAGTGTCGTTTGTGTAACAAATCCTAATTTATCTGGATCACTTGGTTGATACTGCAAAGCATCTTCTATCGTTTCAATAAGCGTCACAGCCCCATCTTCAAGCTGTCCCATGGTTCCTATAACCTCAGGATGACCAGCATGACCAATCAATATAACATGACGACCGTGACGTTGATGCCGTATCGCTTGTTTATGAACTTTCGAGACCAATGGACATGTTGCATCAAGATAAAACAAATTATAACGTCGAGCCTCTTCTGAGACAGATTTTGGTACACCATGGGCAGAAAAAACAACCGGTTGATTGCGATGTTCTTCTGGAATCTCATCAAGTTCTTCAACAAAAACGGCTCCTCTTTGCTGTAAGCCCTCAACCACGTAGCGATTGTGTACAATTTCATGACGAACATACACTGGAGAACTATATTTTTTTAATGCAAGCAGAACAATCTGGATAGCACGATCAACCCCTGCACAAAATCCACGTGGACCACAAAGACGTATCGTTAAGGGAGGAAGTCCAGACATAAATCATCCTTAATCTCTACAGTTTTAATATTCAAACAACCTATCATTATACATGAATACGCAATGTAAAAAAAACGCGCAATATCATCTTTTGTATAAGAAAACACTCTACAGCATTTTCTTGGAGAAAAGCTCTTTTAAAATTTAATTTTTCATTTTATTTGCCTAAAGGTCGATAAAATATCGAACAAGAGATTCAATCAAAAGAACGCCAAAGAGAGCGGCCAAATAAAGTAACGAAAAGAAAAAGGTTTTTTTGGCCATCAAAAGAGTTTCATTATGTGTATCCGCTTTCCACAAACGATAAGCAAAGTAAATAAAAATAAGACCTAAAATTGTCGAAAAGATGCCATAAAAAATTCCACCAAGACCAGTAAAGTAAGGAGCAGCGGCACATAATACCATCAAAATGGTATAGAATAAGATCTGTTTTTTTGTTGAGTATTCTCCTCGTACATTAGGCATCATAGGAATACCCGCAGCCTCATAATCAAGAGATGAAAAGAGAGAAAGAGCCCAAAAATGAGGAGGTGTCCACATAAAAATGATTAAAAATAATAAAAAACTATCAAAACTTACTGTCCCCGTTGTTACAGCCCATCCAATCATTGGTGGAAAAGCCCCAGAAGCACCCCCAATAACAATATTTTGTGGGGTGATACGCTTTAACCAAATTGTATAGATAACGACATAAAAGAAAATCGTAAACGCAAGAAAAAATGCCGCAAACCAATTAATGAAGCTCCCCATGACCAATACCGAAAGCATAGAAAGAACCATGCCAAAAATAAATGCCTTTTGGGAGCTGATTTTACCCATGGGAATGGGACGCTTTTGGGTCCGTTCCATAACAGCATCAATGTCAGCATCATACCACATGTTCAATGCTCCTGCACCCCCACCGCCAGCAGCAATACATAAAATTGCTAAAAAACCATACCACGGGTTGATGGAAACAGGAGACGCCACCAAACCAACGAGCGCTGTAAAGACCACAAGTGACATAACGCGCGGCTTTAATAATGTAATATAATCACTGATACTAGATTTTGGTGGCGTTGATTTACCATTTGAAACCGATAACTCTCCTGAAACAGACATTCCACTCAAAACCCTTTTTCATTTCTGTCATTCACAAACAAATATTATTTGGCAAATATTATTTGGCAAACATTATCTAGCATATATTATTTGGCAAACATTATCTAGCATACGGGAATAACCAATTAAAACCAATCGTATTTTTGAGAAAATATGGCATACCCTTCTTGTACGCATCTCCTAAAAAATAGGTAGAACTATTTGCAACAAAAATACATTCTTTCAATCAACATTTTCTCTTACATTACAAACGTATCATAAAAGTGTATCCTACCAAACAGCATAAAGCCATGCTGAAAATTTATCTCCTATAAAATGCTCTTTCTTCTCATTTCCCTTTATTTATTACATAGAAATGAATATATTTTGGTAAATACTGGTTTTGTGTTATAGTTTTTATGTGAGGAATTCATTTTTTATGTAAATCTATGCATGATGATGTATCTGTTGAGTTGGATGGAATTTTCTGTGATATTTTATAAATTACTCAAAAAAGTTTTTTTATTGGTGCTGTTCTTCACCCACTTTATAGCAGTTCTATTAATTACGCTTTTGCACAAACACCCTATGCGCAAAATGTCCCTGCTCCACAAACCTATGGTGCATGGACAAAAGTTTGTGCTCTCCCACCAGGGACACCGAATATGCAGTGTGAAGTTGTACAAAACGTCCATACACAAGGCCGTCATGATATTACCTTGCGCGTTACATTTTATAAACTTCCTCAAAAGCAAGGTGCTTTAATGCGTGTTTTTGTTCCGATTCGTGTTGAATTACGTCCTGGCGTTGGAATTAAAATTGACGATAAAAATATGGGTAGAATGGAATATCGTCGTTGTCTTGGTGATAATTGTGTTGCTGAAGCTTTTCTTAAAGAAGACATATTACAACTCTTTTTAAAAGGGAAAATGGCAACCTATTTTATCTTTACAACCCCTGAGCAAGGAATTGGAGGTCTCGTTGACCTTCATGGTCTTGGCGACGCCTATGCAACCTTGCCCACATGAATGAAATCAACACACATGGGATGACTAAAATCTCCTCGTATATTTTAAAAGCTTCTTAAATTAGATTAATAAAAATCTTCTAAGCCCCCAATAAAAATAGGATAATTTTTATGAAAACGCTAATTGATCATTTTGATATTGCTTCCTCTAAAGTGCAATCACTTGTCCAGGAAACGCTTCATCATGCTGATGATGGCGAACTTTACCTCGAGTATACAGAAAGCGAAGCCCTTTTATTTGATAACGGACAACTTAAAAACTGCTCTTTCCATCAAGATATGGGGTTTGGTATGCGTGTCGTTGCTGGAGAGGCGACTGGATATGCACATTCTAGTGAATTATCCGCTGCTGCACTCAAACGTGCTTGTGAAGCAGCTAAAACTGTTACCTATAATAATCTTGCCGGACCTTATAGTATAGCTCCTCAACAAACAAATAAGAGGCTTTATCAACCACATAATCCTCTTGATGCTCCATCATTTGAAGAAAAAAGTGCTCTGTTGCAAAAAATTGATGCTTATTTACGGGCAAAAAATGATAAATTGCATCAAGTAACTGTTTCTCTTGCTGGCTCACTACAACATATCGAAATTTTACGGGCTGATGGATATTTGGTTCGTGATATTCGTCCCCTTGTACACCTTTCTATATCTGTGGTTGCGGCTGAAAGCAATCGACGTGAAAATGGTTTTTATGGATGTGGGGGGCGACAAGCATTTAACCAATTTATTCATGAAGATAATTGGAAACGAGCTGCGGATGAAGCCTTACGTATGGCTTTAACAAACTTAGAAGCAGAAGCAGCACCTGCAGGAACATTTGACGTTGTCTTAGCCAATGGATGGCCTGGCGTTATGCTCCATGAAGCCGTAGGTCATGGTTTAGAAGGTGACTTTAATCGCAAAAAAACATCCGCTTTTGCTGAACTTTTAGGACAACAAGTTGCGGCAAAAGGTGTTACAGTTGTTGATGATGGAACAATTCCTCATTGCCGAGGCTCACTCACGATCGATGATGAGGGGACCCCTTCAGGATATAATGTTCTCATTGAAGATGGGAAACTCGTTGGTTTTATGCAAGATAGGCTTAATGCACGGCTTATGGGAAGTAAATCAACTGGAAATGGACGACGTGAATCCTATGCTTACGCCCCAATGCCACGAATGACGAATACAATCATGCTAGGAGGCGATAAAACACCTGAAGAAATCCTTTCTTCCCTTAAAAGTGGTATCTACGCTGTTTCATTTGGTGGAGGACAAGTTGATATTACTTCTGGTAAATTCGTCTTTGAATGTACTGAAGCATACCGAGTAGAAGATGGTAAAATTGGTGCACCAATAAAAGGTGCAACCCTTATTGGAAATGGACCAGAGGCTATGAAACGTATCACAATGATTGGAAATGATAGTAAACTGGATAACGGTATTGGTATGTGCGGAAAAGCAGGGCAAAATGTTCCTGTTGGTGTTGGACAACCTCATTTACGAATCAATAATATGACAATTGGTGGAACCGCGCTTATCAAAGAATAAGCGTTCTCATTCCTTCCCAATATTACTCCCTTCTCATCTATTAAAACGATTTATGAAAGAGAATTGTTTTTGTGTAATTCATTGATTTGTAAATATAATATAGCGTTATTCAACTTGAATTAGAATCTTGAATACCATGGGGCTCTCTTACTTTAAATCTGTGTATGTTGTATCAATAAAATCATTGGTTTGCATATTACAAGTGGAGAGAGTTGTGTGGGATAAAACTGTACAAAAAACATACCTCTTATGAACCATCTCAAATGCAAAAAGCTGTCACGGCATTAGGAGATGGCAAATATAAAATATAATGGTGATGCTGCCGGCTTGTTCAGATATACCCTCAAGCATACCTTTTTCGTAATACGTTAGTCTTTTATGTGAGGTAACACTGTCTGTTTCATAATAAAAAAATTTAAAATAAAAACACTGTCCACATTCGGTGCTCTTAAGTTCAGTGAGAAAAAGGTTATTATTGTGATAAATTCTAGAGAGATTTTTATAATAATCCCCAAGTAAACTTTTTTAAAAAATATTTATGATGTTAAAAAAATTTTAAGCTAAAGCTTCCAGCCCTTCTTCTTTTTATTTTTGCTCAAAACAGCAACAACTTCAACATGGGGTGACCATAAAAATTGATCAATTGGTGTGATTTTTTCTATTGTATATCCCCC
>NZ_HE997989.1:0-1103 GCF_000312585.1 Bartonella queenslandensis AUST/NH15
TTTTCTTCAAAACTATTGAGTTCATTCTCAACGTCTGAACTCCATAAACGTCCATCTTCTAAGCGTATTATGTGGCCCGCTCTTATTAAATAGTCTAATGCCTTCTGAAATTTTTTTACTGAACAGCTAGTAAAATCAGATAATATTTGCTCATCATTTAAAAGGGGCTCTCCAGTATGTAACATTCTTATCCGTAACTTTACATAAACGTTGGATTCCATAGGAGGTAAACCATAGAGCTTAAATAGCCATTCGTCCGTAAAAAGCCTTATCAATGGTAACCTAATTGACTTAATTGCCATGTATTTTTCCCTTCTCTTTAATTATTAAATGTAAAATTGCTAAAGCGTCTGCTTCGTTATCATCTTTTGGTGCATGCCCTTTTGCACGCATTGCACTCATCATCTCTTCTTTCGATGCATTCCCCTTCCCTGTTGTCGCTTTCTTAATCGTACAAACAGGGATGCCCTCATACGGTATCTGATGATGTTCACACCATGCCGTTAACGTTGCTAGTAAACCACCATAAATATGAGCAGCGTCTGTTCCTAAATGACGCCTCACTTCCTCAAAATAAACTTCGTCAATACCCCCTGCTGTAACCTTTATTTCTGATAGCCATTGCTTAAAGCGTAAAAAACGCATTCCACCGCCTTCAAAACGACGGGGGTGAAAATTCATAGTACCACTGATGATATGACTATCCGCACCACGCACCGCCCACCCCGTCTTTGTACCTAGATCAAAGCAAAGAATCGTGTTAATCACCGCACCACTCCATACAAAACGTGTTTTATAAGATTGTTTTTGCCGAATAGCGAAGGAAGAAAGAGCGTACAGAATATGGAAATACCACCTAATGTACTCAGTAGTATTGTATCTGCTTTCATTGGTAGTACAATCTCGTTTTTGCTGTCATTGTATGTCAGAAACATAGACCTAAAAAGAGCAAAAAAAATACGAAAAGAAGATTTATGCAATGTAGAAAAAGAGTTAAACCATTTAGAAGACCAAAATAAATCATTGCAAAAGCAAGCTACATTAGCAGAAAAACACGTCAATTTTTTACTAAAAACAAAAGAAGAATTGGATTTAGGACCATC
>NZ_HE997989.1:1649-4061 GCF_000312585.1 Bartonella queenslandensis AUST/NH15
GCTACTTTTTAAGCCTAATAGCCCCACTCCAGATAAAGATGACCCTAATAATGGCCCCATCAGTATAATAGTACGCATCATAAATCCTACCGAACGAATAATTCAAATGGATAATATCTGGATAGATAAAAAGTGCCCTTTTAAATTTTATAAGATAAAGTGTTGCCCTCCTAGATGTAGTCAAACGATAGAAATTTATCCAACATCATCAAAAAAGCACATTAATCTTATAAATCCTAAAACTAAGCCACAACTACTATTTAATGGATACACTATTGCTCCATTTAACATCGACCCAGGAGAAGAAACTCAATGGAAGATTTTTATCCTTCCCCAAAATTTAAATAAAGCAGCTTCTCCACTCTTCATTTTAGAACACACCTCAGCAAATCATCCCCAAAAAATGATGAAGTCTATTTTTTGGACACATTTCGTCGGTCGTTTTTCTGTCTAAGTTGATCCTTTAGATCCCGTATTATTTTGTTTTTTTCTTCTACCTCATCCCTAACCTCTTGTGTCTTTTTAAAAAAGTAATAAACCTGATAGAGAAGATAAAAATTAGTCGCCATAAAAATAGCTGTAGATATCATTTCCATCTCTATCTCCTCACTTACTTTTCTTCTGAGAAGAGCTATTTTTATCATCAGAAGATACTTCTCCACTATTCACTAAAGTACCACCACCAATACTTTCTGTAGCAACCCGTGCATCACCACGAACAGTTGCATTTTCATAGATATTCGCCGTGCCATAAATTAATGCTTCATCATAAACTTGTGCTTTGCCGTGAACTTGTGCATTCTGAGTAACGGTAGCATATCCGTAAACTTTAGAATCCTCATAAACCTGTGATGAACCAAAAATCTCGGCATTGTCATAAACATGGGCATTGCCATAAACCTTAGCATTACTACCAATAACTACATTTCCATAAGCCTGTGCTTTGTCATAAACCTGAGCATTGGAATAAACTTTAGCATTACTAAAAACCATAGCCTCTCCCCCAACCCAACAGTTATCCTCATGACTGAGATTTCCCTCTTTTGCTATCCACCCCCCCAAATCACCTTTTTTAACAGTACCAAAGTCTCTTAAGGCGCGAATTCTACGCAAAATATGAGTACAACCACCTTTCTCACCATTGTGTTTGTATTCTTTGATTGCGTCAGTGAATTCATATTTCTTTGTTGGATCAACTGTTACAATATTAGCTTTAAGTTCAATGATCTCTTGTTTAAGTTTTGTAATTTCTTCACCGCGTGATTGAACTTCTGCGTTTATTATCTGTATAAGCTCACCCCGACTTTCTAGTTCTTCTTTATCCTCATGATTCAGTTGATTCAATCTCTCAATTTCCGTATCACGTGATTGAAGATCTGTTTTTAGTGTATCTATAATTCCATTCTTCCGTCTGAAGACTTCATCATACTCATCTATCTTCTGCTTCAGTTCTTTTGATTATAAGATCGCTTTTTTCACTATGTGTTTTAATGGCATTATTACAATCTTCAATGTCTCTATTACTTACATTAATAATCCTATTTTTCTCTTCAATAACAGCATCACGTTCATGAGTAAGTTCTACAGTTTTTCTTGAAAACTCACTCTTTATCTTTTTTGCCTCCTCTTTTAGATCTTTAATCTGGCTGCGATAAGAAAAAACAAACCGCAACATCATTCCACTGATAAGTAACATTGCAACAACTGCTATTAGTAAAATTTCATTTGAACTCATTTTGATCTCCTCAAGGTTGGAAATTATTACCTGCGTTATGAACGCTAGGATTTTTTGTATTTTTTGACATTGGGGGTGTTTGTGTTTCTTGCATTAATAACTGCAAGCGCTCGGGATAAAAAAAATCTTCGGGGCGTAAATCAATCCCATGATCTCGCGCGTAGGTTAATAATTGTGCTTGATAAATTGAAGGGAATAATCCATTAGAACCACCCTTCTCTTTAGAATAAGTGATACGATAAACAGCACCTTTACATTTCTGTAAAATACGCGAAACATTAACAGCCCCCCCTAAATATTTTATTATGGTATACGCAGGTTCTTTTTTCATAATAATAAAATTTCATATTTAATGAATTTTTGCAAGATAAAAATTCAGTTTTTTTTTATTGATTTTTCATATCATATGAAAGAGCCTTATTTTTATGGAATCGGATCAGTTAAAAGCATGGCTTAATGAGCAATTAGCTAAAAATGGGCATGGCAGCAAAAAAATGCTCGCTAAACATTTAGGGGTATTGCCATCTACTTTAAGCAGTATGCTAAATAACTCAGAAAACTCAGAAAAAAATAAACCAAAACCTAGATCAATAAGAGCGGATGAACTAATAAAGATTATTGATTTTTTGGTGAAATCCCGCCTTTTTTAATTAAAAGAATCTGAACAATTTATCCGT
>NZ_HE997989.1:4639-5523 GCF_000312585.1 Bartonella queenslandensis AUST/NH15
AATCTTATAACAGCAACAGAAAATGATTTTAATAACCAAACCGTTCAAACCATGTCGAGTGTTGAGATTGCCGAGTTATGCGGTAAACGACATGACCATGTTATGCGTGATATCAAAAAAATGCTTACAGAATTATACTATGAAGGGGGTCTCCCCAAATTTGGGGGCACCTATTTTGATAGCCAAAGAAAGAAACAAAACTGTTACTACCTCCCAAAACGCGAGTGCCTAATCCTCGTCTCTGGCTATAGCACCGCTTTACGTGCAAAAATAATTGATCGGTGGCAGGAATTAGAAAAGCAAGCAAACCTCGCAAATGCTCTAGAAGACCCTCTCTTTGTTAAGAAACTACTTTTAGAAAGCGTCACACAATTAGAGACCTTAAAAAGTGAAGTGAATACACTTAAGCCAAAAGCAATGGCTCTTGAAAGCTTGCAACGCACCGATGGGCTCTTCGGTCTAACTGAAGCTGCTAAAATACTCGAGATGCAACCAAAACAATTCATTATCTTCTTACAGAAAAAAGGATGGGTGTATCGACGCACTTTCGGAGCTCACTTATTGCCTTATCAAGACAAAATCCAAAAAGGACTAATGGATTGCTCAACACACACTGTTCAAACCGAAAATGGAACAGAAAAAGTCATTCCTTCAGCAAAAATCACAACAAAAGGCATGGGGGTGCTATCTCAAGAAATTAAACGACAAAGCATGCATTAAAAGGAAATAAACATGACAAATTCCCCTTTAACAACAATGGCTAGCAAATATGGGTTTTCTCATGATCAATTTCGAAAGACAATTATCAAAACATGTATCAGTCATAACTTCTCTGATGAAGAATTCGCTGCTTTTATCTCTGTTGCAAATACTTATGGATTAAA
>NZ_HE997990.1:0-1596 GCF_000312585.1 Bartonella queenslandensis AUST/NH15
CAACGACAACAGTTTTGGAGGCAACAGATGCTGTTGGCGCATCCAAGCTTAAAATCGGAGCGTTTTTCGGAAAACCTGCTCGATAACCCCGTGCAAGAGTTAGGACGTTATCAACTCTATATTTTGAAATTTCTTCCACAAAACCTAAAGGATTTCCCTTTCTAAAACTCTCCTTATAAAATTTGAGCTTTTCAACATCCCCAATCAGGATAAGCGCAATAAGATGACGCGCTACAAGATCAAGTTCACTGTCTGGGGGAAAAGATGCATAATCATAAATGATCTGATTGACATTTTGCTGCTCAGCCCATTCAAGTATATCCGCACAAATCTGCTTCAGCTTGCTTTTATCCAATTCAGTACTAGAAACTGTATAAACTTCTTCTGACTCTTTGAGTGCTATATATTGAGCCATATTATAGAAAATCTCTTTATGAGCAGTAGAAAAGCCAAGTGTTGAAAGGGAAACCTTAAATGTAACTATCGGTTCTTCTCTATCACTTTGAAGACTATACACTATATTGATGATATGGTCTTTACTTATAAAATAAGCATTACGATCATAGTTCTTATCACGATAAACTGTCCACCCTATGGCTTTTAATTGCTCTGCAACTTTATTGAAAGTAATCAAAATTTGTGGACTAAGATGTGCTTCTGCTGCCTCTCTCTCATTAAGGATTTTCAAATGTTTTTCAGCAAATTCAACAGCATGATTAACATACTTTTCTACTTCATCGTCATCCAAATGTTCAGAAATCGTACCTGCTTCTAAAAAATTTTGATAAGATTTCAGGATATCAATTCGGCCTGTCAATGCTAAACAAGCCAAATGCCAAGGAATATCTGGTGTATAGCTATACTTTTGAACACGTGTTTTACTTTCTACTGATGCTTGCAAGTCTTGAGCGCGTGCCCATTGTATCATTCGCTCAGAAATGTTGATAAGCTCTTGCTCATTTAATGTTCCCACACAAATGTCAATTCCTTTACCAAAACCACTAAAAAGACCTCCTCCAATTGTGTTAAAAGACTGATAGATATCCGTAGGTTGTATCCAATTATATTCCCCACTATAGTGAATATAGTTGCAAGCAACAGAAATCTCTTCATTAGAGATTTCAGCTTCAAGACGGACATTGTAATTATCAAGGAGATGTATAAAACCAAAATCAAATTGAATAAAGCGATCGGGCAAAACCAACCACATTTTCCCAGGTTCCGTAGAAAACCACCCTTGTGTTTTGAGAACGCGCATTGCTGCTGTGAGGCTTATCGAGCGCTGTTTGGGCTTTTTGCTCGTTAGAATATCGTCTAACTCTCCATTCTTATAGGCCTGTGCAAAAATAAGAAGGCGTTCATTCCACGTCATCATTTTATAATCAGAAAATTCTGGTACATATAATTGAGATGTAGATTTGTAATTCCTTAAAGCATCAATATCGCCGAGTAAAGCTTTTGCAACAAGAGAATGATTAGCAGCTTCTTCACGCAATTTTTGTTCAATATTCTGTGTTTTTGCCCATACAACCACTTTATTTAGAGCTTCCTTAATATGGCTTTCAGAAAGATTCTGTGCTGTAACTCCGAAATTTT
>NZ_HE997990.1:3027-4615 GCF_000312585.1 Bartonella queenslandensis AUST/NH15
ACCCAATGGAAGCTTGAGATAGAGTGGGCATTCTCCATCTCGAAACTGTGTATAATCAAAATAAAAGGTTTCATCAAAATCAGCTTCACAAACGATAAGCTGTTCTGGTGTCGTAAAACCACGTTTTCTATCATTTAAGTTTTGGTAAACAATATCACCAGCTGGAATCCCCACACAATCCCCATAAAGGCTAAAAATTTCTTCGCCACTAATTTCCCCTCCTACATATTTTTTTAAGAAAACTTTGTAAGAAGATGTGAATTTCAAACCCAAAGCTTTCTCTGCCTTTTCAATCACAAGATCATCAACCGCATTTTTTTCAGTACCCAAATTGATAATATCACCATCATATTTATTCACTTTATCAATTAATACTGCAACGTCAGCTAAGGTATAAGTTTTCATAGATAATCCCCCTAAAAAACCTTAACGGTGCTTGCATTCTCGAAAATAAAAAAAATAGTGGTGGTTTAACATTGCAATTCGGAAGTAAAACCGCCATACAAAGAAATTTACTTCAAGTTATCTGTAATCCTTTTACAGAGAAATTCATAAAAATTACCGGCGTAATACTTGGAATCTCCAGATGGAATTCTGACATAAAGTGGGCACTCACCATCCTGAAACTGAGAGTAATCAAAGTAAAAGGTTTCACCAAAATCTGTTCTACTCACAACAAGCTGCTGTGGTTTTGCTAAACCATTTTCTATATCCGTTATATGGTAATAAACAATATCATCACTACGAGCAATTTCAAAATTTGTATTATAAACACTTAATATTTCCTCACCACAGATCTCCGCTCTTCCATAGTTTTTTAAAAAACTTTTGTAGGAGGTCGTGAATTGCAATTTAAGAATCCCCTCTGCTTTTTCAATTAGTACATCATCAACGGCTTCATCTGTAGAGCCAAAATCAACACTATCACTATATTTATCAACCAGTATGACAACATCGTCTAAAGTATAAGTTTTCATAATTTGTTCTCCATAAATTGTTATTTTTTAGCTTCTATATTTTTTTTCATACCCTTTAGCACGTTCTTTCCAGTATTTCGTCCTCCATTTATCGAATAGGTCTCTGTCAATAGCTGATCCCATTGTATTCGGATTAATGTGAATAGCAAAACTATGTTTATTATGAAACTTATTTGTAACTTCTGCTATGGGACCATCATGAGTTTGCAGCATATGATGCAATTCAATAGGCTTATTATCTAAACCTATAGGTGCTCTTCCTGCTTTCATCCTTTCAATATTTGTACCTTTCACTTTTTTCTTGTTAACTGTCCATTCAGAAATTCTATTAGGATCAAACAGGTCATCTCTCTGATAGACTTTATTTATCTGAGTAATTTTTTCTTCTTTGTGATTTATTTCAAACCCAACCTCAATAGGTTTTGACCAGAACTTTCTCTCTTGCCCTAAATATTGAGTTGCAATAGCTTCATCGCTCATTTTTTCTAGAAATTGAGCGATTTCTTTCCCCACATGCGCAGTATTTACTTCAGAATTAGTTGCTCCAACTTTTGCTCCTGTTATAGCCGCTTCTTCAGCTTTAGATGCAAATTTGGCAAGCGCTTTTTCGG
>NZ_HE997991.1 GCF_000312585.1 Bartonella queenslandensis AUST/NH15
GCGGTCATCACCCTCACGCCCCTTAAAACTGTGGAACCCTTTGTCATCCGTGTAGACAACTCAACCGGCATTGTTGAAGTCGTAGAGGCTTTAAAAGAAGGTCCCACAAATGTTGATGAAGCCATCACACGCTATTTTGCCGCAAAATATGTTCGATCCCGTGAAGGCTTTGCAACTGAGGAAGTACAACATAACTTCCAAACCGTCTCTCTCCTTTCTTCTCCAGAAGAACGAGAAAGATTTGCTAGCTGGTATGGAGCAAAAAACCCTCAAAGTCCTCAAATTCTCTATAAACACGCCAGTGTCACTATCACAATAAAATCAATCTCCTTTATCAATCAAGACGTCGCACAAGTGCGCTATTACAAAACCATCCGTGATAATGAAACCAATAAAGAATTCATCACCCATTGGGTCGCAACACTCACCTTTGAATATACCAATGCCCCCATCTCTGTCCAAAACCGTTTAATAAATCCTCTTGGGTTTATCGTTAGCGAATATAGAACTGATCCGGAAGTGGTCAACTGATCATGACAAAAAAAATTCTTTTTCTTTTTCTAAGCGCCATCGCTCTTTCTTGTGCTCATTTGGTCCATGCCAGTGTTTTTCCCACTCGTGCTCCTAGTGACAGCCGCATTCGCTTTATCAATTATGATGCTTATAATGTCACAAAAATTATTGGCTCCATACGCTCATCCGTACAAATAGAATTTTCTGCTAATGAAGAAATTGCTCATGTCGCCATTGGCAACAGTGTTGCATGGGAAGTTGCTCCCGCGGGAAATATTCTGTTCCTCAAAGCCAGAGAAGTCCAACCCATTACCAATCTCCAAGTTGTCACCACAAAGCTTGATGGCTCAAAACGCTCTTATCAATTTGAACTCATGGTCAAAGATGGAGAAATTTCCTCTGGACAAGAAACATATTTCCTTGTGAAATTTCGCTACCCACAAGAGGAAGCAGAACAAAGAAGACTTGTAGCCCTTTTGCAACAAGAAAAAAAACAATCCCAACGTATTGATGGTGCCTTCAACGCTTATGAAACCTACGGACCACGCAATTGGGCTTACACCGCTCAAGGATCCAGCGCTCTTGAACCGTCTGCCGTTTATGACAATGGAAAAACCACAACATTTTCTTTTCCCAACAACCAAGAAATTCCAGCCATTTATATTGTGGGCAACGACGGTACAGAATCGCTGATTCCCAAAACCACAAGAGGCAATATGGTTATTGTCCATGCCATCAGTGCCAGATTCACCCTAAGACAGGGAAGAAATGTCCTCTGCATCTTTAACGAAGCCTATCAATCAAAAGGCATCAATCCAAATACCGGAACAACCTCACCATCTGTTGAACGTAAAATTGCATCAGATCTTTAAATTTTAAATAAGAGGGAATTGAAGGGGACAACATATGAGTGATAACACCACTATCGAAGATCGAGGATCTATCGAGGATAGAAAAAATAATACATCAAAATCACCAGCAACAAAAATAATTATCATTATAGCCTTTATAGGATTTTGCGCATACGTGCTTTGGAATATATTCTCAACACCAACAACACCAAAAGACACAGCTAATGCTCACAAAAAACAATCACAAAACTTTAATAACTCACTTGCTCCTTTAGAATTAGTTGCTCCTGAAACACAAGTAAAAATTCCTCCAATTACATTACCAACACCCTCAACAACACCAAATAAAACAGTTGAAAATGATCCTTTACTTGATGCTGCACAACGTGCTCCCGTATTAGCTTTTACGAACAATTCTCACCCTTCTTCAACTCAAATGCCAAGAAATAGCTATAGTAATAATATCAATGAAACTCCCAATAATGATTCAGAAAGTTTTTCCTCACTTCTAAAACCTACAAAAATAGAAGGTACAAGAGCTGGGCTCATGGGAAATAGAAACTTTATCATTGCCATGGGAACATCTATTCCTTGTATCTTAGAAACTGCATTAAACAGTGACCAACCAGGCTTTGCAAGCTGCGTTATTAACCGTGATATCCTCTCCGACAATGGTCGCGTTGTTTTACTTGATAAAGGAACGCAAGTGATTGGTGAATACCGCGGAGGGATAAAACAAGGTCAATCCCGCCTCTTTGTCCTCTGGACCAGAGCAAAAACCCCAACAGGTGTCATCATCAACCTTGCATCTCCAGCAACCGACAGTTTAGGAAGAGCCGGTTTTGACGGCAATGTCAACACTCATTGGTGGGAACGCTTCAGTTCAGCATTATTACTCACCGTTGTTGATAGTGTTACAGCAAATCTAACAAAGAACAAAAAATCCAACTCAAGTGGAGGATTTAACATCTCTGAAGCAAGCAACTCTGGAAAAGAAACCGCCAGTATTGCCCTTGAAAATCAAATCAATATCCCTCCTACTTTAGAAAAATTTCAAGGTGAACTGGTCAACATTTTCGTAGCAAGAGATCTCGATTTTTCCTCCGTTTATAAATTAACAATCACTGGAAAAAAGAGAAATGCTTTCTCGCGTGCTACACCAAGCTATTCCTTTTTTTAATTCTCACGTTCAGTAAAAGTATATTATGCCAGCAACAAAAAATAGAGAACGAGCCTCTATCGTTTTAACAAAATTAAAAATATTAGATGACTTCCTCAATAATGAGAATTTATTCGAGATCGTCGTCAACCGCCCCGGTGAAGTGATTGTTGAAGGTCCCAATGGTTGGCAAACCCACACCATACAAGAACTCACCTACAGCGAGCTAGAAGGCATTGCAAAAGTTGTTGCTGCTTACACAACACAAAAAATTAGTGTAGAAAATCCTGTTCTCTCCGCAACACTTCCCAATAATGAACGCATACAAATTGTTATGCCCCCTGCTGTTGCCCCCAATACCATTAGCATGACAATTCGTAAACCTTCATCACGCACTTTTTCTCTTGAAAGTTTACACGAAAACCTATTGTTCTCTGTCACAAGAAACGTTAGTTTCACACCCCTTGAGCAGATGGCAAAACGAGAAAATGAACTCTCTGATACAGAAAAAGAACTAACAGATCTCTTTATTGCCAAGGACTTTTGTACATTTTTAGAACGCGCCGTTATTACACAACAAAATATCTTAATCTCTGGCAAAACCGGTTCTGGTAAAACAACCCTCTCCAAAGCTTTAATTGCCAAAATTCCTGACTATGAACGGATTCTCACCATCGAAGACACTCCAGAACTCGTCGTTCCGCACGCCAACAAAGTCCAACTTTTTTATTCAAAAGATAACCAAGGTTTAGCAAAAGCTGGCGCAAAAGAACTGCTTGAATCTGGACTACGCATGCGCCCCGATAGAATTCTTCTACAAGAGCTGCGTGATGGTACAGCCTTTTACTATATCCGTAATGTTAATTCTGGTCACCCCGGCTCTATCACCACCGTCCATGCCTCAACAGCACTTTCTGCCTTCGAACAAATGACCCTTCTCGTCAAAGAAAGTGATGGTGGTGGTAATTTAGCACGGGATGATATCCGCGGCCTATTAATCTCTATGATAGATGTCATCATCCAATGCAAACGTTTGGAAGGAAAATTTCGTGTAACAGAAATCTATTATGACCCCTTCAAACGTCGAGATGCTTT
>NZ_HE997992.1 GCF_000312585.1 Bartonella queenslandensis AUST/NH15
ACCCCAATTTTTTTAAATTCCCGCATTTGAACTTATACCTTTGCTCATTTTGCTAATTGTGCTAATAGTGATGCTAGTTTTTTAACGCCTCTTATTGCTGCACCAGCAGCTCGTCCAGTTAGTTGAGCCGTTTTTTTAGCAACTGGTGCTGAGCCTGTGAGGGATGCTCCTCCGGAGGCTAAAGCTGATGCGATATCAGGTAATTTGAGGAAAAGAAAAATACCACCAAGACCAACAACCAAGAATTGAATTAAAGAAACCATGATATCTTCAAGACCTTTTGAAAAAATGTTCATCGAAATGTTGACATATAAGCCACCAAGCAACACGACTAACACATATAAAATGATGAAGTTTATTGTTTGGTTTAACCATGCTTCTGTAAGCCTTCTGGTTGATGAAAACATATAGAAGCTTATGAAGAGTGGTCCTATTGATAGGACAAGAGACGATCCCAGTTTAGCAAAGAGTGAAACGGCAAAACCGATTGCACAAAAAAAGCAAGAAATAAGGAGACAGATAATACCGGCAATCCATGCAGCAATAAACTTCCCCAATTGAGAGAGCCCTGTGTGCTTGCTTGCCGCCTCAAAAACGTGTGCTCCAGCTTGGCTCATCATATTATCCCATACATTTTTATCTGTATGTGCTGCACCTTGTGTGACATTTGCAATGGCATTCGGCAGATCGTGGAAAAATATATCCCTAACCCAAGTATTATAATAGGTGGCGTTTGTGGCGAGTGCAACTATGATGCCAAGTTTGAAAGTTGTGACTATAAATTCCCATAAGGGCATGGAAGAACGCCCATAGATGATATTGTACCCCATAAATATAATGTAAATTGTACAAGACAGTTTAAGCGGAGCACTTAAAGACGATGAAAGATTTGTAATGGTTTTATCCATTGATTCTATAATGGGATCCATCAACATATTGTCTATCTTAGAAAAAACGTCTTTGGTTTCTATTGCCATTGAGATGCTCCGCTATTCATTGTGTGTTTTTATTAATTTAGTCGTTATTTTGTTCTTTTGCTCTTCGTTCTTCTTCAGCGCGTTCTCTTTCTCTTTGTTCTTCGAGTATTTTTTGAGTTTCAGCTCTCATTTTTTTCATCCTAGCGTCTTGTTCAGCTTTAGCTTTTTCCCATGATATACGTTCACGTTCGTCATCTCTACGCACTCTTTCTTCAGCTTCTGCATCATATTCTTTTTCAAGTTCTAAAAATGCTAACCGCATGTTTTCACAATTTTTTGAAGTTCCTGCAAATCCACATTTAGCATCCCATTCTAGGCGCAATTTTTCATCTTTTTTAAATTCTGCGACGCTATAGGTTTTTTCGCAACCAACTGTGATAAGTCCTGTGCAAAGCAGCAATGTTGTTATGAAAACTTTATTCATAGATATTTCCCCTTCATTTTTTCAGTTTTTGAGGTTTGAGCACAATCTTTAAATTCTGCTTGTGTTATCGGTTTTTATAACCAGTGATGATAAATCTAGGGCACAGACATAATGTTGCCATAAATTATATGAATCTCTTTAAGTTGAGCAGCTAAAGCGCAATAGCGATATGCGGTGGTTTTACCCATTGGTCCTGTAAGTGGGGCTATCGACGTACTTTCTATAGTAGTGAATATGCCTTTGGTTTCTGTTGCCATTTAGATGCTCCGCTATTCATTGTGTGTTTTTATTAATTTAGTCGTTATTTTGTTCTTTTGCTCTTCGTTCTTCTGCAGCGCGTTCTCTTTTTCTTTGTTCTTCGAGCATTTTTTGAGTTTCAGCTCTCATTTTTTTCATCCTAGCGTCTAGTTCAGCTTTAGCTTTTTCCCTTGATATACGAATACGTTCCTCATCTGCACGTAATCTTTCTTCAGCTTTTGCATCATATTCTTTTCTAAGTTCAAGACCTGCTAACCTTAGGTTTTCACAATTTTTGCCGGTTCCTACTAATCCACATTTTGCATTCCATTCTTCCATCAATTTTCTATCTTTTTTAAATTCTGCGACGCTATAGGTTTTTTCGCAACCAACTGTGATAAGTCCTGTGCAAAGCAGCAATGTTGTTATGAAAACTTTATTCATGATTAATGATTTTCCTGTTGTTGAGATTTAGTGCGCTCTTTTGCTTCTCGTTCGGCCCGTAATCTATTAGTGTCAGCTTCAAGTTCTTCAAGTTTAGCCTTCATTCTAGCTTCAGACTCTTCATCTACTTTGCGATTATATTCTTCAATCTTTGCTTTACGTTCCTTTTTAAATTCAAGCGCTGCTAACCTTAAGTTTTCACAATTTTTTGAAGTCCCTGTGAATCCACATCTTGCTCCCCATTCTTCCATCAATTTTTTATCTTTTTTAAATTCTGCGACGCTATAGGTTTTTTCGCAACCAGCAGCGATGAGCCCTGTGCAAAGCAGCAGTGTGGTGATAATGATCTTGTTCATAGCCCTTCTTTTTTTCGTTTATTGACCACGGAATTTTTTGGCTAAAGCTTTGTATCGTGCTTTAAATTCTTCCATTTCACGTTTTTCTGCTGCTTTTTCTTCTGCTTGTTGGATCATGGCAGCGGCTTGCATTTGGAGGACTTTTGTTTGGAGGTCTGCTTGTATTGCGGATAATTGTGCTTGAATGCCTTGAATTTCACCAGCGTCTTTCGTATTTCCAAGTTTGTCGAGCAGCTTGCTAATGGTTGTTTGAGTTTCACTGGCTTCTTCGTAGACGTCTTGGCCTTTTGCCGCTTGTCCTACTACGCGCTGTTGGGCTTTTTTTACTTCCTATTCATAAAAAGTATCCACCGCCGCTTTTGATCCAGCGCCCTCTGAAGGCTCTTTGTATAAAAGTTCCTCTTGCCATTTTTGCGTGTTTTTGCTGCTACCACCGCCACCGCCGCCACCGCTACCGCCGCCGCTGCCCATCGATTGTTGAAAATGATTAAAATCAGAAGGAAGGGCGCCACTGCTTCCTTGCTTGTTGAACATCTCTTTCAATCCCGAGATATCAGGCTTGACATTTAAAGAGTTATAAAGATTCTTCATTTGGTCAAGCTGACCTTTCAGTTGATCAAGCTGTTGTTTGCCTTGTTCGAACTGTTTTAATGCTTGTTTATATTGCTCAGCTAATTTTGCAGCCGCTGTGGGATCAAATACCACCATGGCAAATGAACTT
>NZ_HE997993.1 GCF_000312585.1 Bartonella queenslandensis AUST/NH15
GACTCCGGCTCAAGAGCTCATCATTTCCAATTGTGATTTTTAGCAAAGGAGAGGAGAAAAGAGACATGGAAAAAGTAAACCGGCTAAAAACGGAAAATTCAAGAGACAGCTTGCTCTCTTCTATTCGGCAACTCCCGCATAATATTGAAGCCGAACAAGCATTGCTTGGAGCAATTCTTGTTAACAATGATGCCCTTGATCGTGTTGCAGATTTTTTGAAAGCAGAACATTTTTTTGAAACTCTTCATCAAAAGATTTTTGCTACAGTTTTGCATATGATCAAAAACGGCAAAGTTGCAACCCCTGTTACCATTAAATCCTTTATTCCAGCTGAAGAAAAAATTGGTGATATTAGCGTCTTTCATTATGTTGTTCGTTTAGCCAAAGACGCGGTGACAATCATTAATGCTGAAGATTATGGACGGGTTATCTATGATCTTTTTATCCGACGCTCGTTGATACATCTTGGAAATCAAGTTGTCACGACAGCCTTTGAGGCTCCACTAGAGCTTACACCAACACAACAAATAGAAACTGTTGAACATCAATTGTTTGAACTTGCCGACAAAGGCAAATATGGGGGTGGGTTTGAAAACTTTGATACAGCCATTGCAAAAGCACTGAACATGGCGAGCGCTGCTAAAAAGCGCTCTTCAAGGCTTTCAGGGTTAGCGACCCATATAAAACCATTGGATGAAAAAATGGGAGGGTTGCAGCCATCCGACTTGATTATCATAGCTGGGCGCCCAGGGATGGGTAAAACTGCACTTGCTACCAATATTGCCTTTCACATTGCCAATGCTCATTATCGTAGTGAGAAAATCAAAGATCCCTCACAAGCCCATGAAGGAGGGATTATTGGCTTTTTCTCATTGGAAATGTCATCAGAACAACTTGCAACCCGTATTATCTCTGAACAAACAGAGGTCTCTTCTTGTGATATTCGACGAGGCAATCTCTCAGAAGAGCAATTGAGCAAAATTATTCGTGCAACGCATCATTTACAAAAAATACCCCTTTATATCGACCAAACTGGTGGTATCTCCCTTGCCCAATTATCCGCCCGTGCAAGGCGTCTCAAACGCCAACATGGTTTGGGTGTCTTAGTCATTGATTATATCCAGTTAATGACAAGTAGCGCAAAACGTTCTTCAGAGAACCGCGTTCAAGAAATCACAGCGATTACCATGGGGCTTAAAGCTTTGGCAAAAGAACTCAATATCCCGATCATTGCTCTTTCACAGCTCTCACGCCAAGTTGAAAACCGAACAGATAAACGTCCCCAGCTTGCCGATCTACGAGAATCAGGTTCCATTGAACAAGATGCCGATGTTGTGCTGTTTGTTTATCGTGGAGAATATTATCTCAAAAATGAAGCACCCAAAGAAGGCTCCCTTGAGTATAGTAAATGGCAAGAGGCAATGGAGAAAGCCAAGGGCAAAGCTGAGGTTATTATAGCCAAACAACGTCATGGTCCGACAGGCGTCGTTCCTCTTGCCTTTCAATCCGATTTTACACGCTTTAGCGATCTGGAAGAGAGAAGATAATCGTAATATCTTAGAAAAAATCCAAGAGGCTCTCACCAAAAATTATGCATCTTAAAACGCCCTTTGAAGACCCTTTGAAA
>NZ_HE997994.1:0-2693 GCF_000312585.1 Bartonella queenslandensis AUST/NH15
TGGTTGCACAACAGGCTTCAGCAAAAACACCAGCTGATACCCTTGTGATGGCTTGGAATCTCGATGCCGTCAGTAGTTTTGATCCTGCACAAAGCAATGATGTTTATGCAAGTGAAATTATTGAAAATGTTTGTGACAATTTGGTCAGTACAGCAGCAGAGGATCCAACAAAGATAGTTCCAGCATTAGCAACGCATTGGGATGTTTCTGGTGATGACCATAGTACGGTAATTACCTTTCATTTGCGCGATGGTTTGAAGTTTAATGATGGTAGAGAAGCCAACGCCAATGATCTTGTTTGGGGGATGAAGCGGGTTATCAAATTAAAAATGGCCGATGCGGCAACTTTTAATGAATATGGGATTACAGAGCAAAATGTTGATGATGCTTTGCAAGCCCCTGATGAAAAAACAGTGGTGATGAAATTTGATAAGCCTTATCCAGCGGAGCTTATTCTTAATAATATTGTTGCAAATCATGTCACTGCTTTGCTTGATCGTAAGACAATTATGAAGCATGAAAAAAATGGCGATCTAAGAAATCAGTATTTAAAAACGCATGCTGCTTGTGTTGGTCCTTATCAATTAAAAAGCTGGCGCCCTGGAGAAGCTCTTTTGTTGCGTGCAAGCGCCCATTATTGGGGAGAAGCTCCGAAACTGAAGCAGATCCTCATTCGCCATGTTGCAGAGCCTGGAACACAACGTTTGTTGTTGCAAAAGCACGATATTGATGTTGCGCGTGATTTGACCCCTGAAGATCTTGCAGATTTGCAAAAAACAACAGATGTTAAAGTTGAAAAGGTGTTGGTGCCAAGCATGATGTATTGGGGATTTAATATGACAAACCCTATTTTTGCTAAGGAAAAAGTACGTTTGGCAATGCGTTATCTCATAGACTATGAAGGCTTTGGCAATAAACTTCTCAAAGGTATTGGTGTTCCACGGGCAAGTTTTATTCCTCTTGGCAATTTTGGAGCTTTGGATGAAAAAGAAGGGCAACCCTTTAAGCTTGATATTCAAAAAGCCAAGCAACTTTTAGCAGAGGCTGGTTATCCGAATGGCTTTGAGGCGAGTTTTCTTGTTGCAAATGCCCCTTCTACTTTAGCTCTTGCACAATCCCTTCAAGATAATGCTGCTCAGGCGGGGGTGCGTCTTAAAATTGAACGTGTGGCGGGTACACAGTTATTTTCAAAGGTGGATGCCCGAGCTTTTGATACGACTTTTATCGGGTGGAATAGTGGCTCTACGGATCCTCATACCATGGCTTCACGTCTTGTTTATAATCCGGATAATCGGTTTGAGGCAAAAAATACAGCTTATCCTAGTTGGCAGCATGGATATTTTGATGCCAAGATGAATCAAAAAGTTGAAGAGGCATTGTTTCAAAAAGATTCAGAAAAACGGGCACAACTCTATGTTGATTTACAACGTGAATTGATGCAGAAAGGACCTTATGCGTTTATCTATCAACAATATAGCGTTGTCGCGATGACACCTGATGTTAAAAAATGGGTTTGGAATAGTACGCCGCGTATTTTTTATAATGAAATTGAAAAATAATCGTGTCTTTTCGTATCGTCAAAGATAAAAAAGAGCTTGATTATCATTGCATGATGAAAATATTCTCCCACATAGAAAATCTTCAATTTTTTAAAGGAAAATAAAATTGTGGGGGAGTGTACCGTATATGATTGAGGTCATTTATAAGGGGGGGTGAATATGGGAAGTGATATTGGGGATGGTTTTTGCTTATGCTTACAGATTCTCAGTATCATGAATAATAAATTGATAAATAATAAATTGATATATGAGAGAATTGCTTTATAGATGTTTAGTTTAATTCAATGAAATTGATGTTTGATACCATGCTGTTTAAAAGATGCATGCTGTTTAAAAGATGAAAGACAAAAGTCACGATCACCTTGTGTGAAAAGGTACAAGAATACAAAAGAAAGAGATACAATAGGGGAAAAAAGAATGTTGAAAAGAATTTGTGTTTTATTAAGCACAATGGTTTTTTTAAACGGGGCTATAGTCTCAGCGTTTAGTGCTTCATCTAGAGATATATTGGTGATGGCATGGAATATTGATTCAATGAATAGTTTTGATCCAGCGCAAACCGTTGAGGTTGTAACAAGTGAGTTATTGACGAATATTTGCAGTGCGCTCGTGCAATATGATGAGCATGATCCTACAAAAATTCGTCCGGCTATGGCACAATCTTGGGATGTTTTAGATCATGGAAAAAGAATAGTTTTTCATCTTCGTGATGATTTAAAGTTTGATGATGGAAGAACAGCAACGGCGCAAGATCTCGTATGGTCGATGCGGCGGATTATTAAATTAGGTTTGAGCTATGCCCAATCTTTAATGGATTATGGGTTTACCAAAGAGAATGTTGAAACAAATATTCAGGCTCTCGATGATAAGACTTTACAATTAAAATTAGATAAACCCTATCCTATTCAGCTCATATTGACCGTTATTGGACAATCTTATGCTTCTGCTTTGCTTGATCGAAAAACGATTGAAGCGCAGAGTATCAACGGTGATATGGGAAATAAATATTTAGCAACACATTCGGCTTGTGTTGGCCCTTATAAATTGGCAAGCTGGTCTCCAGGGGATAAAGTTGTGTTAGAGGCTACACAGCATTATTGGGGAAAGGTGCCTAAAATTAAGCAAATCGTTGTG
>NZ_HE997994.1:3318-8328 GCF_000312585.1 Bartonella queenslandensis AUST/NH15
TTGTGCGTCATGTGGCGGATTCAGCAAGTCAAAGACTTCTTTTGGAAAAAGGTGATGTGGATATAGCGCGGGATCTTTCTTCAGAGGATATTTTAGACCTTGAGAAAAAAGATGGTCCAGTCAAAATTAGTCGTGTTTTGCGTCCGCAGATTATTTATTTATCGTTAAACAATAAGAACGCAATTTTTGCGAATGAAAAGGTCAGATTAGCACTTCGTTATTTGGTTGATTATGAAAGTCTTGGAAAAACTGTTTTGAAGGGAATTGCTATTCCGAGGGCAACTTATATGTCTTTAGGTGTTCCAGGTGCTTTGGATGAAAAAGAAGGTCTTCCTTTTAAGTTAGATTTTGAAAAAGCAAAACAGTTAATGACTGAAGCTGGTTATCCTAACGGTTTTAAAGCGAATCTTCTCGTTGGAAGTCTTAGTTATATGTCATCTGTTGCGCAGTCTATTCAAGCCAATGCACGCAAAATTGGTGTGGAGCTCACAATTGAAAAAATGGCACAAAATCAATTGTTAAGTCGTGTACGGGGTGGAAATTATGATACTGCACTTATGGGGTGGGGAAGCGCTGATCCTGATGGACATCCTGCTTCATTGAATCATGTGTTTAATTCTGACCCAACATTTACAAAAAAACATAATATGTATTTGGCTTGGCGCGCTGGATATTATGATGAAAATATTAATAAAATGGTGATGGATGCTTTGTTTGAGAAAGACCCTAAGAAGCGCATTATGCAATATCGTACTTTACAGCATTATGTGCTAGAGCATGGTCCTATGGTTTATTTATTTCAGACATATTATACCGTTGGTATGGGGCCTGATGTCAAGAAATGGGTTTGGAATAGTTACAGACTTTACTACAATGAAGCAGAAAAATAAAAAGAAGCATGTTATGGAAAAGGCTTGCAGAACATGCTTAATAAGAAGTTGTTTCATTCTATAAAAAAAGGTATTCGCTTTATGTTTTATCGCTACAGAGGGGATTTTTATAATGGTTTTGTCACTTTCAGAGACTGAAAGAGTTGTATCAGAAAAGCAGAAAAAATTATTTTTGTGGGATTTTTTGTTCAAGGGATCAAAACTTCTTATTTCAGTTTTTATCACACTGCTTGGATTGGTGACGATTACTTTTTTTCTTGGTCATCTTCTTCCTCTCGATCCTGTTCTATCTATTCTTGGTGATAACATCAGTCAGGAAGCTTATGATGCCATGTATTATAAGCTGGGTCTTGATAAGCCGTTGATTGTTCAATATTGGAAGTATCTTCATAATGTATTTTTATTTGACTTTGGAGATTCTTTAACGTCTGGGCGTCCTGTTTTAGCTGATATTATGCGCGTTTTTCCTGCAACATTAGAGCTTGCAACTGTTGCTATTGTTATTGGCACAGCTCTTGGAATTCCCTTTGGTGTTTTTGCCGCAATGTATCGCGATTCATTTATTGATTATGTTGTCCGTATTTTTACACTCTTGAGTTATTCTACCCCGACATTTTGGCTTGGGCTCATGGCGTTGTTAATATTTTATGCTAAGCTTGGCTGGGTTGGTGGTCCAGGGCGACTTGATTTTCTTTATGAATATTCTTTTGAACCCAAAACAGGATTTTTTCTTTGGGATACTGCGAGCCAAGGACAATGGGAGGCTTTTGGGAATGTCTTTAGTCACATTATTATGCCTGCTTTGATCTTAGCTTTCGGTGCTATGGCTTATATTAGTCGTATGACCCGTGGGTTTATGATTGAGCAGCTTAATCAAGAATATATCATTACTGCACGTGTAAAGGGATTATCATGGGCGCGAACCGTTTGGGGACATGCCTTTCGGAATGCTGCTGTTCAGATTATTACCGTTGTTGCACTTTCTTATGCTTTTTTATTAGAAGGGGCTGTTTTGACGGAGACAGTTTTTGCTTGGCCTGGTTTTGGGCATTATTTGACAAATGCTCTTCTTGCTGGAGATATGAATGCAGTTGTAGGATGTACTTTACTTGTAGGATTTATCTTTGTTGCCATTAATTTATTTTCTGATTTGCTTTATCGCATTTTTGATCCAAGGACACGTTGAATATGACAGTCAGTAATCATCACAAATCGCAATCATCATCTTCTTTGAGTTTTTGGTTAAATGACCCTGTTCCACGGTCCATTATTCAAGCAAACATGCAAAGAATTTATCATGCACTGGTGAAGTTTTTTCATAACTTTTCAGCTGTATTCGGTCTGTTTATTATTTGTATTATTATCATATGTGCACTTTTTGCTCCTTGGATTGCAACGCACGATTTTCTTAGCAATGACCTAGGGAATCGGTTACAGCCCCCCTCTATGGCACATTATTTTGGGACAGATGAATTAGGACGTGACATTTTTAGTCGCCTTGTTTTTGGTTCTCGTATTACTCTTTATGTTGTTTTTCTCACAACAGTGATTGTAGGTCCAATAGGGCTTATCGTTGGAATTGTATCTGGTTATATGGGGGGATGGGTTGATACTGTACTCATGCGCATGGTCGATGTTTTTCTTGCTTTTCCAGGGTTGATTTTAGCTCTTGCCTTTTCAGCCGCATTGGGACCAGGAATTGAAAATGCTTCTATTGCAATTTCAATTGCAGCATGGCCACCAATCGCACGTTTAGCGCGAGCTGAAACTTTGACAATACGTTCTTCAGATTATGTTTCTGTGGTTCGCTTGCAGGGGGCTTCTCCTTTGCGGATTATTTTGTTTCATATTGCACCCATGTGTATTCCTTCAGTGATTGTACGATTAACTTTAGATATGTCTGGAATTATTCTAACAGCTGCTGGTCTTGGATTTTTGGGGTTGGGAGCACAACTTCCAAGTCCTGAATGGGGGGCGATGCTTTCCTCAGGACGGGAATTTATGATGACAAATTGGTGGTTGGCGGCAATACCAGGCTGTGCAATATTGTTTGCAAGTCTTGCTTTCAACCTTTTAGGTGATGGTCTTCGTGATGTATTGGATTCACGCAATGGGTAATAAATTATTAGAAGTAGAAGATTTACGTATTTCTTTTCCTACAACGCGCGGCATTTCAGAAGTTGTGCGTGGTGTTAGCTTTTCTGTCGGAAAAGAAAAAATTGGCATTGTTGGTGAATCCGGATCTGGAAAATCAATGACTGGGCGTGCAATACTAAGGTTGAGTCCAAAAGCAGCAATTGTTAAAGCTAAAAAAATGCGCTTTGAGGATGTCGATTTATTGACCGCAAGTGAGCCTCAGTTGAGAAAAATTCGCGGTAAGCGTATTTCAATGATTTTACAGGATCCTAAATATTCACTTAATCCACTCATACGGATTGGGGAACAGATTATGGAGGCTTACCGTATTCATTATCGTGTTTCAAAGGCTGAAGCGCGGGAGCGCAGCATATCTATGTTAGAATCTGTTCATATTCGTGATCCTGAACATGTGATGCGTCTCTTTCCTCATGAAATATCTGGGGGGATGGGGCAGCGCGTGATGATTGCAATGATGCTCATTCCGAAACCTGATTTAATTATTGCCGATGAACCAACATCTGCGCTTGATATTACGGTCAGACGGCAAGTTTTATCCGTATTAGATGAACTTGTTACAAAGTCTGGAACGGGGCTTATTTTCATTAGTCATGATTTGAATATGATTGCTGATTTTTGTGATCGTATTTTGGTGATGTATGCGGGACGTGTTTTAGAAGAGTTATCTGCTTCTGATTTATCTCACGCTTGTCATCCTTATACAAAGGCTTTGCTGGCGAGTTTGCCACGGCTTGATAATCCTGTGGATGTTTTGGCTGTTCCTAAGCGTAATCCTGATTGGTTGTATAATCCTACGATTGTTAATGGTGTTGAGGAGGTTTCTCCATGACAAATTGTGAGAATATTATTGATGTTTCTAATTTATCTGTAACTTTTGGGCATAGGCACAAGGCCGTAACCGTTGTTAAAAATGTTAATTTTCATATTAAGCGTGGTGAAGCTTATGGTTTGATTGGTGAATCCGGATGCGGAAAATCAACGATTTTGAATACATTGGTGGGGCTTATTCCAGAGTATAGTGGGAAGTTTCTTTTTGATGGACAAGAAGTCGAGAAAAAAAGGAATAAGAGTTTTTTACGCTGTATTCAAATGGTTTTTCAAGATCCTTATGCTTCGCTGCATCCAAGAAAAATGGTCCATACGGTTCTTTCTGAATCGCTCAAAATCCATGGTATGGATAATCAAAGAGAGCGGGTGGAGGATGCTTTAGATTCCGTTGGTTTAGATTTTTCATTTCTTTATCGTTATCCCCATGAGTTGTCTGGAGGACAACGTCAGCGTATCGCTCTTGCGCGTGCTTTAATTATCGAGCCAGAAGTTTTGTTGCTTGATGAGCCAACATCTGCATTGGATGTATCGGTACAGGCTGAAATTTTAAACTTGTTAAAATCATTGCGTGAGAGAAAAAAGCTTACTTATTTGATGGTATCCCATGATCTTGCTGTTGTTGCACATATTTGTGAACGTGTTGGAATTATGCATAAAGGGATTATTCTTGAAGAACTTAGCAATGATGAATTGCGTAATCTCCATGCGCAACACGAGTATACAAAGGAGTTTTTTGAAGCCAGTATTGAGCCTATCGTCCACAGAGAACAAAGAGCGTGATCAGTTTTACAAAAGAGAAAATGAAATTTTATTTGTTTTGAAGTTTCTGAAGATATTTGGCAGCATTGTTAAAAGGGGAAGGGATAATAGGATTTTTTTTAGTCATGAATTTGCTGAGCAGTGTTTGAGCTATAGTATTTTAAATCCTATGAGAACTTCCGTTGTGAAATATACGAGTGATTTATAACATATAGCCTTTGTTTGATATTGTTGCACTATTTTTTGCTTATCATTTTATATTCAAAAGTTTTATTTTGGGACTTTAAGCATTAAACTCGTGAGAAATAATAAAAGAGAGTAGTGCTGTATTTTCTAGAAAAGTTTCTCATTATTTTACAAATACCATGTTATTTTT
>NZ_HE997995.1:0-3837 GCF_000312585.1 Bartonella queenslandensis AUST/NH15
CTTAAAAATAAACAGTACGCTTCTAAAAAAACATAAACAAGCAGACCTCTCTCATAAAGACGAATTGCATGAAAGTTTCTTGCAAAATAATGGCTGCCTTTAGATCATAGCCCCCTTCCTCTCACAACGATTATAACTCTCCTTAGAATATCACGACACCCATCATACAAAAGATTTAAAGACAGGCTACAGATTCTATAATCATCATTGCATAAAAATCTTACACACTTTATGCTTTTCCATGAAAGCAAAAGGAAGATGTCAATGTCATCTAAACTAACGCGTAACCAAACATTGGTTTTGAACACTTTAAAAAATGCAAAAGGGCCTTTAAGTGCTTATGCGATTCTTGACCAATTACGCGAAGAAGGTTTTCGTGCACCTCTTCAAGTTTATCGTGCGTTAGAAAAACTCGTACAATTAAAGTGTATTCATCGTCTTGAAAGTGTCAATGCCTTTATGGTCTGTTTACATCCTGAAAAATGCCAACACGAACTTACAACTTTCATAATTTGCGAAAACTGTGGCACAGTCAATGAAATACAAAATCAAACAATTGTATCGAGTTTAAAACAAATGGTTCAAGCGGTTGACTTCCAAGCACACAAAAGCACCCTAGAAGTACGAGGACTTTGTAAAAAATGCATAACAAAGTAAGGCCTCTAACTTGCAAGCTTAGTATATTTAGTATTATGTATTGAAAATTGACTTATTGTTTGAAAAGCTCTTATCGCCCTTGCATGTATGTCACCCTACCCTAAAGTGAGGGGCTTGTTATATGCATTGGAATGTAAATATTGAAAGTGTAAATCATGTCCGTATCTGAGACAATTTCTTCAACAAAAAATCTCGATAAAATGAAACAAAAAAAAATAATCAAGGCTCTTTTTGTTGTCTTTGCACTTTTTGTACTTTGGTTTGGCTATAAGTGGATAACGCATTGGCGTTATATGCTGGCCACTGAAGATGCGTATGTGCAAGGAGATATCGCCGCTATTGCGCCTAAATTAAATGGATATATTGAAAAAATTGCTATTAAAGCCAACCAAGTCGTAAAAAAGGACGATATTTTGTTTTACTTAGACAATGGTGATTATCAAATAGCCTTGGATCAAACAGATGCGCGTCTTAACACACAGAAAAAAACACTTCTACGCATTGATGCACAAATCACAGCAGCGCATAGTGCTTTAGATGATGCAAAAGCGCAAAAAGCAGCCGCTTCAGCCATAGCAACCAATGCACAACTCACCTTAAAACGTGTAACAGAACTGAAAGCCGATCGTTATGCTCCTCAATCGAATGTTGATGATGCCAAATCAGCTTATGAACAAGCTATTGCAAATGTTAACCGTGCGGATGCACAAATCGCTTCAGCACGCGCAAATATCCAAGTGCTAGAAGCACAACGAAGTGAAACAGAAAGCCAAACAAAGAGTTTAGAACTTTCGCGTGAAAAAGCACAACGTGATCTTGATTCAACCATTATACGCGCGCCATTTGATGGAATTATAGGAAATTTAACAGCAAAAACGGGAGATTTTGTTGTAAATGGCCAGCGTCTTGCAGCATTAGTCCCCATCCATGCACTTTATATTGAAGCAAACTATAAAGAAACACAGTTGCAAAATATTCATGCGGGACAAAAGGCTTATATTTCTGTAGACGCCTTTAAAAATGAGGTCTTTACAGGAACGGTCCTTTCTATTTCGCCCGCAACAGGTGCTGTTTTTTCTCTTCTTCCTCCACAAAACGCTACCGGTAACTTTACAAAGATTGTCCAACGCATTCCCGTACGTATTTCTATTCCAGAAGAAGTCTTAAAAACCGGACATATCCGAGCAGGAATGAGTGTTTCAGTAGAAGTTGATACACGGACAAAACCACAAGATAAAAGTCTTTGATAATAACAAGTAAATGACCGAATTATTATGACATCTTCAAGCCCAAAGCCCATACAGTCTCAAAAGCGTATAGAAATCCGTAACATTGTGATTTTCATCGTTATGGCTTTTGGCATGTTTATGGCGATTTTGGATATACAAATCGTTGCCTCCTCTTTAGCCGAAGTTCAAGCGGGTCTTGCTGCAAGCTCTGAAGAAATTTCATGGGTTCAAACCTCCTATCTCATCGCTGAAGTTATCATGTTACCCCTTTCTGGATTCTTAGGAAGATTGCTTTCAACACGTGTTTTCTTCACCATATCAGCGATCGGGTTTACGATTACTTCTGTTCTTTGTGCAACAGCAACATCGATTGGAGAGATGATTATCTACCGTGCATTGCAAGGTTTTATTGGTGGAGGAATTATCCCAAGCGTTTTTGTCGCCTCTTATGTTCTTTTTCCTCCCTCCAAACGCCCAATTGTTACCCCTATTGTTGGACTAGTCGCAACATTAGCCCCCACTATTGGTCCAACGGTCGGGGGTTATCTCTGTCATATCTTATCATGGCACTGGCTTTTTCTCATCAATGTACCTTTTGGGATTATTATTTCAATTCTCGCTTGGCAATTGATTAATTTTGATAAAGCAAATTCATCTCTCATGGCTAAATTTGACTGGTTGGGGCTCATTTCTATGGCTGTTTTTCTAGGAACTTTAGAGTATGTACTAGAAGAGGGTGCACGTCATGATTGGCTGAATGATCGACTGATTCGAAACTTATTCATTATCATGATCTTGTCTGCCGCCCTCTTTTTCTGGCGCGCATTTACGGCAAAAGAGCCTATTGTTGATCTTACGACTTTTTCTAATTTTAATTTTTCTGCTGCCTCCATTTTTTCCTTTTCTTTGGGAATAGGCCTTTATGGTCTTACATATCTTTATCCTGTCTATTTGAGCCAAATCCGCCATTATGATGCCCTCATGATTGGAGAAACATTGTTTCTTTCAGGGTTTGTCATGTTATTAACAGCCCCTCTTGCCGGATATCTTTCTGCAAGAATGGATGCGCGTTTGATGATGGCGATAGGACTTTTAGGCTTTGCAATAGGAACTTGGATGGCGAGTTCTATCACAGACAACTGGGATTTTTGGCAACTCTTTTGGCCGCAAGTTTTCCGGGGTAGTTCTGTAATGTTATGTATCGTTCCTGTTAATAATATTGCCTTAGGAACACTCCCACCCGAACGCATGCAAAATGCCTCTGGACTCTTTAATCTCACACGGAATCTAGGGGGAGCTGTAGGACTTGCCATTATCAGCACTCTCATGACAAAACGCACAGACTTCCATTATGAACGAATAGCCGAAACAATCAACCACGCAAACAGACAAGCAACTGAAATGCTTTCAAAGTTTACTTTATTCTTCAAAACAGAAACCTTTGATTCGTATACGCTTGCTCTTTCTCAATTGTTTGGTATGGTGCGCATACAAGCAACGATTATGGCTTTGAGTGATATTTTCTTTATCATAACCGTTATCTTTGGTACTCTGGCATTCATGACCATTTTTCTCAAAAAAATACCACCTCTCATGGATTCGCCACCCAATCACTAAACTTAATCTAAAGTGAGAAGTATTTTATGGCTTCCCTCTATTCTCTATGATCCTATTGCCTCTCAACAAACAATGCGAATCCAACATATAGTTCTAAACGGTTTTTTCTGATAAAAATTATTTTCAATGCATAGCTATTTAGGCATAAAAAATAACTTCTCACATAAAAATTTGTTTTAGAGGAGATGATAACAAACAAAGAGTTCATCTAAACTACTTGCACACCATAAAAACGAAGCAACTATTTTTATAAGATTTTTGATTTTTCATCATAGAGTGGAAAAAAATATTAAAAGAATATTTGTTCCTGCTATTTATTTTGCCCCCTATTTTA
>NZ_HE997995.1:4240-16051 GCF_000312585.1 Bartonella queenslandensis AUST/NH15
AACATACAGGACAAAGTTTTTTGATTCTGAATACGAAAATTTGAAATGAGAAAATCATCCTATCTTCAATACTCTTATGCTCATTGCAAAACAGTTTGTTTTTATAGCAAAAGTTTGTTTTTATAGCAAAAAAGTAATGGTAGATTTTTTCAAAAAGGCATCTTTCGAATATATTATTTTTTATGTTTTCTTAAAAAAGCGGGTACTTACGGTTTTGATTCTATAGCCGCATATCTTTTTCTTAAGAGCCACTTCCCTTTCAGCAAACGCTAACATAGTATAAAATTTTTCTCTTTTTGAATAAAATTGATCGATGAATGGATCACCTTCTATGCCCTACTCTTACCACGGTGAGTCCACAACTGTTAACGACAGCAAAGTTCCCTCACATCTTTAATATAAACGTCCATATACCTCTTTAATCCCTCAAAAACGCACATTTTTTCATATTAAATCCACCCAAAAATACTTTAGAAAGGCTTTCAATATCTTTTTCCCGATAGTTAAATGATCATTTCTGATATGAAAAATTTAAGGGTACAAACAAAAAGCTCTCGTTGCCAGAATACATTGATTGATAATCACAGCTTATCATCATGCATATTATAATGAGCAATCTGAATATCGTAAATAGCTTCCTATTTAACAGCTATTCATGATGAATCAATCAAAACCATAGCCTTACCTCTCACAAGCAGGGAAATAAAAGCTATTAAAAAAGAGTAAAAACTGTCTCGATACAAGATCGGCCCATGATGCCCATGATATTGAGAACGAGAAATTTTATGATGACACGAGGACTAATGCCCCCGAAATTACTCAAAAATTTGTTTCCTTTCAATATGATGAAATAGGACACGCGTTCAAAAAAATGAGCTTTAAATATATTCCTACGGCCTTAATTAAAACAATCAAAAACAAGAAACCAGCTCTATAAGAAAGCCATATAACGCAATTGCAAAACAAATCTCCAAAACTTTGTACGAACATTCTGCCACCAACCAATATGCTCTCTCTCGATTCTAGCACTGTTGAAAGACGAAATAAATACAATCCTCAAGCCACTTTATGATGCTGAAAACGACTCGAAACGGCTCGTTCTCCACTAGCAATCAAAGTGCCATAACATCCAGAAAGATAGTGCGGTATCAGTTCCAAAGCCTGAAAACGATTCTTTTCGTAAGGACCAGGCATTGCAAAATTTTCTGTTAAGCGATTTGAAAAACCAAAACGTTGATAAAATTCAAAATCTCCTACCAAAAAAATAGCGCCATATCCTAATTTTTTTGCTGTTTCAATTGCATGGCGGACGAGAAATGATCCTATTCCCACACCAGCACATTCAGCTGCAACAGCCAAAGGTCCCAAAAGTAAAGCATGGTGTATTTCATTTTTTTCTTTAAAAAAAGAAACATGCCAAAGACGAACACTCCCCACAAGCTCTCCAAGCGCATTTTTAACCACAAAAGAAAGCCCTTGAGCGGCCAACCGACCACGACGTAAAGCCTCGGATGATTTACGTTTACGTCCCTGTCCCATCGTTGCATCAAGCAAAATTTCTCGACAAGGCTTATCGGCTTCTTGCTCCAATAAAAGTGTAAAACATGCCCCATCTTTTGTTTGAAAATTAATCATGTTCATCTCGATACCCCCCTCTTATAGCCCAATGACGAGCATAGAAAAAAACTATAGTTAAAAGAGAATCTCAGATCACATAGGATCGCAAAGGTTCAAAACCATTAAAGGCAACAGATGCGTAAGTTGTTGTGTAAGCACCTGTTCCATGAATTAATATCTTATCTCCTATTGTTAGAGATACAGGAAGCGGATAAGGTGTTTTTTCATAGAGAACATCTGCTGAATCACATGTTGGCCCCGCCAAAATACAAGGCTCCATAACCTTATCATCATGAGGGGTCTCAATAGGATAACGAATGGCTTCATCCATAGTTTCAGCAAGACCATTAAATTTCCCAATATCAAGATAAACCCATCGGACATTATCATTATCAGCTTTTTTAGAGATCAAAACAACTTCTGTGCGAATAACACCAGCATTGCCAACCATCGCACGCCCTGGCTCAATAATCGTCTCAGGAATACGATTACCAAAATGCTTTTTTAATGAATCAAAAACTGCCGTGCCATAAACGTGTTCTGTAGGAACATCTTTCAAATAACGCGTTGGAAAACCGCCCCCCATATTCACCAATTTCAATGAAATCCCTTCCTGTTCCAAATTTTTAAAAACAGTAGCAGCATCCGATAAAGCACGATCCCATGCGCTCAGATCAACCTGCTGGGACCCAACATGAAAAGAAACACCATAGGCTTGCAAACCTAATTGGTGCGCACGCTTTAGCACATCAACTGCCATAGCAGGAACACAACCGAATTTACGTGACAATGGCCACTCTGCCCCTTTCCCATCGGTAAGAACTCGGCAAAAAACACGTGTTCCAGGAGCAGCACGTGCAATTTTTTCCACTTCTTCAATACAATCAACGGCATAAAGCGAAACACCCAATGCATAGGCTTGCGCGATATCACGCTCTTTTTTAATCGTATTTCCAAAAGAAATACGCTCTGGCGTTGCACCTGCTTGTAAAGCCATTTCAATTTCTGCAACAGAAGCCGCATCAAAAGAAGATCCTAAAGAACTTAGCAAATGCAAGATTTCAGGAGCTGGATTGGCCTTTATTGCGTAAAAAATACGAGACTGCGGCAGAGCTTTTTCAAAATTTAAATAGTTGTCACGAACAACATCAAGGTCAACAATTAAGCATGGACCTTCAGAACGATGTGTTGCAAGAAAATCGCGAATACGTTGCGTTGCCATCTGCAATTCTCCTTGAGGGAATGCTCCCCCACTCTATGCTTGGACAGCCAAAACTGCCAAAAACCAAAGGACAAAAAACACACAACAACTACCCCCATTCTGATCATAAAAAATCAGAAATTAGCATTGCATGCAGCGAAAGAACAGCGCGAAAGCCGCGTCATTCAGTATTTATCTGCCTTTTTGATTGGAGTTGAGAAAACCACTTCCGCACTGAAGGCAATGAGGTGTGCCTCTATAGTTATCCCAGCATTCAAAAGCTGGAAGACAACAGAAAGGCCCGCACCGTCGTTGCTTCAAGATGTCCTCATTCTTGCAATTGGCTGTAAGAATGACTGGAGCGGTTAGTTCCAGGTACCGTACCGGTTAATCTCACCATTTGAGAACCAGCGGACACCCACAGGCACGTGCGACTTTGGGCAAGGAATTCTATAAAACGAATCCTTTCTCATTTCAATCACTTTTTTAATTTTAAACATTTTTTAATTCTTAAAGAGAATATGATGCGAAAAAACAACACTCTCCCCCACCAAACAAAGCCATTCATCCACTTTCATGGGATCACGTCCCTCCCCCAGCCATACGATATAAAAGCCATACGATATCAATCTCTGTCTTTCTTTAAAAGCACCTTATTTCTTCGCTTCCCCATTCTATTTCTTAATATCCTCACAGGAAATAACGCAAAAAACTACTCAACACATTAATTTATAATAATAATTTATTATTTTAATCTTAGAAAAAAATCCCATCGTACACTGCTTTCATTTCTCCCTCTCTTATAATGAAGTAATCAAAACCATGTCTCTTACACATAACAAGTAGAAAACAACATGTAGCTACAAAACAGTTGAAAAAGGAGTAAAATACCTCTTATGAAGCTTCTCAATTGCCAAAAAGATGAACATTGGAATCTGGGGATATCCGGACTGAAGCATCATCATTCTTAAAGCTCATGACATCCGCCTTCCAACAAAACACCATGATCTTTCTCATTGACACCCTATACATTTTTTAAAAAACATCCGTTCTTCCAACGTCCATTTCACCACTTCCTTAAGCAAGATATCGTGCAAAATCCCCAGCAGCCGGTATGGTATAACGCAATTGCGTGTACATCATCTTTATAGTTATAAAATGATAAACAAACGCCCCCATTTATCTGCCAACGCCTAATATTTCATATTTCAGAAACGCCTATATTGAGATGCATCATATTACCTTAAATGTTTTTTGCGACACATTTCTCCCACATGTAGCGTACAAGCAAATGGAAGTAATATGATTCGTCATCATTTAATCTGAAAAAAGTAAATTTCATAATATTCAAATATTTTATAAAACTGAATTATCATTATAAATCAATGCAATATATTTAAGTTCTGAAATTATAAACTCCTATTATCATTCTATTTCTCTTAAACTTTACAGTGGTTTTTTCATTTTCTCTAAAATGAGTCATATCGTATTCATTCACACGCTTTTCTCTTAAAAACTATAGCTCTCCCTCCCCTGTAGTGAAAAGGGGAGACAGCTTAATTTTGGAAAGGCATGAAATTTCAAAACCAGTATTCATTTTTACTATTATTTTTTCATTCAACTTTACGGTTTTCAAAAGCAGCCAAAGCAATGCCTTTTAAATCATGAAAATTATGCATTGCCTCACGCTTTTGTTTATCGCTTCTTTAATGGAATCACGTCCCTCGTGTAAAATAGAATACCCCAAACGAAATATATTTTGATTACATCTTCACGTGTTTTCTTTAAAAAAAACATTTCTTAAAAGCGCATGATCCCATTTCGCACCAGCACCCGTGAATGATGCTATAACGATACCTCTTTTATGAAATAATATAAAATCTACTTGGCTCCACTATCTTTAGGCTTCATAAAAGAGCAAGATAAACGTTATCACACACTGAACCCTCAATGTTGGGACAGCCCTTAAAATTTGAGACGATTCATAAGAGACATAGTATTTTCCATAAGAGACATGTCTTTCTTATCTTGTTTTACTCCACACAACTTTCACTACTTGTAACGTTCCAAAAACACAGCTTTGATTGATTTAACATAGAACAGGCTTAGAATGAGAGAACCCTCACGGTATTCAGACCTCTTATTCAACATGTCAATTATTATAAATCATTATTATAAATCAATGTGCTAAACTATTCGTAAATGACTTTTCTATTTTAAAATAAAAAGTATTTGCAATACTCAATTCTATAAAATCAAGGAGAGCGAACGACTTACAATGATTATTTATAAACCGAATAATTTAACGCAAACCAAAAGACCGAACAAAATTCGATCTTATAAGAGATTTTTCTACAAAGAGCCACACTCTCTTCTCTCTTAAAATTTAAGAGAAAAAAGCGAGAATTTAAATCCCTACACGACGATATCCTTATGTCCTCTGATGCGATTCACTTGCACGCAACTTCAACAATTGGAATTGTCTATGGCGCTCACGAAAGCGTTCTCTATCAGCTTCACTGCGCGTGTTATAACAAGCATCACAGGAAGCACCTTCCTCATAATGCGGTGATAATTTGCCTTCAGCATTCAAAGGAGAACGACACGCGCGACAGAGTTCGCGTCCACATTCTTCAAGACCATGTTGCACAGAAACGCGCTCATCAAAAACAAAGCATTCTCCCCACCATAAACTTTCCTCTTTTGGAATTTTTTCTAAATATTTCAGAATCCCCCCTTTTAAATGGTACACTTGCTCATAACCAAGTTCACGAACATACGCTGTTGATTTTTCACAACGAATACCGCCTGTACAAAACATAGCAATTTTCTTTTTCTTCTTTAAATCAGCTTCATGTTGACGTACCCATTCAGGAAATTCGCGAAATGTTTTAATCTGCGGATCAATCGCTCCTTGAAAACTCCCAATGGCATATTCATAGTCATTCCGCGTATCGATCAAAATTGTCTCTTCATCTTGAATAAGAGCATTCCAATCTTCAGGATCCACATAAGTCCCCACAACTTTTAGCGGATCAACTCCTTCAACGCCCATTGTTACAATCTCTTTTTTCAACCGGACTTTCATGCGATGAAAAGGCATTTTTGATGCCCATGAATACTTAATTTCCGGCATTTGAAATGCTGGCTCAGCCATAATAAAATCCACCAACACCTCAATCGCTTCGCAAGAACCAGCAACAGTTCCATTAATCCCCTCTTGTGCTAAAAGGAGGGTCCCTTTAATATCATTTGCTTGACATAAATCCTGCAAAGGCTTTTGTAATTGACGATAATGCTTCAAATCTGCAAAGCAATAAAGTGCAGCAACTTTAAAATTCTTTTCCATGTGTTTTGCCATAACGCGCGTTTCATTCAATTTCAAGATCTATTCATTTACTCTTTAACATATTGTGCTGAATCAAACTATATTAAACCATATTCTTTCCAAGAAGAAAAAATATCATGTGCCAAAAAATAGACAATCTTTTAACACTTCTCCAAGAACAAACCGTTATACCTGTTTTGTTTATCGACAATATACAAAGTGCTGTACCCTTAGCACGTGCTCTTGTCAAAGGTGGATTAAAAACAATTGAGATCACCTTGCGAACACCAAACGCCCTTCAAGCAATTCAGACAATTACCCAAGAAGTCCCTGAAGCAATTGTTGGAGCTGGAACAATTCTCAACACAACACACTACGAACAAGCTGAACAAGCTGGAGCAAAATTTATCGTAAGCCCCGGATTATCCAATGAATTAATCAATTGTGCAAAAAATAGTGAAATTCCCCTTCTTCCCGGAGCAATAACTCCAAGTGAATTCATGAAAGCATTAGATAAAGGCTATACATATCTTAAATTTTTCCCTGCTGAAGCCTCTGGAGGTATTGCCTTCATCCAAGCCTTAGCATCTCCCTTCTCTGAAATCTTCTTTTGCCCAACAGGGGGTATAACACAACAAAGTGCAACGCAATGGCTCCAACTTCCTAACGTTTTTTGTGTTGGCGGTTCTTGGATAGCGCCCCAACAGCTCATTGCAAGAAAGGATTGGGATTCAATTCATGCGTTAGCGCATAATGCAACGCAACTCTCCTCTCTCTCAAAAAAAAAGCGCACTCGATAACTTGAAGATGCGGGAACATTATTAGCTCCTTCAACAAGACCAAAGCCTTCACACATCCTTGGGTAATCTTTTAACACTTGCCATAGAACTACAAATCATCATCCGATCTTCATTAGGATGAATTTTAGAAAGACCCGTGGTTTCAAAAAAACACCAGCCCTACCATCACTCTACAAAAGCGCACTCTACGACATGAAAATGCGGGAGCATTATTAGCTCCTTCAACAAGACCAAAGCCTTCACACATCCTTGCGCAATCTTTTAACACTTGCCATGAAACTACAAATCATCATCCGATCTTCATTAGGATGAATTCTAGAAAGACCCGCGATTTCAAAAAAACACCAGAGCCCACCATCACTCCACAAAAGCGCGCTCTACGACATAAGTTGCAGGAGCATTATTGGCTCCTTCAACAAAACCAAAGCCTTCACACATCCTTGCGCAATCTTTTAACATGGCCATGGAACCACAAATCATCACCCGATCTTCATCAGGGTTAATTTTGGGCAAACCGGTGGTTTCAAAAAAGCACCCACTCTCCATAACAGTCGTAATACGTCCCATATGCTCAGAAGTTTCACGAGTGGTCATAGGATAAAATTTTAACTGTTGTGCATACCCCCCAATGAGTGGATCTTGTTGCAAAGAGCAAACAAGATCTTTTGCATAAGTTAACTCATTCTTTTCGCGCGTTGTTTGAATAAGAATAACTTCTGAAAATTTCTCATAGGTTTCAGGATCACGAATAAGGCTTGCAAAAGGGGCAACCCCTGTACCAGTTGAAAGAAGATAAAGGCGTTTCCCAGGAATAAGAGCATCAAGAACCAGCGTTCCTGTAGATTTTTTACGCATGAGAACTGTATCACCGATTTTAATTTTTTGCAGATGCTCGGTTAATGGCCCACCTGGAACTTTTATCGAAAAGAACTCAAGCTGTTCATCCCAAAAGGGGCTTGCAATCGAATAAGCACGATAAATCGGCTTTTCTGCATTTGGCAAACCGATCATAACAAATTCACCGGAACGAAAACGAAAACTTTCCGGACGATTCAAGCGAAATTTAAATAACCGATCGGTATAGTGACAAACCTCTTGGACAGTCAGAGCAAATACACTCGCAGGAATCGGAAAATTTGCAACGCTGCTGATGTTTGACGGAACATTGGTAGCAGACGTATTCATACTCTTCCCCATATCTTTATTGAACGTTAAATTTCGAATCCCTGACGTGGTATAGTCCTTGTATAATTATCTGCCAACAATTTTCTTAAACCAAAAGCCTTAAGATTAACATCTTTGTGTCAAATTTAATCGAATAAGAAAAATACGAAGACACCTTACCCCCAAAGAAAAATAAAAACATTGGGTATTAAACAATGACCACACTCTTTCTCTTTGCAAAATTTATAACTGAAAACCCTAAAATAAAGAGAGAAAAAACTTCTGTGGATTGAACAATAAATGCACGACTCTTCAACAAAGTTTCCAGCATTCCATCTATTAGTTTTCCTTACTAACCTTCGTTTTACATTGTTCTTACCGTAAATCAATGAGTCCAATGCACTCTATGATCGATAAAATTAGTTTCACTTAAAACCAATCAAATGATAGAAAGTAAATCATATCCAAATCAATAGTTTTTAATGTATCAGCAAGTGTTTACACACTCTTTACTCATTTGATAAAAGTGACTTTAAGTGCATGAGACAACGTTCCAAATTGCATATTACAAGTAATCGCTCCCCTCCTTGTGGTAAAAAGCTTGTAAGTCATTGCTTATAATTATTCCTCGAGAGTAGATAATTTATCATTTTGCATTCTCTTGTATGCGTTAAGCCATGTCTGTTTATGAGAAAACACTCCCCACCCACAACAACAGCATGATATTGCGCTCTTCAAAAGGATACAATAAGTTATGCTTTATTTTTTTAATATGCCTCAACAAGAGCAAATTAAGTAAAAATCAAAAATCTATGTTGCATAAATTATCAGAACACACTGTGTTGCTAACAACACAAATAAAACTAAAATATCTCTTAGATCCAAAGTACCATTTTAGATAAAAAAAACGACTTTCATGGTGCATAATTCAATATGGAAGACTTATGATTTTGACCGTATCGAGCAGTATTTTTTCCTATGTCATAAGAAACCTCTGTGAAATAACCAAAGAAAAAGCTATACTCACGAACAAAGATAAGATTTTAAAATGAACAAATCCGTTAATGATGAAATAAACACATCCCTCTATGCAGCTGTAGCCACCATTGATGTCAGTGCCATTGTTGCCAATTATATCACTTTAGCCAAACGTGTAGCGCCAACACAATGTTCAGCGGTTGTAAAAGCAAATGCCTATGGGCTAGGAGCGCACAAAATTGCTCCCGCCCTTTATCAAACTGGTTGTCGTACTTTTTTTGTTGCCCAAATCAGAGAAGCATTGCAATTAAAAAGCATTTTACCATCAAACGTCACAATTGCTCTTCTCAATGGGCTTCCACACACAGCGGAAGAATTTGTAGCACAATCAGGTATTGTTCCTGTTCTAAACTCTTGGAATGCTATTGAGATTTGGCAAAAGATTTGTCAAAAAAAGGATAAAAAATTTCCAGCCATTGTTCAAATCGATACCCATATGAACCGATTAGGACTTGATCAAAAAGAATTAAAAAAACTCATCAAACATCCTACAATTTTTGAAAACGCAGACATAAAATATATCCTTAGTCATCTTTCTAACGGAGAAGATGATACACACCCATCAAATGACGCCCAATTAACTTCTTTCAAAACGATCCTTGCACAACTGCCGCCTTGTAGAGCTTCCTTTGCGAATTCTGGAGGGATTTTTCTAGGCTCAGATTTTTATTTTGACCTTGTTCGCCCCGGTATTGCACTTTACGGAAGTGCCCCCTCAGGAAAACACGCATCCCTTCTAAAACCTGTTTTAAAACTCGAAGCCCAAGTTCTTCAAAACCGTGTTGTTGATATAGGCACACCTGTTGGTTATGGAGAAAGTTTTATCACCAGCAGACCAAGCACTCTTGCAACCATTTCTATTGGCTATGCAGATGGTTGGCTGCGTGCTCTTTCGAATAAAGGAACCGTTTATTTCAATGGGCATAAACTTCCCATGGTTGGGCGCATTTCTATGGATTCTATTATTATAGATACGACTGATCTTGATCAAAAACCTCAAACAGGTGACTGGATCGAACTCATTGGTCCCCATCAAACACTTGAAAAAGTAGCGACAGATGCCAACACACTTCCCAATGAAATTCTAACGTCTCTTGGATCACGCTATAAATACATTTATACATGAAAGATTCTTTGAACAACTAAACTGATAAAAATCATCACCTTAGAAAATCAGAGAACTTCTCCGAAAGATTTTACAACAATTAATCGCGTAAAATGACCATGAGACACTGCACATTCACAAGGTTCCCCCAATGGACAAGTTGATCAGCTGTTTTATAAAAGTGGACTTCACCCAAAACACAAAAATTGAACCTCTTTCTCACATAAATTAACGGAAAAGAATCCATTGCCAAATTTTTAAAATAACTGCTCAATGAGATCAAAATATTCATTCTCTACATACCGAACAAGACAGCCAATCTCATCAAGTTTCTCTCGCTTTTAGCCTTGTTCATCGTGAAGCAACCAAAATCTTTTGCTTGCCTACTACAAACTAGACTGTGTAAAAATCATTTAATAAGGAAATAAATACTTCTTATAAACCATCCCAAGTACCAAGGGTTTTATACCATTAAGCACTCTCGCGAAATGTGTGATGGCAAAGTGTATGATGATGCCAACTTTCTCCTTTATGAATCGTAAAAAAGAAGAGTGCTCAATAAGATTTATCCTTGTACCATTCACAAAGCGGCATTTTGAAATAAGATTGGGAGCGAAAGATCTCTTTAAAACAAAGTGGATTAACAACCCAAATATATTCTGTTTGGGGCGTTTTGTGTTACATGAGAGTTGTGCCCCCATTAAAGAACACCATAAACAAAAACATGAAACAATGTGTAATTTCTTAAAAAACTTTGTTTTAGATGCTTTTGAAATCTGTAAAGCTAAATTAAAAGGAGATGACAAACTGGAAATTGATTTTTATCTTTACAGCTTTTATATTTTTCCAAAATGAGATTATCTTTCAGTTCTAAAGATTACACCACCAGAAATACGCAATCCCCTGCCCTCATCTGACAGACAAAAACTCAAACTGCTTATCAAGCCTCTCGTTTCCCTTAATTTTTGGCTCAAATATACTGCTGTATTAGCTTTAGATATAATGGCAACATTTAGATATAATAGGCAACAGTGAAAGCGCACGCGCTCTCAGAAAAATAATGCCATAAAATCAAAAATTAACCTGCAATGAACTGAAAGAGATACCGACTTGCTATAAAGGCTCTAAAAAAACAACCATGACACCATTTGGCTTTGCGGTGAATCATTCTGACAAGTGTTATGACCTATTCTTTGCATCTTCTTCATAAAAAAACAGATTGAAGAGAAATACAATTCTTGGCTCGAAAATATCAAAGCTCAAGGAGATGCAACAACAGAGTTTTGCGTGCCTTTATTATCAGAAGCACTCAAATTGATTTTATTCTTTCTGCAATGGTTCGTAATCACCTTGGTAAGAGCAGTATATCATACCCCATGTAAAAAAAACTGGCTCCTTTCCCCACAGGTTTTACTCTCGTTTAGCTGGATTGGCTGGTTAACAACAACCGCTGCACTTCATCACTAAAACCAGATCACACGATAGAAGAAAAAGAAGAGCATGGCTATTGCCTATAAAACACAGTTTTTTTGTCAACTTTTTCTTTATCGACTTTTTC
>NZ_HE997995.1:16549-26023 GCF_000312585.1 Bartonella queenslandensis AUST/NH15
GGTGGACACGAACAAATGAGTGTTCTATCTCCCGCAACATTATCAATACGTGATACAGGAGGCCAATATTTATTGGCTGGATCAAGGGAACTGTTGGGAAAAGCAGCTTCTTGTCGCGAATAGGGGCGACCCCAAGCATCATCTAAAGTATCTGCGACTGTATGAGGGGCATTCACCAATGGATTATTATCTTTTGGCCAAACCCCATTCCCAACTTTTTTTGCTTCTTCAGCAATAGAGAGTAATGCATCACAAAGTCGATCAATCTCTGCTTTTGGTTCTGATTCCGTTGGCTCAATCATCAAAGTTCCAGGAACAGGAAACGACATCGTGGGCGCGTGGAACCCATAATCAATGAGACGTTTGGCAATATCATCAACACTCACCCCATACTGATCTTTCAACACACGTGTATCCACAATACATTCGTGAGCAACACGTCCATGTTTGCCTCGATAAAGAATGGAATACGCAGATGAAAGACGTGCAGCAATATAATTAGCATTTAAAATGGCTATTTGTGTTGCATATTTTAAACCATCAGCGCCCATCATTCGAATATACATCCACGTAATTGCAAGAATAGAGGCACTTCCATAAGGAGCAGCCGAAACCGCATGGGTTGTGCCATCTTGTTCATGCCCTGGTAAGAAGGACGTAAGATGCGCAGCGACCCCAATCGGTCCCATGCCAGGCCCCCCACCCCCATGAGGAATAGCAAACGTTTTATGCAGATTTATATGACAAACATCAGCACCAATATCGGCAGGACGAGCAAGCCCTACAAGTGCATTGAGATTAGCACCATCAAAATAAACCTGCCCACCATTTTCATGAATAATAGAACAAATTTCCTTAATACTTTCCTCATAAACACCATGGGTTGAAGGATAAGTAATCATGAGAGCGGCCAATTTATCCTTATGCAATTGCGCTTTCATTTTAAGATCATCGACATCAACATCGCCATCACTTAAACATTTTACCACGACAACTTTCATCCCTGCCATATGTGCCGAAGCTGGATTGGTACCGTGTGCAGATGCCGGAATAAGACAAACGGTACGTTGATGTTCACCCCGTAAGTGGTAATAGCGTCGAATAGCCAAAAGCCCCGCATATTCACCTTGAGCACCAGAATTTGGCTGAAAAGAGACTTGTGCAAATCCTGTAATTTCACACAACCACGCATTTAACTGGTTAATCATCTCCAAATAACCCGCTGCATCCTCTTGTGAAACAAAAGGGTGTATATTGGCCATACTCGCCCAACTCACAGGCATCAATTCAGCCGCTGCATTAAGCTTCATTGTACAAGAACCAAGAGGGATCATCGCACGATCCAGAGCTAAATCTTTATCTGCCAAACGACGCAAAAAGCGCATCATATCTGTCTCTGAATGAACCCCATGAAAAAAGGGCTGAGAAAGAAAAGCAGCATCCCGTTCTTTGCCAAAGAGTCGTGGAGAACCTTGATCAACGAGTTGTGCCCCCAAAAGCTGTGCTAAAGCACAGGCATCTTCTTCTGTCGATAATTCATCAAAATTGATCACAATGGTGTCATCATCAAAAACACGAACAAGGCGTCCACTCATTTTGGCTTGATGTGCAATCTCTCGCGCTTTTCCCTTCACAACAACGCTTACACAATCAAAAAAAGACTCTGCTTCACAAGAAACACCAGCAGCCTCTAACCCCGCAACAAAACAACAAGTTAAATGATGAATCCGCTTCGCAATTTCTTGTAGGCCTTTTGGCCCATGCCAAACAGCATAAGCAGTTGCCATATTAGCCAACAAAGCCTGGGCTGTACAAATATTTGACGTCGCTTTATCGCGCCGAATATGTTGTTCACGTGTTTGCAAAGCTAAACGAAAACCAACGCGTCCTTCTGTATCGACAGATTGCCCCACTATACGCCCTGGAATAAGACGTGTGAGCGCATCACTAACCGCAAGGTAACCAGCATGTGGGCCACCAAAACCCATTGGGACGCCATAACGCTGCATAGAGCCAACAACAATATCAGCACCCCATTTTACCGGTGCCTCCATAAGAGTGAGCGCTAAAGGGTCAGCCACAACGATAACCAGCGCTCCTTTTTCCTTTGCCTCTTTTATGACCTCACTATAATCATGAAAAGAACCCTTTGTATCAGGCCAAGATAAAACAATTGCAGCTGTATCAGAACAAATTTCCCTCTCTTGGTTAATACACATCCCTTGTGTTTCAGCACGCGTTTGCACAACACTCAAAATCTGAGGGTGTAAAAGACTCTGAAGAGAAATTTTTGTTTTTTTCTCCCGTGTAAAACGAAAAGCAAGAGCATTTGCTTCAGCTAAAGCTGTTGCTTCATCAAGAAGAGAAGCCGCAGCCACAGGCAAACCCGTCAATTCGCTAATCAATGTCTGAAAATAAAACAAAAGCTCTAGACGACCTTGACTAATTTCTGCTTGATAAGGGGTATAAGCGGTATACCAAGCTGGATTTTCAAACAGATTTCGTAAAATAACCGGAGGCACAAATGTTCCATAATATCCTTGCCCAATAAAACTTTTGTGCAGCTGGTTTTTCCCCATCATCTTAGAGAGTTCTTCCAAGGCTTGGTTCTCACTCGCAGCCTTTGGAAGATTAAGTGAGTGCCTTAAATGGATAGAGTTTGGAACTGCTTGAGAAATGAGTGCATCAACACAATCAAGCTCTAAAACATCAAGCATTTTTTGTATTTCATCAGGACGCAGCCCAATATGGCGAGAAGAAAAAGAACGCTCGATCATAATATTCATCCAATCAGAGCCTTATAAGCATCTTCATCCAACAACCCTTCCAGTTGTGTTTCATCCTGCAATGTCATTTTCCATAACCAGCCTTCCGTTTCTGCTTTCTGATTTACCAGTTCAGGATTATCAGCCAGTGCTTCATTGATTTCGACCACTTCACCATCAAGAGGAGAATAAACATCTGAAGCCGCTTTCACAGATTCCACGACAGCCGCCGCCTCCCCCTTGGAAAGTTTTGTTCCACTTTGTGGTAAATCAACAAAAACCAAATCCCCTAATTGCTCTTGCGCATAATGTGTAACGCCAACAGTCACCACTTGTCCTTCAACGCTAAGCCATTCGTGGTCTTGTGTAAAATAAGTTTTAGACATAAAAAATCATCCTTTAAAATAACGTTGTTCAACAAAGGGAAGTGAATGAACTGAGAGCGCAATCTTTTTACCTCGCAGTTCTGTAAAGACTTGAGTTCCTTCAGCTTTACAGTCAACAGGAACGTAACCTATGGCAACAGGACCATCAAAAGAAGGACCAAAACCACCTGATGTTACCACACCAATCTCATTATCTTGATCATCGAAGAGCACCGCACCTGCACGAATAGGTTGGCGCGTTTGTGGTTTTAATCCAACACGACAACGCACAGGTCCTTTTTGCAGCGCTTCAAGAAAAGCTTCTGCGCCGTAAAATTTTGCTTTTTCTCGAACACTTTTAGGAACAGCCCATGTTAGAGCCGCATCAATAGGCGTCGTATCAGGGGTAATATCATTTCCATGCAAACACAACCCTGCTTCCAACCGCAAGCTATCACGTGCGGCAAGCCCAATCCACTCAACACGAGAATCACTCAGCAATTTTTCAGCCAACGCATGCGCATGCCCTATGGGGACAGCAATTTCAAAACCATCCTCTCCCGTATACCCAGAACGCGTTATAAACCAATCTTGTTGTGGTTCGAATCCCTGCATAAAGAACAATTCATTGCCTGGTAAATCAGCATCAGCAAGAACAGCTGCCGCTTCAGGACCTTGAAGAGCAAGCAAGACCCTTTCAAGAGCAATTACTTGACATTCAAAATCAACAGCACGGCTTTCTAATTCTACAAAATCAGCCTGTGCATTCCCAGCATTGGCAACCAGCAGGAAACGATCCTCTGCCAAACGGGTAATAATAAGATCATCAAGAATACCCGCCTGCTTATTAAGCAAATAATTATACCGTGAATGCCCAATCTTTAAAGCTGCTGCATCAATAGGAAAAGCATAGGATAAAAATTCCACGGCTTGTTCCCCTTCAACGGCAATCAATTTCATATGAGAAATATCAAAAAGTCCTGCATGTGCACGCGTATGAAGATGCTCTTTCAAAACGCCAAGAGGATAAGTTAAAGGCATATTCCACCCTGCAAAAGCACCAAATTTTGCTCCTGCTTTTTCATGCAAATCATATAAAGGAAGTGTTTTTAAAAAAGATGTTTCTTGTTCTGTGCCCATAATAACTCCAAAGCTGCGCTAACGCCCACACAATATGGTCGCCTCTGCACCCCTCTGTCATTAACCTGAGAGACTCGCGAAAAGACTTTTCGCTTACACCTTCGGCGCGGGCTCTCCCGACTTTCCAGATCTGCCTTTCTCCTTTTACGGTCCTTAAAGCCTGAGAGATTATGGGCTATTTCCCCTTCGGCGGCAATGCGAAAATTTGCAATCTGCACTCTCCCGCAAAAGAATGAAAGAAACGATAACGCTCTTTCCAGCATATTTTAATCTATAACCTATCTTTACCGCACTGTCATTAGCAAAGTGATAAACATATTTTCATTTTAAAACTTGCATAAGCTGCTTCAAAAGATTTATAATAGTATCCTTTTGAAGCTTACAAAAATTGTAAGGAACACATTTTAAGAAATTTAAAACAAAAATCAAAAACTATAGACAAAAATGACCCTTGAAAATCATGCAAAACGTCACACACTAAAAGGATCGCAAAGCAATATTCTTTTTTGTGCAATTCAATCTTAGCGATAGGGTTTCATATTTTTTTAAGAATAAGGACTTCAAGTATTTTATAGTATGATTTTAATGCACAAGAAGTAGATTTTCTGCTTTCTCAATAGTGTCATAAGTTACAACGATTGACAGACTAAAATTACCGAATAAAGGTCACAACATACTCATGAAAGCTGGTAATATTTCCTACAATTGCGAAAATGATCTTCCAAAGCAAATTGCGCTTTTCCCTTTAGAAGGTGCACTCTTACTGCCTGGTGGTTTTTTATCTCTCAACATTTTTGAACCAGAATCGCTTGAAATGATTGAAAATGTTATGGTATCCGATCGTCTATTGGGCATTATTCAACCACTTTCATCGGACATAAACCGCTTTTCTAAACAACTTTATAAAACAGGCTGTATAGGGCGCATTACAAACTACAGTGAAACAGGCAACGGGCAACTGTTCATTATATTACAAGGTGTTTGCCGCTTCACCTTAGAACAAGAATTGACGAATACAAAATCCTATCGAACAGCTCTCATCCAATCAAACATAAACGACTTACAAGAACTCGATATTGAAGAAAGCATTAATCGAGAAAGCTTACTTGATGTTGTTGAAAAATATCTAACGATCCATGAAATGGAGTATAATTGGAGCAGTATCATAGAAGCCCCTACACCTATATTGGTTAATGCTTTTTCAGCTCTTATCCCCTTTACACCGGCAGAAAAACAAGCTCTCCTTGAAGCGCCAGATATTAAAAGCCGTGCCCAAACGCTTCTTGCATTAACAGAACGCTCACTCATGAAACAAACAGGAACGGATTACCGTTTAAACTAATAAACGTAAAAGCATGAAAAAAATGACCACAGACCCCAAAATGCTCGAATTGCTTGTCTGCCCAATGACGAAAGGCACGCTCTCTTTCAACCGAAAAACACAAGAGCTTATTTCTCTCAAAGCCAAACTTGCTTATCCTATTCGTGATGGTGTTCCCATTATGCTTGCTTCAGAAGCACGCCCTTTACAAAACAATGAAGAAATAATGCATAAAAAATAAAAAAATCTTCATGTAATTTCCCTTCAAAAGCCCACGGTTATCAAGCCTCTATCCATAAGATCTTTATTCACGCGTTTTGAGAAAAAGCATTTGACAATAGAGCAATACATTGATTTGTAAAAATATTTATATCTCTCTACCTCTTGCAATAAAAGCCCAAAATAACATCAAGTTCCCTCGTTTCAGCCTTTTCATTCTGAAGCAATCAAAACTATGTCTCTTACACAACACAAATATCTGAAAAAAGGATTCAAACAGCCCTTGTTTTTACCCACACAGCCCACCCGTTTATGATGTACAAGCAAGTGATTTTAATGAATCCAACATGAGAAGATTTGTGATGAGAGATTTTACGATATTCCGCTTTGTGTTTTCAATGAAAAATGATGATCTATTATGACAAATCAATTTGTTGAGCTATCACGGAAGTACAATACAAAAGCGCTTACACCAGATCAGGAGAGGGGTATTAAGTGCAACTGAATATTCACGTTTTCATGACATTCCTATAAGCTCTATAGGCTAAAAAAAGCGTTTTATTGCTTGGAATAAGCAATTTGAATTTCGATTGACGATTGAAAATAATTCCCTTATGAGTGAAACTTGTGTTTTTGGTCGTATACGCGACGATCAAAAGGGCCTGGAAGCCCTAACATCGAACGCAGAACAAATCTGCTTTGCGGATATCCCGGAGTTTCCGGGGGCTCTTGTTATGTCCAAGTGCTTTAAGCACTAAAAGCAAGAGGCTGATTCGATGTCAGCACTTCCAGACCCCGGATACTAATGCGAGGGCGCTCGCACCCAGTGGGGGGCTTTAAGTGCAAAAAGTGCAAACTAAAAATCCACATTTTTACGATATTTCTTTGGGCAAGAAAATTCGCTTCAGAAGAAAAATCATGGGGATTTCTCAAAAACAATTGGGAAATCATTTGGGTGTAACATTCCAACAAATACAAAAATATGAAAAAGGTTTAAATCGCGTAAGTGCAAGGTGTTTACAGGAAATTGCTGATATCCTCGATGTTCCCGTTTCCTTCTTTTTCGCGGATAGCGTACAAAAAGAAGATAGCCTCTATGATGATGATAACAAAATATCGAGCAAAGAAGAGTATTTACTTTTGAAAAACTTCAGAATCCTTACCCGTAAAAAACAAAAGGCAATCTTGCAATTGATTTCTAATGAAAAAAATACCCCCTTATTTTCATAAATTTGCTGAACAAAATAATCAATGTCCTTCATAACTTTAAAAAGAATTTTAACTATCTCCCCTCTAGAGGGCAAAAATTTTTATCCGGTCTGGAAACAGTCTAAATAGAAATCTTCGTCTTTAGAGAGAAAAGAAATCAAATCATTGAATACTGAATAAATAAAAGATCAAAAAAATCTTCCAACACGATGCATCATACTATCTTTTAAAAATTCAAAAGAGTTTAAAGAGAAACAATTGACAGAAGAGAAAGAATTCACTTAATTGCTCTCCAAAGAGATGAAGACTTAGCGTAAAATATTAAATTTTTTCAACTCTGAAAGACTAAAAAAGACCGTATTATTTGAAATAAGGTAATTTATTGTGCTAACGATTATGCTGGTATGCACAAAATGGGATTATTGAAGATATAATTTTATAATGAAGATATAATTTTATAATGATGTTCCTTGACCAGCTCAATCTCTCCTGAGTATAGCGCGGGGAATAAACGTGGAGAGACACAAAGGAGTATAGAAAATGAGTTTTAAAGTTGCAATTGTCGGCGCAACAGGAAATGTCGGTCGTGAAATGCTTACAATTTTAGAAGAACGTGGTTTTCCTGCGCATGAAATTGTTCCTCTGGCATCACGACGCTCATTAGGGCAAGAAGTTTCGTATGGGGACAAAACTTTAAAAGTAAAAGCACTGGATACTTACGATTTTTCTGACACAGATTTTTGTCTTATGTCTGCGGGGGGGAGCATTTCCAAAGAATATGCTCCTAAAATCGCTGCAGCCGGCTGTGTTGTCATCGATAATTCCTCCACATGGCGCTATGATGCTAATGTTCCCTTAATTGTTCCTGAAGTCAATGCTGAAGCCATCGATGCCTTTTCTAAACGTAATATTATAGCCAATCCCAATTGCTCAACAATTCAACTGGTCTTAGCTTTAAAACCTCTCCATGATGCTGCCATCATTAAACGTGTTGTTGTCTCTACATATCAATCGGTTTCTGGAGCTGGTAAAGAAGGAATGGACGAACTTTTCGAACAGTCACGTGCAGTTTTTGTTGCTGATCCCATTACATCAAAAAAATTCACCAAACGCATTGCGTTTAATGTCATTCCTCATATCGATGTTTTCATGGAAGATGGTTATACAAAAGAAGAATGGAAAATGACCGTGGAAACGAAGAAAATTCTCGATCCAAAAATTAAATTAACAGCCACTGCTGTTCGGGTTCCTGTCTTTATCGGTCATGCGGAAGCCATCCATGTTGAATTTGAAAAACCACTCAGTGCATCTGAAGCACAAGCGCTTCTCCGTGATGCCCCTGGTTGTCAACTTATCGATAAACACGAAGATGGTGGCTATACCACACCTTATGAAGGTACGGGAGAAGATGACACCTTTATCAGTCGTGTTCGTGAAGATATCACTGTTGAAAATGGTTTAGCTTTCTGGGTTGTCGCTGATAATTTAAGAAAAGGAGCGGCATTGAATGCTGTTCAAATTGCTGAATTGCTCATTTCTCGTAATTTGATAAAGCCTAAGTCGGTAAATTAACCCTTTCTCTATCCGAAAGAACGAAGACGCATAGAGAGCCGGTCTGTAAAAAGTCCGGCTTCTTTAATGCAGTATATTGATTTATAAAGATAATTCACTGTTTTGTATGTTGAATGAGAGTCTCGAATAACATAAGATTCTCTCATTTCAAATCTGTTTATCTTGAATCAATCAAAACTATTCGCTTACACGTCACAAGCGGGGGTAGCGTGTGGGTAAAACTGTATAAGAAAGGATTAAAAAATGGCTCTTATGAACCGTCTTAATGCAAGATCTATCGCAACACCCACGGGCTGGCAAATAGAGTGTGATGGTGCCAGCTTGTTACTTCACAAATGTAAAGATAGGGGGTGCTCAATGGCTTTATCGTTATCCCATTCATGGGCGGCATCGTGAAATGAAATGGGATTGGGTGCATATTGGGAGCGTTGCGAGATGTCTCTTTAAAACAAGCCCGTGAATGTGCAAACAAATGGTGTTCTGTTTTATGCGAAGGTCGTGACCTCATTAAAGAATGTAATAAACAAAAGCGTGAGGCAATAAGCAATCTCCATGATTTAAAAGACATTGCTTTAGATGCTTTTGAAAGTCGTAAAGCTAAACTAAAAAATGATGGTAAAGATGGAAACTGGTTTTCACCTTTAAAGCACTTCCCTCTAACACCGTCCTCAAGGACAGTGTTTTGAGACGTTAGCCAATTTTACCTGAAATATTCTTAACTCTTTCTCCCTTTAAAGAACGAAGCTCTCTCTCTACACCGATCTGTACACAATCGCACTTTTTAAGTCATTTTCACCAATCGCCACCTTGAAGCTACTTTACGGTACAAACAGGATCAGCAGCATAAAGCATTTTCTGCTTCATGCTACCGTACTTTTTTGTC
>NZ_HE997995.1:26409-35871 GCF_000312585.1 Bartonella queenslandensis AUST/NH15
GCTTCATGCTACCGTACTTTTTTGTCATGACTGTTGTGAAATTCACTTTATCCTTATAGTGCAGGATAGGTTACAACACGATAACGCGTTTCATTGCGTTCAAAATTTTTATAATTGACATCATCAGGAAAGATAGGATTATAAGCATTCACGTGCTTTACAGAGACACCTTGTGCTTTTGGAGACGGATTTAAAATTGTCCGTTCATCCCCTTTTTTAACACCAGTGGAATCGATAATCTCATCTGTTCTGTTTAGTTTTTGCATATTTTTCCGTGTTTTTTGAATTGCTGGAAGAGCTTTAAAATCGGAAACAGCCTGTTTTACGATTTCCTTTGCCGATTTTATTTCTTTTGGTGATTTTATCATGGCGTTTGATTTTACAGGCACCTTCTTCAAAGCATTTACAGGCATTTTTTTAAAAGCAATGGTTGGAACATTATTAACATTGACATAACGTGCGGATGCCCAGCCCACTTTTCCATTATAACCAAGAGAACACCAAGCTTTATTGGATAAACAGCCATAAATTTGTACTTTTTCTCCCATCGGAACCATTGCGATAACTTTATACGCTGTCGCAGGACCTGTGTGTAAAGATACCTGACCTGATGCAACACGGGCAACTGTTCCAGCAATGTTTCCAGCTTGTGCATGAAAAGCAGTCATTGCCACCCCTGATGCTCCTAAAGCCCATAAAGTCATCATTGTTGACAAAAATTTCTTTCTTAACATTATTTTTCCTCTCTAACATGTGAAGGGCAAAATATTCACCTATGCAAAAGTTTGCCACGTTTAAATCCAGTGATCATCACCTTATATCCCCCCAAATCCCCTGCAAGATTGCAACAAAATCTCTCTTATCCCCCTCGACACGAACACGGTCTCTTGATCTTGATTGCATCATATGTTCCTCATGAATTGGCGGCTCAAGCGTCATCTGATTGCTTAACTTTTCAATCAATTGTCCCTTACAAAAGTTTTTAAAGGGTCATTGGTTCCCTCAACAAATGATTGCAATAAAAGAATTGATTATTTGAATTTCAGCGAGTTTCTTCTCACGCATGATGAATTTTCACCAAAACTGGTGAAAATAGAGGAAAAATAATAATATTTTTAAGATAAAAGGGATTGAATATTCTCTAAAGCTTGTATAGCCTCGTATCTCTAAAAAAAGACATAGAATATAGTGAAGCTTCCCTCAAAAAAATCTCTTGAAAAAGAAAGTTAAAGGCACATGACATTAAAAATTTTTTCTCGTAGTCGAATTATAGGATTATTCCTCTCTTTCTTTGCTCTTTTTTTATCTACGGTTTTTGTCATGGCTACAGACAAATCAAAAATCAAACTTGGTATTATGGAAGGGCGAGATGCGATTATCTGGAAAATGGCTGCTGAACAGGCTAAAAAAGCCGGTTTAGATATTGAACTGGTTTATTTTTCTGATTACGCTTTGCCTAACGATGCTGTTAACGCAGGAGAGATCGATGCAAATGCTTTTCAGCACGCCCCTTATCTTAATGAACAAATGAAACAACGTGGCTATAAACTTTCAATTGTCGGCTATACATTTATTGCTCCAATCGGTGTTTATTCACACAAAATCAAAAATTTAAAAGATCTTCGTGATGGTGCACATGTTGGCATCCCGAATGACCCATCTAATGGTGGAAGAGCCTTACTTCTTCTCAATTCTTTAGGTCTGATTAAGTTAAAAGATCCTCATAATATTCTTGCATCTCCCCTTGATATTATTGAAAATCCTAAAAATCTGCAAATTCGTGAGCTCGATGCCGGTATGTTAGGGCGTGCAATCGACGATTTTGATATTGCGATTGTAAACACAAACTGGGCTATTGTTTCCGGATTAAACTTTGAAAAAGATGTGGTCGCATGGGAGAGCACAAAAAATAATCCTTATGATAACATCATCGTTGTACGCACAAGCGAAAAAGATGAACCATGGGTAAAAAAATTAGTTGCCGCTTACAACAACGATCTTATCCGTACAAAAATCAAAGAGATTTTTGGCAAAACGGCCCAAACATCTTGGTAATTCTGCCAAATATCTTGGTAATTGTTAATGGAAAACCCTACTCTTATCTCCTTAAAAAACATCAGCCGTTGTTTTAACAAAACGGCTGGTATTCCAGTCATTAATAATCTCTCTTTGAATATCCATGCTGGTGAAATCCTTGGCATTATTGGGCGCAGTGGAGCAGGAAAATCAACACTTATTCGTTGTTTAAATGGGTTAGAGAAGATTGATGCAGGGTCCATTTTTTTTGAAGGTGTTGATATTTCAAATCTATCAGAGATAGAATGGGCGCCTTACCGTCAACGAATTGGGATGATTTTTCAACATTTCAATCTTCTCTCATCGAAAAATATTCTTGATAACATTGCATTGCCACTTAAATTAAGTGGTGTAAGTAAAAGACAACGCCACAAACGTGCTCTTGAACTGATTGAATTGGTCGGATTAGATGGGAAAGAATATTGTTATCCAGCACAATTATCAGGAGGGCAAAAGCAGCGTGTTGGGATTGCGCGCGCTCTTGCGGCTAATCCTAAAATATTGCTATCCGATGAAGCAACTTCTGCTCTTGACCCTGAAACAACACAATCTATTCTAGAGCTCCTTGCTGATATTAATAAACACCTCAATCTCACGATTGTGCTCATCACCCATGAAATGGAAGTTGTGCGCACCATAGCGCATCGCGTCGTTGTTCTCAATCAGGGAAACATTGTAGAAGAAGGACGTGTGAAAGACATCTTTACATCACCGCAAGATGATGCAACCATCGCCATGCTCAAGCTTGTCACCCCGCAACTTCCTGAAAAATTTGCAAAAAATCTCAAACCAATCGGGCGAGAAGCTGTCATTGAAATCAATATTGCAGGTGAAATTGCCCAGCAACCTTTTCTTCATCTTTTAGAAAATGAGAGTGGTTTAAAAGCACGTATTTTACATGGTGGTATTGATACCGTTCAAGATGAAACCATTGGGCGACTCTTCTTGGCTCTTCCTGGAGAAGATAAAGAAGCTTTAGAAAAAGCTGTTCAATGGTTAACAAAAAAAGGACGATATTGTGAGGTCTTAGGCTATGTTTAATGTTCTTACTCATGAACTTCCCCAAGCTGTTATTGATACGATATTGATGACATTGAGTGCTTCTTTCATGGCACTGATTATAGGGCTTCCCCTTGGTCTTCTTCTTCATACAACAGCACGCGGAGAGATTTTTGCCTCATCTCTTATCAATCGCCCTTTAAGTATGATCATTGATAGTATTCGTGCTATTCCCTTTATTATTCTTGCATTTTATCTTCTTCCCGTTACACGTATCGTTGTAGGAAGAGGGATAGGAATGCCTGCTGTCATTTTTATACTGACCATTTCAGCGACTCCTTTTTATGCACGCATGGCAGAACTCTCTTTTAAAACCGTTGAAAAAGGTCTCATTGAAGCGATCCGCTCTATGGGTGCAAGCCGTCTTCAAATTATCAGACATGTTCTTATTCCTGAAGCTCTTCCTAGCTTGATTACAGGTTTTACAGTCATGGTCATCTCTCTCATAGGCGCGACCTCACTTGCCGGATATCTCGGTGGAGGCGGTTTAGGAGACATGGCAATCCGCTATGGCTATCAACGCTATAATACCTTCATCATGACCATCGTCATTATCCTTTTGATTGTACTCAATATTACAACCCAATGGACTTTTGATAAAATCGTACAAAAACTTGATAAAACAAAACATTAAAGGACTTAGAATGTCACACGCCAATATTATCATCCTCTTTGCCACTTCCAAAGTACAACACCTCCCAAATGAAACACCCCTTGCCTATCGAACACTCATAAAAAGCCAAGCACTTTTCCTCTTTTCTTAAATGGTTTTATTCACATAAGCCTAAGTTTGTAACCAAGAAAATAGTTTTAACGATTTCAATATAAAAGGGGATAAAATGAGAGATCTTGCAACATTTAAAATTCTCTCTCACCATAAAACGATAAATTATCACGTTAAATCACTCTATTAATCACGATCCAACCTTAGCCCACACCCCGTCAAAACACGCTAGGAGCCATAGCAATCCGCTATGGCGATCAAGACTGGAACTCCTTCACCATAATTATGATTGATGACTCTCAATATATGATTGTCCTCTCCCAAAGTCTTTGATAAAAATAGGAGCATCTCCCCAATTCATTGCTCGTCTATCAATGGTTTTGTGGCGTTATTTTCTTAAAACAAGTTTTTTGCTTTAACTAACTGCTTATCAATCAACATCGAGACCGAATGCAGAAGCACATTTTAGAAACATATCGAGTTGGATAAGAGCTCTAAACACTGTTCCTACTTTTTTATGCCAAAGTGCAAGCGAGCATATTATGCATCTATTGTAGGGGTAATTTCAACATGGAAAAACTGCCTCATTGTAAAAGAATATTAAAGGCATAAAGGTGTAAACTAATTTCTACCTTTACCATCATTCTTTAGTCCGGCATTAAAGCTTTCAAAAGCATCTAAAGCAATATCCTTTAAATAATGGAGATTACGCATTGCCCCACACTTTTGTTTATCACGTTCTTTAATGAATCTCGATCTACTCATACAAAAGAATGCCCCAAACGGTATAGACCTTGCAATTGCATATTCACGTGCTTGTTTGAAAGAGGTATCAAGGCTCCTAAATCCATTTCGTCACAGCATCCGTGAATGATATAATAATCATTATCGATTGTGCTCTCTATCTTTACGCTTCATAAGAGAGCGTGTGCTTTTGTTGTTGCCTATAAATCAACATCCAAACCCAAAGCAGCCGCATGTTTGAGACAAATATTAAGACGGTTCAGTGCTTTACGCGCTGTATCAGCTTTTGTATGCTAGACAGAAGCAAGTATATTGCATATCTCTGTTTGTCTAATCTCAGAAACGGACAGACAGCCTAATTTGGGGAGAATATAAAGTTGTAAAGGTGAAAACCACTTACCACCTTTCCCATCTCTTTTTAATTCAGCTTTACGTCTTTCAAAAGTATCCAAAGCAATGTCTTTTAAATGATGGAGACTGCTTATTGGCTCACGCTTTTGTTTATTGCGCTTTCATAGAGTCACGCCCCTCATATAAAACAGAACGCCATTGATTTGCACATTCACGAGCTTTTTTTAAGAAATATTTCGCAACGCATCCAAGCACATTTCACGGCGGTGCCCGTGAAGGGGATGACGGTAAATCCATTGAGCCCCTCCATCTTTACGTTTCATAAAAGAGCAAACCGGCACCATCACACACTTTGCCAGCCCGTAGGTGTTGTAGCAGCCCTTGGCACTTAAGACGGTTCATAAGGACCATTTTTACTCTTTTCTTGTACAGTTTGATCCACACACTCATCCCACTTGTTACGTGCAGAGGAGTGGTTTTGATTATTTCAACATGGAAATAGGTTTAAAATGGGAGAATCTTAGGATGTTCTAAACTTGCACTCAGAATAAATGACACGAGATTATCATTATAAATCACTATATTACTAATGTTATCATCAAAGATAAATTCTTATAAAATAAAGCACTCAAATAATCTTAAGAATTCGAAAATTTTTCTCCCATAACCGCAACAATAAGCCATTGAGCCGTAAGGGCTGGTTTTTTTAACTTTTCCACTTCCACTGTCACCCCATAATGGAAAACCACACGACCAGAAGGGCGGATTTCAGCATCATCTAACACAAAACGCGCACGCACCCGTGCCCCTGTTTTCACAGGACTCATGAAACGTATTTTATCGAAACCATAATTAATCCCCATTGTCGCCCCTTCTAGCTCTGGAAGAGCCTCATAAGCAAGCGTAGACAAAAGCGATAATGTTAAAAAACCATGAGCAATCGTTCCCCCAAAAGGTGTCTTTTTAGCCTTTTCCTCATCAACGTGTATCCATTGGTGATCATCTGTAGCGCATGCAAATTGATTAATCATATCCTGTGTAACAAAACGCCACTCCGATAATCCCATTTCTTTTCCAACAAAAGTAGAGACATCTTGTACTGCGATTTTCTGCTGCATAACGCTATTCCCATTTTATTTGATAAAAATAACCACCCCTCTTGCTTTTATAAAACCCATTGATTAGAGCATCAAGAATAAAAGATTAATTAATTGTCTTAAAAACAAATACACCTTATGAATAAGAAATCTTTTTTAACAGAATAGTTTTCAAATGGGAAAAAAGAATGGCAAGCAATGTGAACCTAACAGGTTTAGCGCATGATTTGAAGCAACGTGCAGAGAACCATCCCCCCATCCGTATTGGACTGATTGGTTGTGGTGAGATGGGCACAGATTTATTATCAAGTATTGCGCATATGGAGGGTATAACAGTCGCCGCCATAGCCACGAGGACACCATCACGTATTTTTGATGCTGCGACACTCGCCTATGGCGAAGAAGGACATGTCTGTGAAGTTGAAAATACGCATGCCCTCACACAGAGCATTGAAAAAGGTTTGATTGCGGCCACAGACGATATTGACCTTGTTTTGCGCCATGAACAAATTGATATTATCGTTGATGCAACAGGTTATCCTGAAGCGGGAGCAGAAATTGGCTTTAAAGCACTTGAAAACAACAAACATCTTGTCATGATGAATGTTGAAGCCGATGTTACGATTGGCGCGTATCTGAAACATGAAGCAGAAAAGCGAGGACTTATTTATACCCTTGGTGCTGGTGATGAACCCACTTCATGCATGGAACTCATCGAGTTTGTTTCAGCTCTTGGGCATAAAATTGTTGCAGCGGGAAAGGGAAAAAATAATCCTCTCCTCTTTGATGCTACACCCGATGCTTACGAAGAAGAAGCTCTCCGCCGTAATATGAATGTACGCATGTTGGTTGAATTTATTGATGGTTCCAAAACAATGGTTGAAATGGCTGCAATTGCCAATGCCACTGGACTTCTCCCCGATTGTCCAGGAATGCATGGTCCCAAAGCAGCGCTGCAAGATTTAAACAAAGTACTTATCCCCAAACAAGATGGGGGCATTTTGCAACAATACGGTGTGGTGGATTATTCAATAGGTCAAGGTGTTTCCCCAGGGGTCTTTGTCATTGCAGAAATAGCACACCCACGTTTACGCGAACGTATGGAAGATTTAAAAATGGGACAGGGTCCTTATTTCACCTTTCACCGCCCCTATCATTTAACAGCAATGGAAGTTCCCCTCACCTGTGCACGCGTTATGCTTTATGGCAAAAAAGATATGGTTCCCCTTAGCCACCCAGTCGTAGAAGTCTGTGCTGTTGCTAAAAAAGATTTATACCCAGGCGATCAGTTGGATTTTATTGGTCTTTATAGTTATCGTGCTTGGATCATGAACATTGCAGAAGCACGTGCTCACCAAGCTATTCCATGTGGTCTTTTAGAAAAAGCAACAGTAACAGCTGCAATTAAAAAAAATGAACTCATTACAGTCCATAATACAGCTATTCGTGAAGATCAATGGATTGCGCGTCTTCGTGCCAAACAAGACCTTTTACTTCATTGCCCTTCTCTCGGCTAAGCTATAAATATCCTCTTTTTATCCTAACATAAAAATCCATTAACTTATTAAGACAAGATATTGATTTATAATGATAATATAGCACTATTCCTATTGAATGAGCTCCTCAAATAACGTAAGATTCTCTCATTTAAAACTTGGCTCATCTTGAATCAACCAAAACCGTTCACTTGCACGTTACAAACGGAGCTGGCGTGTGGGTAAAAATCGTATAAGAAAGGACTAAAAGTGGCTTCTATGAATCCGTCTTAAGTGCTAAGCGCTGTCGCAACACCCACGGGCTAGCAAAATGTGTGATGGTGCTGGCTTATTACTTCATAGGCTTATTACTTCATAAGCGTAAAAATAGAGATGCTCAATGGATTTTCCATTATACCATCCATGGTCACCACCGTGAAATGAGATTGAATGCCTTAAGAGATGTTTCTTTAAAGAACAACGGTTCTTTTCTATATGAAAGTAACGCGTAAAAAATAAACACATTCTAGGTTAGGAACACTTCCTTCGTGAAGATCACGTAAATTGCAAATCTCTATGCCAAGCAAGACTTTATACTTGCTTTCCCTCTCCTCTCCCCCATGTATCTTTTCCTTATCACCTTACTTAACAATAACCTTCCCTGACGTAACAGAACAACCCAGAATACACTTGCACGACAAATTCAAGTGTCTGTTTTAATAAAAACATTTTCCAATACCGCACATCAGCACTTCTCTCTCACAAGAGAGCCTATCAATACTACAATATAAACCTCTCCATGAGATGATATAAGATTCCTTTTGTGTCACTATCTTTACGCCACAAAGATACAAACCAGTATCATCATTCGATTGTACAATTCCCAATATTACTACGAGAACCCTTGAGCCTTAGAGAGAATTCATGAGAGAATTTTTGCCCTTTTCTTGAATAATTTTACCTACACACGAATGCAACTTATTATATGCAAAAAATGCTTTTGATGGATTAAATATACATAGATTTGAAATAATAAATATCTATAAAGCAATAAATTCGTTTTTAATTTAAAAAATGGATTTATAATGATAAATTATCATAAGCTATTTATTCGAAGAGCCAATACAGAAATTTTCTATTTTATCTCTTCTTATTTTTTTATTTTACAATATAAAAAAACCTTTTAAAAAGGATAGATATCCCTTTGATGAATAACCTTTACATAAAAATCGCAAGACAATATGAAAAGGCTGATAAAGAGGGTGAGAATGCTAGCCCGATAACAAAGAAATAATCATAAACTGTAAAAATCAGGTTACACCATTTTGAAAAAAAACATCAATTTTAAGATATTGAGCTTTAATAACAGTAATATTTAATAACAGCAATAAGCAATAAAAGATACATTTAATATTAATAATAGTGATTTTTTCATCCAATACAGCATAAGCCACTTCAAATATTGATTTCTTAAAAATAAGAAAGTGAATAAAAGACTCATCAACTTTGTCGATGAGTCTTCTCCTAAAGTGTACAGAATATTCCTAAAATAGAAACAACAGTCCCAACTATATCGCCACAACATAAAGAAGCAAGAAGAGACACAATACCTATCCCACCCCAAAAAGCTGAACCTGAATATGCAGAAACTTTTTCAGCTCTTCCAAAAGCGACGCTATCTTGTTACTCAACACCGTAAATGACAGCTCTATTTACTACTTTAATGACTGCATTGTTTTCTGCTATAGAAGCAGTAACTGCCATTCTCTCTTGAAATTTATCTTTTACAAAACTTGCGTTCCCCTCTATAATCTGTATAAAAAAAGAATAAGTAGTGTAAAAGTAAATGAACATACACGATTTTTAAATATTTTAAACATAGCTTTCTTTGCTCCTCTTTTTCTTCGCTGAAAAAGTTAAAGAATAGTCATATATA
>NZ_HE997995.1:36449-41002 GCF_000312585.1 Bartonella queenslandensis AUST/NH15
TCATTTTACATGTTGAATAAAAAAACATGACGATTATAAATTTCTCTTCATTTAAACGCTGTTGATTTGAATCAATCAAATCTATTTGCTTACAGATTACAAACGAGAGTAGTATGTAGGTAGAAACTTGAAGAAAAAATATAACTTATGAGGTATTTTCAGGACCAAATGCTATTGTAAAAACGGGAGTTGATAAAGCGTATGATGGCGCCCCCCTTTTTCCTCAATAAATATAAAGATGATAATATACAATAGTTTTACTATTATATGCTATTATATGGATTTACCATTATACCATTCACGAATAGCGAAGAAAAATAGGCTTGAATACTTTGATGTCTCTTGAAAACAAGCGATGTATAACACGAAATGGGGTTCTGTTTATCATGGTTTCAATGGTGTTTCTTTTTTATCATCTTATAAGCTTATCAAGCTCTTTGCAATTCTGCGACGATGCCTGTGAATGATATAAGAGTCAATTCATTGAGCACCACCATCTTTACACTTATATAAAAGAGCAAGCCGGCACCATCACATATTTTGCCAGAGTCCAATACTGCAAAGCAGCCCATGGCACTTGAGATGGTTCATCAGAGGCATGCTTTCTCTTTACAGTTTCACTCCACACAACTAATCCACTTGTGATATGCAAGAGACACGGTTTTTATTGATTTAACATTGGAACAAGTTTCGAATAAGAGAAGTTTACGATATCCAAGACTCTCATTCAAAAACACTCTTTACAAATCATATATTGTCATGATGCAATTTTATCTCACGTAAATCCTTCTCATTCCATTCATTTTTTTCATGAATACTAAAATCTGTTACACCACTATTCAAAGTAAAATGAGTGAACAAACATTTCTATCCTTTTGTAAGATATATAAGTAAATTTGAATTAAGAACGCAAGAATCCTCGTTAAAACCAACATCTGTGTCCGCATAACCTGCGCTACAACAGAAATGCTTTGGTTATCCTAATTCTATAGCAGATAAGGAGAATATTAAACTTCATCTAAATTTACCTTTTTAAGATATAAGGAAAAAGTTATTTTTCATTACATGATGTGAAGTATTTAATCTTCCTAAAGACTGACTTATCAAAAACGCTTAAAAAAAAAGACCTATCTTTAGAATAATCGCCGCATATTACATTAAAAACCGTGTTCGTTTTTCTCAAAAAAACTTCACTATTTTTCATAAAGTTCTCATTTTTAGAACATCCCGATAGGATATAAAAATACGCCTATTTGCATTTCTTTTATAGATAGATTAAATAATAACAGCACCTTTGATTACTTTTTCTGTGTTAACGTCTCTTTTAGGCAATAATTTATGGTATCTAATACGCCTTTTCTCGCTCTTTTACCTTTGGGTGCACACGAATATCACGGAGACCACCTTCCTTTTGAAACCGACTGGATTATTGCTGAAGCTTTTGCAAAAGCCCTCACTTTACAAACAAAAGAACAATTTCATATCGCACTCTTACCGGTTGAAAAGATTGGCTATTCTATAGAGCATATGGATGTTACAGGCACACAAACCCTTACCTTTTCTGATGCGATTAAGCGCTGGATAAAGATCGGTGAGAACTGCTATCACAAAGGAATCAACCGCCTTCTTCTTCTCAATGCTCACGGAGGCAACTCACCTTTAATGAGCATTGTTATCACCGAATTACGAAGGCGCTTTTCCATGCTCGCTGTAGCAACAAGCTGGAGCCGTTTTGGTTTGCCACAAGGTCTGATAGAGCCTGCTCAACAGCATCTTGATATTCATGGAGGTTTTATCGAGACCTCTCTCATGCTCTATTTAGCGCCAGAAAAAGTCCATATGGAAAAGGCTAAAAATTTTCATAATAAACAAGCGGATATGATTGCCAATTATCGTTATTTACGCGCTTATGGTCCTCATGCTTTTGGCTGGACAATGCGTGATCTAAACACACAAGGTGCAGCAGGAAATGCAAGCAAAGCAACACCACAAGCTGGTGAAGCAATCTTTTCTCATGTTCTCTCTCAGCTTCGTGATTTACTTGATGATATCAATCGGTTTAACATAAACACATGGCAATAAAGAACAATAAAAGGTCCCCTCATGGAAACAACACTTCCCAAAAAACTTCCTGTTACAGTTCTCACGGGCTATCTTGGTGCAGGAAAAACCACCCTTCTCAACCGCATTCTCAGTGAAAATCATGGCAAACGTTATGCCGTCATTGTCAATGAATTTGGTGAAATTGGTATTGATAATGACTTGATCATTGAATCAGATGAAGAAATTTATGAAATGAACAACGGCTGTGTTTGCTGTACCGTACGCGGTGATCTCATTCGCATTCTGGAAAGTCTGATGCAACGCTCTCATCGATTTGATGCAATTATTATAGAAACAACAGGGCTTGCTGATCCCGTTCCTGTTGCACAAACCTTTTTCATGGATGATACTGTCCATGAAAAAACAACCCTCGACAGTGTCATCGCGGTCGTTGATGCAAAGTATTTGCCCTCTCAACTGAAAAAAAGTCGTGAAGTTGAAGAGCAAATTGCCTTCGCAGACATCGTTCTTTTAAATAAGATTGACCTCGTTACGGCACAAGAACGTGCCCATGCAGAATCTCTTATTCTTGCGATTAATCCTCGCGCTATACTCTATACAACACAGCGCACCAATATTCCTCTTGATAAACTCCTCAATCGTGGTTTCTTTGATCTCCAACGCGCTCTAGACCATGAGCCTCATTTTCTTGATCAACAACAAATAAACCAGCATGAAGATCATATATGTAGTCCCGATTGCCATCATGACCATCATCATCACACATCCACCATTCATGATATTACCGTCACTTCTATAAGTTTAAAAACAGGTGCTCTGCAACCAGAAAAATTTTTCCCTTGGATCCAACAGATTACACAGCAACAAGGACCTGATATTTTGCGTCTCAAAGGCATTATTGCCTTTCAAGGAGATGATGATCGTTATGTCATTCAGGGCATTCATATGCTTCTTGAGGGACAACATCAACGCCCATGGCGTGAAGATGAAAAACGAGAAAGCCGCCTTGTTTTTATCGGACGCTCTCTTGACGCTGAAAAGTTAAAAACTGGTTTTGAACGTTGTGCATAAGTGAGTGACAATGTCAAACATTATCCATTATGATCTCCAAAATTACTGCCTTTCCTGTGGTTTTATAGGCAATAAACCAGCCTTTGTTTCCGTGGAAGGTTTGATTGTTTTTTTAACCCCAACCCCACAAGTCTTTGAAGTTCATCAAGGAATAATTTCAAGTCATTTCTCTTCTGACAATACTGCGGTCATCACAGGAGGAGAAGACGGAAAAATCTGTCAAACAGGAGCAAATGGTCACACAGAACTGCTCAACCAAAAAGAACGCAAATGGATCAATAATGTTTCTTTTGGCCCCCAAAAAGCTTTTGCCTTTTCCTCCTCACGTCTCGCATTTGTGCATGTTGGAAAAGAACAACAAGAGCTCAAGCATGAGCGCAGTGTAGAAGGACTGGCTTTTGCCCCAAAAGGTTTACGACTTGCCGTTGCTCATTACAATGGTGTTACGCTTCATTGGTTATCAACGCAAACATCTCCCACTACATTGGTGTGGAAAGGCGCTCATTGTGGCGTCACCTTTTCACCAGATAACCGCTATGTCATTTCCACGATGCAAGAAAACGCCTTGCACGGCTGGCGTCTTACCGATCATCAACATTTACGCATGAGCGGTTACCCAAGCAAAGTCAAAAGCTGGTCTTGGAGTGCAAAAGGAAAATGGCTCGCAACATCAGGTGCCTCTGCCGCAATTGTTTGGCCCTTTCATACAAAAGATGGTCCCATGGGAAAAACACCCCTAGAACTTGGAACACGTGCAAATGCACTTGTTAGCACCGTTTCATGCCACCCAAGCAAAGAAATTGTAGCCATAGGCTTCAATGATGGAATAATTTTAGCGACACATTTTCGTGATGGAAAAGAAGTCCTTCTAAAAGGTTATGGGAAAAGCGCCATCTCAGCACTTAACTGGGATCAAACAGGGCACAACCTCATCTTCGGCAGCGAAAATGGTGAATGTGGTGTGATCAATATCACCGATTAAGCCAAGTCCCAACAAGTACAACCATCACCGATAAAATACCCACGCAATTTTCTAGGAATCTCAGCCCTCGCGCATCTCTAAAGCTTGGAGAAATCCCAAACTCTCTCAAAATCTCCCCAAAGTCTTTATAATCATGAAATCTTTCATCTTCCTAATCTCCCCCTTTAAACAAAAAAAGGACTTAAACATATTTTGACCTTTTAGCATTATTCCCTCCGTACAAAAATACCACCCATAAAAACAAACCACTCCATTGCCTATAAAGTCACCCCTCTCTATACGAACCTATGCCACGCGTTGCAGATTCCCATAAAAGCACTTTTCTTAGAATTTAAGCAAAATATAGCTTACATTATCATCCAAAAGGCTTATTGATTCCGATGATCAGAAGAAAGGAACGCGACATTATTTTTCTAAATAAAAATTTTTTAACCTC
>NZ_HE997995.1:41293-43360 GCF_000312585.1 Bartonella queenslandensis AUST/NH15
TTTTAACCTCCGCTCCACATCTCGAAGGACGAAAATCCCTGCTAACTCTAATCTACAATCCAGTTTCTTGTCTCAACATATCCAATTAGTTTAAGCGTGTTCATTGTTTATATGTTGAATGAAAATCCTTAAAATCGTAAAATTTTCTCATTTTAAATCTATTTATATTGAAGTAATCCAAACCTTTTTCTTGCACATTGCAAATAGAGGAAGCCCTTGCAGATACAAAACATTTAAGAAAGGACTAAAAAAACACTTCTTATGAACACTCTCAAATACTCAAGTCACCGCAATATTGGAATCTGAAAAATAAAATGATAATGCCCGCTTATTATAGCAATGAAAATAATCTGTATCTTATCAAAGTTGTTCTTGGCGGCTATCATTTGCAAAAAAGAAAAAACTTCCCTAAAAAATGATAAAGCATTCTTTACTTTTTATAATAATTTGTCCTCAAACTCTCTCAGTCTTTTCTAAAAAGATAAGTCTTTCTCCAAACCCCTCAATTAAACATCTAAAAAAAGAAAACAAAAAATATGCATAAAGATCATAAGCCTTAAACCTGCGATCTATAAAAATTAATAAAGAAACGAATAAATATAACCATAAAAACGCTTAAAAAAACACATAAAAACCAACCCTTGTCCACTTTATATTAACAAAACAGCCACCAATGCCGCCTCTTTTGAAAAATTATTTATAAGTATTTAAGCCTCTCACAGTCACAATAAAATCTGTTTTTCATCTCATAACATCCAAAATTTTAGAAAAATGCTTTATCACAGATGAAGAAGATATATAATGAGTATTTTCAACCTATAAATCAAAAAAATCATTTATTGTAATCTTTCATATAAAAGATAACTATATTGATAAAGCAAAATGAATTTTAACATAGTAAAAGGCAGAAAAACTTCTGCCTTTCATCTAAAAAATACATATTATACATCCTCAAAAAAGATGGCGCAATCCGGCAGAGAAACTCGCTCCAGAAAAACCAACTTTCTTCAACCCATGTTGATAAGTAACATCGCCATGAAGAGAAAGTTTTGAAGAAAGATGCGCATTAAACCCGAGTCCTGCTTCCAAAGAAGAACCAAAAGAACCTAGCTGGAAATCGTTCTTAAAAGAAACAAATTGCTTATTTTCAAAACTATGCAAATAAGAAAGCTTACTATAAAAAGAAACCTCACGCCCCTGTTCAGAAACACCTAGCGTCTTACTTAAACGGCCTCCAACACGCCCAACCCATTGATGAAATTTGCCTAAATCAACATCAAGATGATCAACATCAAGCGCTTGATGAAACTGAAGATGCTGGTAAACAACCTGAACCTGCGGATCAAAAACAACCCCTTTATAGCCTATTGCAAACGTTCTACCACTCGTTAAAGAACCGCTAAACTGTTTACCCTTTAATGCAACAACTTTACCTCGTGCAAGGGTCAAAACATCACCCTTAAAAAGGCCATACGATAACACCCCATCCATATAAAAACCGGTATTATGTTGCAAACTTCCATAAGCCCCTACAGACCATTTATTAAATGCACTTTTTTTGCTGTGTTCAACATCCTGAGGCTGTAGAGAAAGGTTTCCATAGTTCCCCAAAGCCCCAAAGAATGTACGCGTATATAAACTCTCGATCTCGTTTAACAAAACACCTGCTTGAAAAGCATTATAATCGAGCTCAGCGCCATAGCCATATTCAAAAGCAGATAAATTGGAAGCATAATGATGGCTCCCTCCATAAGCACGCAGAAAAAAGGCTGCGTTTTCATCCTCTTTCCAAGAAGAATGAAAAGCATGCCGCATTGTCTCTAACTTTTTATTTTGCGTAGTCATATCCATCAAACCAACATGGAACAAAGCATTGGGCAAAAGAAGATAAGTTGGTAATTGAGGAACAACAGCTCTAATACCTAGCTCCGGCTGAACATCAAGCGGCATAGGAAGATTAGATGAAGGATCCAAAGCATCAGAGTCCGTAGAAGGCTTTGATTCAACTGGTTTAGAAGAAAGAGCAACAGAATCTGTAGATGAAGGAGATACCGGAACAGATGGCTC
>NZ_HE997995.1:43871-51660 GCF_000312585.1 Bartonella queenslandensis AUST/NH15
AGATGGCCGAGCCTCATCAGGAGAAGTTTCAACTGAAACTGAGGATCCAGAGGGAAGCACAGGTGGAACAGAATCCGTAGATGAAGGAGATCCCGGAACAGGTAGCTTAGAGGGCAACATCTCATCAGTAAGAGTCTCAACTGGAGCAAACGGTGCAGGAGGCATGGGCACAGCAGAAGGATTCTCTGGAACAATTGGGACAGAGGGAAGCTCAGACGGAACTGATGCAGAAGGAGTAAGAGTAGAATCCGTAGAGATAAATGTTTCAGACGATTCAGATTCTTCAGGCAAAGAAGATGGTATAAGCGGAGGCTCAACAGAAGGAGGTTGTTCAGGCAAAATAGTCTCTGTTGGTCGTTCAGAAGAGATCGTTTCTGCTTCAGATTTAGGGGGTAAAACTATAGATGTGGGCTTAGAAGCAGATTCAAAAGAATTCGATTTAGGATCAATATAAACACCTTCGAGACGAAAATCCCAAAAATCTTCACTTCCCGTAACCAATCTATTCTTTGGATCCGCTTTTCCCAAAGAAGAAGTTGGACCATAAGCGCGAAGATGATATTGATAAGGCAAACTATTAATTGTAACATAATTATTATGCAATTTAAAAGAACTCTCCTCCGCCGTCCCAGCAACTTGAACAAGCGAAATACTATTGCTTCTTTCACTAGCACCTTCTTTTTCTAAACTTTTGGAAAAATTTTCCATCATGAGCAATGTACTTCCCGCAATATTCCCGTAGATCAAAATACGGTCAGTTTTTTTAGGATTAAATGAGCCGTCATTATTCACAAACGCACTCATCTTAATCTGCACATTTCCCTTTGCATTATAGACTTCTTTCTCATCTTGCATCCCGTCTATTGGATAGATGTCATTTAGATCACTTCCTTTTTCAATATATACGTTTCCAATATACAGCGTTTGATAATCTTGAGATATAAACTTATCAAAAAAAATTGTGCTATCAGAAATGCTTATAGACGAAAGTGATGAATTTACAGGAAATGATTCCTGCAAATCTATATGTTTCCTTTTGGTGAGATACCACGAAGAGCCATGTGTTAATTCTAAATGAACAGTCGATACATCTTCAACACGCGTCCCCCCTGTAAGTATAGAATCCTTTGCTTTCACCAATAGAGAAGAATTATTTTGAGCCTTTAACAATAAATCACCAGAGACCCTTGTCTTTTCTGTTAATTCAATGGTAGCTTCAGCTCCATAAATATCATCTCCCGTACTATAAATGGCAATACCATCAGGAACTGAAAAAGTTGTCTGTGACAAATGCAAAGATACTTCACCCAAAACAGTTTTTTCTACTTTTGAAAGTTTTTCACGCTCTACCTTAAACATATCGATCCATACATTTGGATCTAATCCATAAAAATACAGACCATATACTTTCTCACCCTGAACAGAAATTTTTGATCTTTCAATCTTAATATTTGTCTTTGTAAATTTATTTGATGAAGCGTATTCTTGAACCAATTTACCGCTACCATCTGCATAACCTGCAAAATTCGTAATCAAGAAGCCATGCATATCATTCAGCTGAATAGAATCACCACGTAAATGGACATTACCACCTTGTGATATGTCAAAAGCTTCTGGAAATTTATCAATATTCTCACCATCAACTACAATCGTGTATTTCTTACCTTTGCCCTGAATATTCGTAGTATCAATAAGATATTTCCCCCCAAACTGTGTTGAAAACCCACTAATCTCATTAAAAGTAACGGTACTGCCTGACATCCTAACGAATGCATCAGAACTACTAACAAATCCACTTCCTTTTACATTCAAATTAGTTGATACGATATCAATATTTACGCTCACTAAAGCAATATCAGTTTTTTTCCCTTCTGCACACACAACTTGCGAACTACCTTCAATCGTCCCTCTATTCATCATAACCTGTCCACTCTGAACACGAAAACCGGACATATCTTTAATATTTGAATTAGTTAGAACAAGCTTGGCATCATCTTTTACATATCCAGCATATAAAAAAGACTGCTTTGGTTTATCCGCCTTAATATTCATCTGTGATAAATTTAAAACAGTCCCTGCTTTTTCTATAGCTATAGCCGCAACCACAGTACTTTGAAGAAGAGAAGAAAAAGTATAAGTTTTATTACTTATCGTATGCTTTTTACTATCGTTATATGTAAATAAACTCTCTTCTATATTACAGGAAGTTCCTAAACTATTAGGACTCGCATTAATATTCACGATTGGCAAAAAAGAAACAATAGCTGTTATGATAAATAAAAATCTATAATCCCTCAATACATTAATCATAATTCTATTACAATTGCCCTTCTCCCCCCTAGTTAAAAATAAAAAATATTGCCATAATACTAAATTAAACACACAAACAGTGAGGAGTATAAAACTTAATATTCATTTTATACTCCTCACAACACTCTATAACTTATGTAAAGATTACTCTATATTTCATAGAAACCTAAAAATGATAGCGTAAACCTCCTGAAAAAATAATCCCTGAAAAACCAGCTTTGCTAAGGCGATGCTGATAAGTTACATCTCCACGTAATGCAAAATTTGAAGACAATTGAGCTTTCAATCCCATTCCAGTTTCTAAGGAAGAGCCAAAAGCACCCAATTGGAATTCATCTCCAAACCACACACGCTGTTTTCCTCCAAAACTATTGGTAAGATGAAGTTTCCCATTGAAAGAGACAACCTGTCCTTCTTCAAAGGCAGCAAGCGTCTTGCTTAAACGCCCACCCACACGCATCACCCACTGATCAAGTTTTCCCATTTCAATATCAAAGCCATCGATATCAGACGCCTTATCAAATCGTAAATTTTGATAAACAACTTGAACCTGCGGATCAAAAATAAGCCCCTTATTTCCTGTCATAAATGACTTACCAGCAATCACTGAAGCACTCAAAGGCGTTCCCTTCAATACTGTTGTCTTGCCTCTTGCTTGTGTCTGAACATCCCCTTTAAAGAACCCATAGGAAAGAAGTCCATTGATATAGAAACCTGTATCATGCTGCGTACTACCGTATGCTGTAACAGACCATTTATCAAATGTACTTTTTTTACTTTCTTTAACATCTTGAGGGTGTAGAGAAATTTTACCATAGCTCCCCATTATTCCAAAGCTGAAGGTATGATGTGTGTCCTCAATCGCATTGAGCAACACACTTGCTGCTATAGCGTTATAATTCAAATTTCCACTATAACCATATTCAAGCTCAGACAGATCAGAAACATAACGATAATTTCCACCGTAACCTTGCGCAAAAAATGCAGGACTTTTACCATTTCCTCCCAAAGCCCCAGCAGTGGTACGCAATGTCTCCAGCTGTTTATTATAATTGTTTATATCCATCAAATCAGCCTGAAACAAAGCATTAGGCATCGATAGATAGGTTGGAACTTGTGGAACAACAGCTTTAACGCCCTCTTCAAAATAATGAGCAGAAGCATCATGACCAACTAAAACATTATTATGATGCGGATAAGATCCAATAGAACGAGACACACGGCGACGAGACACACCATTTTTCAACTGAGCGTTTTTCAATTGAGCAGTACGAGAAGAACGCTGAACATATTCAGCTTCAAGTCGATAATCCCAAAAATCGCCATTATACTCAACATTTTTCCCTTTAATCGCTCTATTCTCACCTTTTGCCTGTCCATAAGAAGAATTTGGCCCATAAGCACGGAGACTGTATCGATAAGGTGCTCCTCTTAGAGCAACATAATCTGTTGCCAATTTAAAAGAATCCTCCGCTGCCTTTCCATAAACCTGAATAATTGAAGCATCATAGTGATCCTCTTTCTTAACTCTTAGCGTCTTTCCTTTCTCTAGAGCTACTGAAGGATTTACAATATATACCTTGGTTTTTCCATAAACATTACCATAGATCACAAGCGCATCAGCTTCTACCTTTTTGCTTGTACCGTTCGCAGTAAGATGTGCATTAATATATAAGCGCGCATTATTTGCAACGTAAGCATAATCTAAACCATGGTCATCATCCAATCTCCCAACACGAAGTATCTGATAACGACCATCTCTTGGTTTCCGAAAAATAATGGAACTGTCCATAACACTCATAAATGAAACAGACGAATCTGTAGATTGTATACTTTTCTGGTTATTATTTTTCCTTGGTGTCACCGTCCATTGTGATTTATTGAACAACTCAATACTACCGTAAGAACCTTTCTCAACCTGTGCTCCCCCCGTAAGAAAAGACGCATAGGCATCAAGCGCAACAAATGAATTATTCTTAATATCTAATAACCGATCAGCAAAGATACGAGAACCTTCTGATACTGTAATGTAAGGATACCTCCTCGCATCATCACTATAAATAGCTGTACCATCGGGAACGTGAAGGGCTGTTTTTTTTAATCGAACTTCTCCTAAACTCGTAAGAAGCTCTCCCTCTTGATATTCATATTGTGAAGGATTTCCTCTAAAATGCAAACCATGAGCTCCATGCCCCTTAAGAATGATCTCTGAGTCTTCCAAAACAACCAAAGACATAGAATTATCCCGCAACTCAAGTAATCTTTCCTGAAAAATTGGTTCTGCACTTTCAATCGCTATACCATGAGCATCTGTAACACGAACTTTACCATCATCAACGAAGAGAAAACCGCCTTGCTTCACACCAAACACAGATTGAGATATCTTACCACTTGTACTTTTTTGCTTTTCACCATTTCCCGTAACAGACAGCTTCTTAAAAGAACTTTTCTCATCTTTTGACACAATCACAGCTGATGTAATCTTTTCAGATTTATTAAATTCCAAAGTCCCACCAATTTTTAAAGAATCTTTTTTTGTCTTATCTTTTTTCAGATCAATTTTTATCTTATCTTTTTTCAGATCAATAACTGTATCATTGGATTGTGACATAGAAATAACATTTTCAAAGCTTGTATCCAATCCTTTCACATATCCTTGATCACTTCTTTCGACAGTTTTAGCGGCATCAACAGCATCACATAGATAGGATTTAAAGAGAGAACTACACGAAACTTTCTCTTGTGCATTTACATCTAGATTATGCACAAAAAGTAAAACAGAAGTCGTAAAGGCACACAAATATACATGGCGTTTTAACACGTTAATCATAATTTATTCTAAACTTTCTTTATTTCATCTTCATCGGAAATCGCAAAGCTAAATCTAACTCACCGACAGGTTATTCCTGTTGTGTGTATTTCGCATAATTTGTTTTGTATTATATGTAAAGTTAAAAATCAGAAAAATAACACAATAAAGTTACATTTTGTTCTTACAATTTTCACAAAAGATGCATTAAGAAAATACAATTAAAAATGATAGCTTAATCCACCAGAAAAATGCGTTCCAGAAAAGCCATCTTTCGTAAATTTATGTTTATAAATCAGATCACTATGAAAAGTAATTTTTTGAGATAATTGTGAATAAACACCAAATCCAGCTTCTAAAGAAGAACCAAAAGAACCAAGCTGGAAAGCATCTTTAAAATACACAAATTGTGTATCATCAAAATTACGAACGAAATGAAGCATACCATAGAAGGAAAGAAGCTGTGTATCTTTTGTAAAAGTCAGTGTTTTGGTTAAATGTCCCCCAATACGTACCCCCCAATGATCTGGTTTGCGCATATCAATATTAAGATTATCAATATCACGTGTATTACGAAACTGAAGATTTTGATAAACAAACTGAACCTGTGGTTCAAAAATAAAATACCGACAGCCTATCATAAATGTTTTACCTGCAGTTAAGGAAACACTTAAGGGCTTACCTCTTAATGCAGCTGTTTTACCTCTCTCATGTGTCAGAACATTGCCATTAAACAAACCATAAGAGAAGAGACCATCTATATAAAACCCCGTATCATGCAGCATAGTCCCATAGGCTGTGATTGTCCATTTATCAAATGTACTTTCTTGACTTTGTTTAACCTCCCAAGGCAGCAAAGAAAGCTTGCCATAATTTCCCATAATCCCAAAGGATGTTGTACTGTACGCATTTTCGATTTTCTTGAGTAAAATACCTGCCTCTAGTGCATTATAATCAAGATCACCTCCATATCTATATTCAAATGCAGACAAATTTGAAGTATAATAATGATGTCCACCGTAACCACGCAAAAACAAAGCGGGATTTTCATTAATTTTCAAAAGCTGACGAGAAAAATTTCGCAACGTTTGCATCTGCTTATTTTGATTACTGATATCCATTAATCCAGCATAAAATAAGGTATTTGGCACAAGAATATAAGTCAGAACCTGTGGAACAATAACCCTCGTATTTCGCTCAAAACCAGAAGAAAGCTTAGAAACAGAGGGGATAATAGAAAAACCAGATACAGGAGGAGAAACAACAGAAGGCGTGGAAGGATCAGATGGCGGAACAGGTGAACCTAACGCAGGCGGCACAACAACAGAAGGCGTGGGAGAAGCAGATGATGGAACAGGTGCACCTGACGCAGGCGGCATAAAAACAGAAGAAGAAGGAGAAGCAGATGGCGGAACAACTGGATGAGATTGAGTAATAACCGGAAGAACAGGTGCAAGAGAAGGAGGAAGAGAAACAGGAGGATGATTTGGAGCATCCAGCCCAAAAACATCAGATGTATCAGATATGGTCGTAAGATGGGAATCCTTATCAGGAGAATCTACAGGAGTAGAAAGACTTGGCTCCCGAGGTTCTTGCTGAGAATGAGAATCGATAGCCTTCTCTTCATCTCCAGTAATATTAGGATGAGTTTTCGACACAGAGGGAAGCTCATCAGAAGTAGGAGGAACAACAGATTCAATCACAGGAACAATTTTCGTGGGATCAAGAGGATGAGCATCAACGAATTTACTTTCAAGGCGGAAATCCCAAAATGTTCCAGTGTTTTTAAGCACTCTTTGATTAGAATCTGCCTCCCCTAAAGTAGAGCTTGGACCATAACTCTTAAGATGATACTGATAAGGGGAATCTTTAAGTGCAACATACCCCCCCTTTAACTGAAAAGAATCTTCAGCAGCTTGTCCATAAACCTGAATAATGGAAATCCCCTGATTATTACCACCCTCTCCCGTCAATGCTCCTGGACTTCCAGGAGCCTTATAAACATGGACTATCGTTTTTCCTTCAAGCCCCCCATTGATTAAAAGCCGATCAGTTTTCTGTTTATCAAGCTCTCCCCCTTGATCTAAATATGTATTAAGATAAAGATGTGCCTCACCGTGTGCTTTATAAACAGTCCCTGTTCCTTTCCCAATGAGAAGTGTCTGATAGCCACCTGTTGTTTTGGATTTTAATTCTTCAAAAATGAGAGAACTATCCCTAAGTTCAACCGATGAAAGAGAAGAATAATTTTTTAACCTAGAAGGAGACACATCAGAATTTTGTAATTGGCCATATTGGGGTCGCGATAAAATCCACTTTGAACCATTTTTTAAATTTATCTTGGCTGTAGAACTTTCATCAACATATGCGCTTCCTACAAGGGTAGAAGCATCAGCTTCAATCTTGACATTAGAATGTTCAACAGCTTTCAGGAATGAATCTCCAGAAACTGTTGAATGTTGTGAAAGCTTAACAGAACTTTCGAATTGGCGGCTATAAATAGCCGTACTTTCTGGAGCTACAAAAGTTGTCTGGGTCAACTGAACTGCCCCTTTTCCTGGTATAATTGTTTTTTTATCATTAAAAACAGCTTCCCAAAAAAAGTGCATACCATGAAATGCCTTCCCTCTCACAAAAACATTGGAATGTTTGATATGAGCAGCAGCATTA
>NZ_HE997995.1:52002-56538 GCF_000312585.1 Bartonella queenslandensis AUST/NH15
ATTATGATTATTCCCCTGTAATACAATGCCATGAACATTGTTAACATTAACAGTGCCCTTTTGGAAATGAATCTTGCCTTTTCCCTGAAGCATACTAAAAGCAGCATCTTCACGATGATTATCTTTATTTTTCGCCTGTTTCCCTTTTCCAATGATAGAAACACCCTCTAAATTAATTTCTCCATCTCCTCCTGTTTGAACGCCAATACCATCAGCAAAGTTAATCTTTCCTCCTTTCATATGGATTTTTGCACCATTATGACTCAAAAGACCGATCGCATCAGAAGGTATCTTAATCTCTGTCTTGGTCAAAGAAACCAATGATTTTTCACCCGCAACACTGATGCCTATTCTGGTTGCTTTAATCACCCCGTCCTGCATTTCAAAAGCTCCATCCTCACTAATATCAGCCCCTATCGACACTTCATTTAACATGGAATCAAATAGAGCAACACCTCCCCCTCTTGAGGCTTTTACACCTGTTGTCCAAGCGTCTTTTCCGGAATAGCCATTTGCATGCGAAACACCGTTAATGATTATCGCCGTTCCCTCAATGAGTGTATTTTCCCCTGATGCCTCTAAGGCTGCCTCAGAATGTTCTCCTTTGAGTTGATAAGTTTTCTGAGAAATTTCATGGGTTTGACCATCAGCACAGTGATAGAATGAGGCACTTTCGTTACATGAATATTGCTTCTTCTGAGAAGAAATTTCACCAGCATCAGCATTATGTACAAAGAAAAAAATAACCGTTGTACAACGCCATAAAGAGAGATGATTTTTGAACATAATTTTCTACAAACTTTCTTCCCCTTCTCTAAAAAAAACACGCGTTCTATTGAATAACTTTGGTTACGCGTGATAATTTAAAAATACATTTTGTATTTTATATATCCACTATGCATTTTATGTAAAGCTAGAATCTAAAAATATCACAATTTTAAATTGTATTATTTGTAAAAACGCGTAAAAATGGAGATGATAAATCCCCCACACACTAAAGCAGCGATCTCAAGAGAATTTTTAAAATTACACGAAAGGAGGTGACATCTTGCCTCACACTTTGCGTTGATTGCGTTCTTTAATAGAGTTACAACCATCACGAAGAACAAAACACACCAAACAGAATACAGGTATGTTGCCAATTCACGGACTTGTTTTAAAAGCACGCCTCTCAACGCATCGAAGCCCATTTCGCGATAGCATCCGTAAGTGGTATAATGGTCATAAATTCATTGAGCTTCCCATCTTTACGCTTATGAATAAGTAAGCCGATACCATCACCTACTTTTCCAATCCTAGAATGTTGCAACACCCCTTAGCACTTGAAATAGTTCATAAAAGGCATCTTGACTCCTTTCTTGTCCAGTTGTATCCACACGCCTCTCCCCACTTATAACGTGGAAACGAATGGTTTTGATCGATTGATTCAACGTGGAACAAATTTGAAATGAGACAACCCCACGATATTCGTGTATTTCATTCAAAATAAAAGACAATAAACCATTATATAAATCAGTATATTGCATAGAGGAAAAAACAGTATTAAAAGCAAAAACGAGAAACCAGAAAGCTTTATCTCGTTTCTAAACAGAAACAAATTTACGCATGCAAAAAAACATTCTTTAAAAAATCTGTTTTAAAAATCGCAAACAAAACAATAAAAAACCACAAGCGATACTTGTGGTTTTGCTTGTGTTTTTTTTAATTTCCCCCCAAGGCAATCATCCTAAAAACGATAACGCAATCCACCAGAAAAACTGATTCCAGAAAAACCACCTTTGCTCAACTTATGCTGATAAACCAAATCACCATGAAATGCGAATTTTTGAGACAAGCGCGCATTAAGACCCAATCCAGCTTCTAGAGAAGAACCAAAAGCTCCTAACTGGAAAGAATCTTTAAAGCGCACAGATCTCTCTTTGCCAAAATCATGAGCAAAATGAACCTTACCATAGAAAGAAACATCACGATCCTTTTCAGAGGCAGCAAGAGTCTTCGTCAAATGCCCACCAATACGCACCAGCCATTGATCAAGCTTATCCATCTCAATATTAAAGTTATCAATATCACGGCTCTCATTAAACTGAAGATGTTGATAAACAACCTGAACTTGTGGATCAAAAACAACACCTTCATATCCTGTGGTAATTTTCTGACCACTCATCAAGGAAAGACTTAAAGGATTACCCTTCAATGTTGCTGTCTTACCCCGTGCCGTCGTCACAACATCTCCCTTAAACAGACCATAAGATAAAAGACCATCAATATAGAAACCTGTATCATGCTGCATACTGCCATAGACTGTAGCAGTCCATTTATCAAATGTACTTTTTTGACTTTGTGCAACATCTTGAGGTTGTAGAGAAAGCTTTCCATAGGACCCCATAACCCCAAAGGATATAGCACTGTCAACATTTTCAATTTTTTGAAGCAAAACACCAGCCTCTATGGCGTAGTACCCTAGATCCCCTCCATAGCCATATTCACGTGCAGATAAATCTGAAGCATAACGATAATTGCCCCCATAACCACGCAAAAATGAAGCAGGATTTTCATGAATTTCCAACATTTCACGAGGATTAGCACGCTGTATCTCCAACTGCCTGTTTTGATTGCTGATATCCATCAAGCCAGCATGAAACAAACTATTCGGCAAGAGCAGATAAGTCGGAACTTGCGGAACAACAGATCTTATACCTCGTCCAGATGAGAAAACATTTTCAATCTTAGAAAAACTATTCGCAGAAGACACTGAAACCACATCCGCGGAAGACGCTGGGACAACATCCACGGAAGACGCTGAGACAACATCCGCGGAAGACGCCGAGACAACATCCATGGAAGACGTTGGAACAACATCCGCGGAAGACGCTGGGACAACATCCTCAAAAGGGGTGTGCGTAGGAGGTGTACGTTTAGAAACCATAGGTGTGCGTCTATAATCAGCAGACGTTTGAACATATTCATTTTCTAAACGAAAATTCCAAAACGCCCCTCCATTCTGAGCAAACCTCTGTTTAACATGCTCCTCCCCTCCAGTAACGTTTGGGCTATAAGAACGAAGAACATATTTATAAGGCGCACCCTCTAATGCAACATACTGTCCATTCAGTTGAAAAGAGTCAGGCCATGCATCTCCATAAACTTGAATAATTGAAACACTATGCGCTTTTTCGTTTTTTTCTTCTAAATCTCCCGCAACCCCTTGTATATGTACTATAGTTTTCCCCTTAACATCACCATGAATAAGAAGCCGATCTGTTACTTGATGATCACTTGTATCACGAGGATTTAAACGTGCATTCAAATGAATCCAAGCGTCACCTGAAGCCTGATAAACAACACCTTCTCCTTTTCCAATATAAAGCGTTTGATATGCATAGGCAGTGCTAGATTTTGGTTTTTCAAAAGTAATAGAACTATCAGAAAGCTTTATCGATGAAATAAATGAAACACCTCTATAATGAGGATCTTGTAAATTCTTATGTCTTGGTTGCAATAAAGCCCACTGTGAATTATTTCTCAACATAAGGTCGACTTTAGAACTGTTATCAATCTGTGTTTGACCGACAAGTGCAGAAGCATGAGCCTCAATTTTTATAGAAGAGCCATTCTCAGCCTTCAGCAACAAATCTCCCAAAAGCTTCGTATCCTGTAAAAATATGTTAGACTTTCCAGATTTACTGCTATAAATAGCTACACTACTTGGGACTACAAAGTGCGTCTTTTTCAAATCAGCGCGCAATGATCTTTTCTCTAACTGCTCCTCTGATGCTGCCTCACCTGCAAAGCGCATACCATAAAACACATTCCCTCTCACTGTAATATTAGAATCTTCGATAGCAGCCTGAGAACCTTTATTTCCCTGCAATAAAAGTCCATGAGCATCCTTAACATCAACAGAGCCTTTTACAAACTGAACATAACCATCTCCATATATATGAAAAGCAGCATGATCACTTTGATAACCAATACCAAGCCCTTGTCCCTCCTTTTCGGGATTACCATTACCGCTAATAGAGACACCCTTTAAAATTAAATATCCTTTTTCTCCTGCTTTAACCCCAACACCACCAAAATTCACCTGTGTATTCGTTAAATGAAGTATACTTTTAGATTTTCCTTCTGCAAAAGCTCCCACTTCAATTGCGTCAATCAATCCACCAGATATTGCAATGGATGCATCTTGAGATTCCACCCCCACTAAAACATCACTCAACTTAGAATCGATCAGCGAGACTGCCGCCTTTTCTGATGCCTTTACGCCATATTTCCAAAAGTTTTTTTCCAAGTTTTTCTTTTCATCCAAAATGCCCTTAACAGTTATATTCTTACTACGAATAAACGTATTTGCCTTAGATATCTCTATGGCTCCATGAATACCATTAATCTTTTTATCCATTAACGAATAAACTTTATTATTAATTTCATGCTCTTCACCATCATCACACTGATAAAGTGCTGCATTCTGATCACATGAAGATTTCTGTTTCCCTGAAAAAAATTGAGATTCAACATTGTGTGCAAACACATCAA
>NZ_HE997995.1:56819-71149 GCF_000312585.1 Bartonella queenslandensis AUST/NH15
GTAAACAAAATAAAATATATGTCTAAATTGGAGAACAAGGGGGGAGATATATCTGTTTTTAGGCAATCTTTATGGAAATTAGCCTCATTTAGAAAGAATAGGAACGTGTAAAAGTCAAAAGAAATTCCTATTTTTTATCATCTCTTTATTCGACTTTACAACACTCAAAAATCCTCAGAGCTGTATCTTTAAAAAGTCAAGGTTACCCATGACTTCATCCTGTTATTTATTGCATTCTTAAAAATATATTTCTCAAAAAAATAATATGATGTTTCTCATACACCAGTTTTCTCAGATATCTCTCATTCCTTCCACCCCCCTTTCACAACAGCAGCAAATATAGCATATAAAGTATATCCGATACAGCCTTCATTGCGCTTGAACAGCATCTTTTTCTTTCAAATTTCTAATGGTGTCAATCCTCTCTCTTAACACAATTCTCCAAACGATATTGTCTCCTTATTATAAATGATTTTTTATCTATCTGCCAATCCTACACATGCAAACGAATGTTTTTTATCAATTTAACAGCATCAAAAATATTTTTAGTATTTTGAATTAAATAATATCTTTACAAATCGGTATGTTATAAAAAATATGAAGAAACTCTAAAAGACATACTTTGAAACGATAACGTACAAATTTATTCAGTTTTTCAAGAAAAATAAAAGAAGCCAAGCCCCAAAACATATTAAAAAGAGATGCAAAATCATACTCTATAAAAAGGCTATAACAACAAAATGAATAGAGAATGAAAAAACCACAAGCTTAACTTGTGGCTTTTTTTAAAATTAATCAAAAACAGGAACAACATTAGAAATGATAACGCAATCCACCCGAAAAACTCGTTCCAGAAAAACCAGCTTTTGTTAGCTTATGCTGATAAACCAAATCACCATGAAGTGCAAATTTTTGAGACAATTGAGCATTAAAACCTAATCCAGTTTCTAATGAAGAACCAAAAGCTCCTAGCTGAAAAGCATCTTTAAAATGTACAAACTGTTTTCCTTCAAAACCATGAGCAAGATGAAGCTTGCCATAGAAAGAAATAACTCGAGCCTCATCATTAGCAACCAGCATCTTTGTTAAACGCCCTCCAACACGCCCTACCCACTGATGAAGCTTTCCTAAGTCAATATCAAAGCCATCCACATCACGCACTTTATTAAATTGAAGATATTGATAAACAACCTGAACTTGCGGATCAAAAATAAAACCATCCTCTCCCACCATAAATGTTTTACCAGTGATTAATGAAGCACTTAAAGGATTTCCCTTTAATGTTACCGTTTTACCCCGTGCTGTTGTAAGAACATCACCCTTTAAGAAACCATAAGATACAAGACCATCAACGTAAAACCCCGCATCATGCTGCATACCGCCATATGCCGCAACGGACCATTTATCAAATGTACTTTTTTGACTCTGTTCAACATTCACAGGTTGCAAGGAAAATTTCTCATAAGACCCCATAACTCCAAAAGAAGTCGTCCCATACATATTTTCGATTGCTTTCAGCAAAACACCGGCCTCTATGGCATTATAATTCAACTCACCGCCATAACCATATTCAAGCGCAGAAAGATTTGAAGTATAACGATGATGACCGCCATAACCGCGCACAAAAAAGAGAGGATTTTCGCGACTCTCTAACAAACCGCCAGCAGCAATTCGCAAAGATTCCAACTGCTTATTTTGATTGCTAACATTCATCAAACCAAGATGACGTAAGGCATTAGGCAAAAGAAGATAAGTCGGAACCTGCGGAACAACAGCCTTAACGCCCGGCTTAGGCACAGGATGAAGCTCTGGAGCTGGTTCTGGAGAGGGGGGAGGAGCAGGAGGAGTTGGAGCAGGAGGGGTTGGAATAGGATCTGGTTTAGGTTTAATATCAGAATCTATAGATCGACTCTCGAGACGGAAATCCCAAAACTCTCCGCTTCCTTCCACTAACCTTTGACCAGCATTAGCTTTTCCTAAATCAGATTCTGGACCATAACCATAAAGCTTATACTGATAAGGTAATTCATCTAACGCTACATAGCCACCTTCCAACTGAAAAGAATCTTGCTTTGCTTGTCCAGAAACCTGAATGATTGAAAGTCCTTGATCATTCCCCCCTGTTCCCGTGTATCCTCCTGGACTTCCCGCAACAGCATGCACATGGAGCATTGTTTTTCCCGAAACATCCCCATGAATTAAAACACGATCAGTTTTTTGATGACCAAGATCTCCCCCTTCATTCAGATAGCTATTAAGAGAAATAGAGGCATCCTCCCGTGCTCTATAAACTTCACCTTTTCCCTTTCCAATATGAAGGGTTTGATAATCATCGACAGAAGAAGACTCTTGTCTTTTAAAATTGATAGAGCTCCCATCCATAAGACTGACCAATGAAATAGAAGAATCATTTCCAGCCTTATGTTGATCTCTTTGCAACTGTTGTTGTAAAATCCATGTAGAGTGACCTCCCAAATAAAGTTCGGCATTAGAATCTTTATCAACGTGAGCACGACCTTCAAGCGTAGAACCATCAGCCAAAACCGTTAGAGAAGCCCCTTTCTCAGCTTTTAATAAAAAGTTCCCTGAATGAAGAGTACTTTTCATCAAACTGACCGCACCAGAAATAAGGTTTTCACCATAAAGAGCCGTATCGTCTACAACAGAAAACTCTGTTGCATCCAAATTAACAACTTCTAATCGTGGTGGAGATTTTTCTTCTCCTAATGAAGTCTCCTCTTTTTTATCCCCATCTTCACTCCATGGCTTTGCTCCCTTAAAATATATACCGTAAGATCCCTTGCCATTTATATTAATAGTAGAGGATTTAATATTAACTTCAGTCGCAAAAACCCCAGACTCAGAATGAGAACTCTCATTCGATAAATCTTTAACTTCCTGCAGAGAAGTAGAATTTACTGTATTTTGTAATAATATGCCATGGACACCCATAGCATGAATAGTCGTACCTTTTAAGTTAACGGTCCCCTCTAAATCCGTATGCAAAACTGCATGATTATCTGAATTTTTCTCTTTACCTTTCCCAGTAATTTTAACATTCTCGAGGTTTACCTTCCCCCCTAACATCGAAGAAACCCCATGGCTGTTCATAAAATCGACTGATCCACCTGACATCCAAACTTCTGAACGTTCATAACTTAAAAGACTTGCATTCCCATCAGCTGTCTTAATGTCTGTATCTTCTAAAAGAACGAATGAACGATCTGCTGCATCAACACCTTCATGACTTTCCCCAATCTCTCCATTTTTTACCTCGATCACTCCATTACTCGCACGAAGGGCTATAACTGTATTTTTGATAACCGGACTGTCCAAAACAACCTTACCGTCCTCTAACACGTGCACCCCCATTAGAAAAGTCTTATCGGCAACTTGACTGCTAACCGTTACACCTTTTCCGCTAACCTTTGTGCCTATCCGCTTCACCGTTATAGCAGTAGGATCTGCAGGATAGTTGGAAACATTTTCTTTCGTAATTGTATAAGATCTATTATCAATTTTAGAGTCCGTTCCACAATTATCACATATATAATATGCATCATCATATACATATGATATAAGCTCCCCATTGTCATATATTTCATAGGCATATTTACTTCCTTTTTCCTCGCTCCCTCCACCCCAAAAGCCAAAGCTATTGCCACCGCTAGATCTATCATTATAGATAGGATGCCCATCAACACCACTGATAAAATAATTTCCGTTTGAAATGGGCGAAGCCATTGAGAGGACATACATATCAATCCCGCTATCGATACTGCCAATACTATAAGAAGACAGACTACTACTATTACTATAAGAAGACGTACTACTACTATAAGAAGACGTACTAAGACGCTCCTCTGCACTTGCATCAACCACTACTCCATTTTGGAGAAAAGAAAGGACAGCTGTTGTACAAGCACATAAACATACATGATTTCTAAAAACTTTAATCATCGTTCCCTCGAAACTTTCCTTCCCCTCTCATTAAAAAATAAAAGCACTTGCAAAACATCCTACTGTACACCTCAAAATAGATAAGGTGTAACAAAAAAGACATGCCTCATGCTCACTTGAACCGTGCAATAAATTATTCCTATAAACTTGTCAGACGCTCTACACGCAAAACTATCTATAAGAGAATAACAACAACACACACTTTATAAGTGTATAATGCATTCCGTATTTCGTGTAAAGAAAAATAAAATCAGTACGTGCAATTAATTTTAAGACACAACCAAACCGTGTGATCTTTAAAAATTAATCCACAAAGAGATGAATGAAAAAATGATTTAAATCAGTGAAAAACAAACGCTCAAAAACGAGCTTTAAAAAGCATAAAATATTATATCAAATAATATCAATATGATACAAGAAAAGAGAACATAACACATATTGGACTCCTGCACGCTTAAAAATCCATACAAGTGAGTCACTCTATCACATCATCAGCAGCAAAATTTTTAAGAAAATTCGCTTTAGCGAAGAAAAACGCGCTCATATTTACAATAAAAAACTATGTTTTTTCTTCATATCAAGAAGACGAGTATCTTTTAAGAACAACACAAGTTGTTATAAAGAAAAAAGGCAGCACAGTGTGCTGCCTTTCCTAAAAAGTACATCATGTAGCTTATATTAGAACTGATAACGCACGCCTCCAGAGAAACTTGCTCCAGAAAAACCTGCCTTATTAAGCTTATGCTGATAGAGAACATCAGCATGCAGAGAAAACTGAGGCAACAATTTGGCATTAAAGCCTAATCCCGCTTCTAATGAAGAACCAAATGCCCCTAACTTGAAAGCATCATTAAAATGTACAGTCTGTTTTTCTCCAAAACCATGCGCAAGATAAAGCTTACCATAGAAAGCAACAGCATCCACACCTTCAGAACCCGTAGGAGTCTTTGTTAAGCGTCCACCAACACGTGCCACCCACTGATCAAGTTTGCCCATTTCAATATCAAAATTGTCAATATCACGGGCCTTATTAAACTGGAGATGCTGATAAACAACCTGAACCTGTGGATCAAAGACAAAGCCCTTATATCCTGTCACAATTGTCTGACCACCAGATAAAGAAACACCCAAAGGATTGCCTTTCAATGTTGCTGTTTTACCCCGTGCAAGAGTGAGAACATCACCATTGAATAGACCATAGGATAAAAGACCATCGACATAGAATCCAACATTATGTTGCATGCTACCATAGACTGTAGCCGTCCATTTATCAAATGCACTCTTCTGACTGTACTCAACATCCAAAGGCTGCAGAGAAAGTTTTCCATAAGTTCCCATAACACCAAAGGATAAAACACTGTCAGTATTTTCAATAGTTTGCAGCAGCACACCTGCCTCTACACCACGATAGTCAATCTCGCCGTCATAACCATATTCAAGCGCAGATAAATCTGAAGCATAACGGTAACTTCCACCATAGCCACGTAGATATAAAGCAAGATTCTCACGAACCTCTACCATTCCTGTAGAAGTCATCCGTAATGTTTCCAACTGTTTATTTTGATTGTTAATATCCATCAAACCAGCATGGAATACGCTATTAGGCAAGATGAGATACGTTGGCACTTGAGGAACAACAGACTTTACAAACTGGTCAGAAAGTCCGGCAGATCCAGAAGACTTAACATATTGATTTTCCAAACGGAAGTTCCAAAACTCTCCACCATCCTTAACAAATTTCTGCTGAACATGCTCCTGTTTCGAAGTCGCTTCTGGAGCATAAGCACGAAGAGTGTATTTGTAAGGTGAGTTGATCAGTGCAACATAATTGCCATCGAGTTGGAAAGAATCTTTTTTCGCTTGACCATAAACCTGAATAATTGAAACACTGTGGGCAATCTTGGCATTGGCTTGACCATTTCCACCATTGCCCGCATCTCCTCGTACATGTATTTTTGTTTTTCCAGCAACATCACCATGAATGACAAGTCGATCCGTTACTTGCTGACCACTCGGATCATTAGGGTTTAAACGAGCATTGAGATGAATTACAGCACCACCCTGCGCCTCATAAACTGTGCCTTTCCCATTTCCGATATGGAGAGTCTGATATTGTCCTTTAGATTCCAAAGGTTCAAAATCAATAGTACTATTTACAAGACTCACAGAAGAAACGCATGAATCCACACATCCTAAGGCTGATGCACCCAAATCCTTCTGTACACTTCTTTTGAGAATCCACTCTGAACTATTGGCCAAATCTAATTTTACATAAGAATCTTTATGAACACGAACATCGCCGGCAACAATAGAACTATCAACGGAAACCGATATATTAGAACCATTTTCAGCTTTCAATAATAAGTCACCAACAAGAGTTGTTTTATTTTCTAATGAAACATGACCGCCAGAACTATTGCCATAGATCGCTATACCCTGTGCAACTTCAAAATCAGTTTTTTTCAACGAAACTGTTCCCGTTATGCCTATAGGTGTTTTCTCCTGCTTGGATACAGCGCTCCGCTTAACAACACTTGTTTTCTCAGTTCCTAAATCCTTACTGCGATTTTGTTTACTCCCTTCTTTCTGTGTTAATCCATCAAAATATATACCATAGGTTCCCTCACCTTCCACTTTAACAATAGAAGACTCAATATTTGCGCGATTCATAGGAGGACGAACCTCAGAAGATCTCCTTCTCCTCGAAGAACCAGCATCAACCCCACCATCACCAGACTTTACAATCCACAAAGCATTAGCATCAGTAACAACATTTCCATTCTTAAAATCAACAGAAGAATTATTACTCAACAGAAAAGCAGCACGCTCTAAATTTTCTGCAGAAAATGGCTTATTCTGCGCTTTTTTCGCAGTAATGCGCACTTTGTCTAATTTAACGCTGCCCCCAGATTCTGACCAGACTGCCACTCCTTTTTCCAGAGTAATAGCTCCAGAGTCCATGCTTATCTCACCAGCCTTAGTTACCAAACCAGCTAAAGCAGAATCCCCTATCATGTCAATTTTCGTATTACTTAATTTAACAGACGATCCAGAATTTGCAAAAGCAGCCACATAATGAGCATTGACCGTTCCATCAGCCATTTTGATCTTTCCGCCACTTTTAGCTTCAAGCCCAATCACAGAAGATTGAATTGTGGAGTTTTTATCCAAAATAACTTCTGCATTGTTTTCTGCAAGCACAGCACTCACAGGATTTAATGTAGTAAATTCAGTATTATTATCATCAGAAGAATTCAAACCAACAACAGTGACACCCCCTAACTTAATAACCGTATTCTGATTTTTTGCATGCATAGGATGTTGAGTTTTATCCGTTACCTTCAAGGTACGATTACTTATTTCATATGACTTGCCATCATCACATAAGTAAGCAGTTTGCGAATTCTCTTCACCATTTTTCCCCGTATTGTCACACTGAGAAGAAACACCTCCATTATCAGAATGACTAAGCAAAAGAACACGCCCAACTGCTCCAATAGAAGATGCAGCAGATTTCTCAGAACTCGCAGAAACAGAAGGACTCACGGAAGCTGTTGAACTTATAGGTGTAAGGCTATTAGATATAGTAATAGGTTGAGGCTCTAAAAAAATCCTACCTCTAGATATTATAGAATCATCATCACCTGTATCAGATCTCAAAAGTGAAATACTTGGAGAAGAAACCACAGCTCCAGATCCTCCAGACACAGAAGATGTCACCGGATCACCATTTTCTCCTTCACCAGCGCCAGTGACAGTACTAGAAACACGAGGAACAACATATTGATTTTCTAAACGAAAATCCCAAACATTTCCACTATCATTTCCACTACCCGCAATTAATTTCTTATCAAAAGGTTGCATTTCCGAAGAAATGGTTGGACCATAAGCTTGAAGAACATACTTATAAGGCGACCCTTCTCGTGTAATATAACCACCTTCTAGCCTAAAAGAATCCTTCTCTGCTTGTCCAAAGACCTGAATAATTGAAATACTATGAGGTTTATTCTGATCTTGTTGTGTTCCTTTTGAAGTATCTTTTACACGCACTATCGTTTGTCCAAAAACATTACCGTGGATCAAAAGCCTGTCAGACATTTGATCACTATCCGAATCAGTAGGAACTAAACGCGCATTAAAGTAAATATAAGAATCTCCAGAAGCAGCGTAAACCGCACCACTCCCCTCCCCAACGCGAAGCATTTGATAAGCTCTATCTTCACCTTCGGATCGGAGAAACGCAATAGTACTATTGCTGAGATCTATAGACGAAACACACGAATCTATACAATCCGTATTCGAAGCCTCATTACTATACTTACTTTTTTCTAAATGCCACTCCGAATAAGATAAAAAAAGGTTTGCACTAGCATTTTCATCAATGCGCGCAGAACCTGCAATACTAGATCCATGAGCAAAAACCGACAAATTAGAAGAACCTGCAGCATGCAACAATAGATCACCAGAAACTACTGTGTCTTTCCCTAAAACAACAGAACCACTCAAATCTTTACCATAAATGGCTACACCATCTGGAACCTTGAGAACAGAACGTCTTAAAAGAACTATATGCTCCCCATCTTCTTCCGGTTCTTCCGGAAAAGATACTCGGCTCTCTAGTTTATCCACAGTAGCTACAGTTGGCCCTGCAACATCACTACTTCTTCTAACTCTAACACTTGAGTCTTCTCCTCCTTCACTTTGACCACTTGTGTCTAAACTTCTTTTTTCGAACTCTGGTTCACCAAAATATATACCATAAGAGCCTCTATCCTTTACTGTAATACTCGAATAATTGATAGCAGCACTAATGTTGGCATAGCGATCAGCAACAATATCATCAACAAATTCAGCAAAATCATCGACATCTCCACTACCAGAACTTGAAGTAATGACACCAAAGAGACCATCTTCAATACTATATTCACTATTTATCCACAGAGCAATAGCATTAGAACCGTCAAAGGTTACACGATTAGAAGAAACAAAACCACCATCCAATAAAAAAACAACACTTGGCCCCAGTACACTAGAAGCAGCCCCTTCATCTAAACTTTCTTCTGGAGATTCCTCTTTGTTTCTCTCTTTTTCAGCAATATTAATTCTAACATCTTCTAGTTTAACAAATCCCTCGTCTTCCGCCAAAACCCCCACACCACCTTTTGCGAAAGTAATTGATCCAGATTTCATCGTTATTCGAGATCTATCAGAACTATGTAAACCAACTACATCCAGAGGTATTTTCTCATTAACGACTTCCACATTAATATCTGTTCCCTCTAAAAAAATAGACGATTCAATACTAGCTGAAGCACCGAAAAAAGTTTTTTTGATGCTTCCTCCCTTCATATGAATATTTCCTTTGTACCCAGCCTCAAGACCAGTAGCAAAGTTCTCGATGTTTGACTTCAGCAATTCAACCTTTGCACCGGCTAACGAAAATACAGCACTCCCAAATCCCATAACAGCATTTCTAACATCAAAGCCTTCAGGATCTACACCAACAATAGATACACTTTCTACCTTTACATTTGTCGCCTTAGCAATATCTACAGTTCTAGTTCTGGGAACTACATTTCTCTTTACAACACCGGAATGCGAAGAGTTAACAACACTTCCGGTAGTTCTGGAATCGGCATTCTTTATAGCCCTAGAACGCGAACCACGCGCATTATTTGCAACAAGATACCCCACTGCAAACACAGCATTATCGCCGTATTTTGCTACACGAATCTTACCTCCTTTTATTGTATATTGTTCACCGTCTACACATATAATGGTTCCACGCTCTGAATCATCAGAACTATTTTGACATCTATATGTACGACGTTCTTCAGGAAAAAGCGCAAAAAGAGGTATTCGTGAACCAGGAAGATCTTTTATAGAAACGTACGCTCTAGGCGTTGAAGGCTTTGCTTCTAATGGAGGTTCCAATACTCCTTCTAAATATTGAAATGCTGAAGATAGCCCTGTAGTTATAATAGATCCAGGAATTGCAATTATGTCATCAGGGATTTCAGAGATTGCGTTAGAGGCAGAAGTTACACCTTCAGAAATTGAGTCAGTAATAGATCTTCTAGCTGAATCCATTGCCATTGAAATTATCTGGTCAGAGATTGCGTTAGAGACAGAACTAGGGAGAAATGACGCAAATGAAGACACTACAGGCGAAGAGAATGGGAACCAATTATTCCCCATAGAAACATCTACACCTTGTAAAAAGAAGAAAGCACTCGTTGTCAGTGCATACAAATGTGTACGCTTTTTAAATACATTGATCATATGTCAAAACTTTCTAAATATGTTGCAAAAACACTAGAATTAAGTGAAAATAAGGTAAGTGAACGATTTGTAACATATGTTAGTCGGTTTTACAACATAGTGTTATTTATTGAAGTGTCATTTTGTGCATAAAAATACCTAAATTAAGGTTTTTAAGTGCACAACCCCTTGTAATATCAGATAAAAGGATAAAATCACGATGATAAAATATATGAAATGGGTGACTTCTGTTTTACTGATTGCAATTAGCTTTGCAACGGTTTTATGGACTCAGATGAGTATTGCAAATACGAGTGTTAAGACAAATATAACAATTGATCATGTTTCAGGAACGACTTCTGTTCCTGCTTCTCCACAAAAGGTTGTTGTCTTTGATATCGCCGCGCTCGATAATATGAATCGTCTTGGTATCAAAGCGGTTGTTGGCATTCCTGAAGGTAAGAAACCTTCCTATCTGCAACAATTTGATGATGCTAAATATGAAAAAATTGGCACTCTTTTTGAACCAGATTATGAAAAAATTGCCACTCTTCAACCCGATTTGATTATTATTTCCTCCAGAACCCAAGCAAAATATAACGATTTATCGAAAATCGCTCCAACAATTGATCTCACAGTAGGAAACGAAAATTCTCTTGAAGATATTAAACGAAATATGTCTATCCTTGGAAAAATTTTTGGCAAAGAACAGGAAGCAGAAAAGGAAATTGCAAAACTCAATGAGACTTTAGCTGAAGTCCGTAAAAATACCCAAGGAAAAGGCACTGGACTCATCCTCATGACCTCTGGTGGAAAAATCAGTGCTTTAGGGCCAAAGTCACGTTTTGATATTTTCCATTCCGCTTTTGGAATTGCTCCTGCAACCGATAAACTCACCGTACAAAAACATGGACAACTTATTTCTCCTGAGTTTATTCTTGAAACAAATCCTGATTGGTTGTTGGTGATTGATCGCGATGCTGCTATTGGACGGGAAGGGCAATCTGCAGCACAACTTCTCAACAATGAGCTTGTGCACCGCACAACAGCAAGCAAACAAAACCAAATTATTTATTTGGACTCTTGGAGCTGGTATCGTGCAAGTGGTGGTCTAACGGGGCTCTTTGAAACCGCACAGCAGATTAATGAAGCCTTTACAAAGGGCAAATAAGCACACGAAAGAGCTTGATTGCTATATGAATAAAATTTAAAAGCAAAGGTTGTTTATGAAACAACCTTTGCTTTTTATTGAGTTTTGTGAGAAAGTGACGTGAAGAATTATTGGAGAACCATAACACTTCTAATTTTCTTATCCATCTTCAGTATTTTTGTTGGTTATTCTGATGTCACACCTTCTGACCTCTTCGCAGCCGATCCCCATGCTTGGTTTATTTTTTGGCAAACACGTCTTCCTCGTACCATTTCAGTCCTTTTAGTAGGCGCAGCACTTGCACTTTCAGGCATGATTATGCAACTGTTGACACGTAATCGCTTTGTCGAGCCATCAACCTCTGGGACCGTTGAATCTGCTTCCCTTGGCATTCTTTTTATTATGATTTTTCTGCCCGATATTCCTGTTTTAGGAAAAATGGTCGTTGCGACAATCTTTGCCATAACAGGTACTTTACTTTTTATGTTTTTATTACGCCGCATTCCTCTAAAATCTGCTCTCATTGTCCCCCTTACAGGGATTATGCTAAGCTATATTATTGGCTCTTTAACCAATGCCATTGCAGATTATGAAATGTTACTTCCCTCTCTTCAAGCTTACTTATTTGGTAGTTTTGCCATGATTCTTGAGGGAAAATATGAACTTTTATGGCTATCCCTTCCTCTTTGTATTCTGGCCTATTGTACGGCTGATCGTTTTACGGTTGCAAGCTTAGGAGAAGATTTAACCAACAACCTTGGATTGAATTATCGTGTTGTCATGTTTTTTGGTCTTTTTATTATCGCCTCGATCACTGCTGTTGTTGTTTGTACTGTCGGCCGTATTCCTTTTGTTGGATTGATTATTCCAAATATTGTTTCAAGTTTCATGGGAGATAATATGCGCTATACTGCTCCTTGGGTAGCCATTAGCGGTGCAGGATTGGTCTTGATTTGTGATCTTTTAGGACGAATCATTCATCCTTCTCTTGAAATTCCCATCAGTACTATAATGGGAGTAATTGGTAGTTTTATTTTTATGATACTGCTTTTACGCTGGAGAAAGCGTCTTGGATAGAAGAAAAAAAACAATATGTGTATTAACAACGCTTATCATCATAGCATGGACTGTTATTAGTCTTTACATGACGTGGAATATCAATGTTTATACATGGACATTTCGTCTTACAAAACTTTTCTCTTTGCTTCTTATTGCCTATGCAATAAGCGTTTCTACCGTTTTATTTCAAACAATCACGAATAACCGTCTTCTGACCCCTTCAATTATGGGATTTGATCAGCTTTATATTTTAATAAAGACTGTCTTGATGTATTTTTTAGGCTCTCTTTCTTTACCCTTTTTGAATGAACAAAGACAACTCATTCTCGAAGCTCTCATTCTCATTTTTTTTTCAATAAGCCTTTTTCGCTGGCTCTTTTCAGGAAGCTTAAAAGGACTTCACTTGACGCTTTTAATGGGGGTTATTTTAGGTGGCTTTTTTTTTAGTTTGCGGATGTTTATGCAATTGCAACTCAATCCAGACCAAATGATGAATTTAACGGATATTATGTTTGCAAATTTTAATAAATTTAACACGTCCCTCATAAGCTTTGCCACACTCATTGTTTTCATTGTGAGTTTGATTGGATGGCGTTCCCGTCATCTCCTTGATATTTTGGCTTTAGGACGTGAAAATGCTCTCAATTTTGGTGTTAATTACCAAAAAAGTGCGACAGCTGTCCTTATTTTTATTTCCATTCTTGTCTCTATTTCCACCGCATTAGTAGGCCCTGTCACCTTTTTTGGACTGTTAGTTGCCAATCTTTCCTATGAACTTTCTCCTCAAGCAAAACACAGTGTCGTTGTGCCGATTGCAATATTATTAGCGATTATTTGTTTGGTGGGGGGACAATTTATTTTAGAGCAAATTTTTCACATGGCAGGACGGTTAAGTTTTATCATTGAGTTTTGTGGAGGAATTGTTTTCTTAATGTTACTGATGAAGGGAAAACTAAAATGATTGAAATCAATCATCTTTCCAAGGCTTATGGAGCACGATTGATTATCGATAATTTATGCCTTCATCTACCCAAAGGGGGGATTATTTCTCTCATTGGTCCCAATGGTTCAGGAAAATCAACTCTTTTAATGCTGATAAGACGTCTTTTACCACACCACCAAGGAACAATTCATATCGACGGCTTTAATATTGATAAAGTACCCCATGACGTTTTGGCTCAAAAGCTCTCAATTTTGCGTCAAGATAATCCTTTATCCTTCCGATTAACTGTGTATGATTTAGTGAGTTTCGGACGCTATCCTTATTCGAAAGGCTGGTATACACATGAAGATAAACAATTTGTCGACAGTGCACTACGCTATCTCGGCTTACAAGATTTAAAAGACTGTTTTTTAGATGAACTTTCTGGAGGGCAGCGTCAACGTGCTTTTATCGCCATGGTTATTTGCCAAGATACTGATTATCTTCTCTTAGATGAACCATTAAACAATCTGGATATGAAACATGCCGTTTCTATGATGAAACAGCTACGGCGCACAGCTGATGAACTGAAAAAAACCATCCTTATTGTCATGCACGATATTAATTTTGCCTCATCTTACTCAGATATGATTGTAGCGCTGAAAAATGGAAAAGCGGCCTATTGTGGAACTCCAAAAGAAATTATGCAACCCGAAGTTCTTAAAGATATTTACGATGTCGATATTCAAATAAAAATAATCAATGACATCCCTATCGCCCTTTATTATCGGTAATCATAAAGATTTTTTGCATTTGCCTACACCGCAGAATCTGCTAGAAATGCTAAAATTAGCTTATTGGGGAATAGTTTAATGGTAGAACAGCGGACTCTGACTCCGTCAATCTTGGTTCGAATCCAAGTTCCCCATGGAGCTTGTGTAGCTGTAGCTTGTTTGTAGCTTGTCTGTAGCTTGTCAG
>NZ_HE997996.1 GCF_000312585.1 Bartonella queenslandensis AUST/NH15
AAAAATAAGCTTGATACCTTAAGGGATGAACTCATTAAAAAAGAAAGAAGAAATCGAATTAATAGACTTAGCATAAAAATATTTGCCTAAGTGAATTAATCCAATTTTTTTAAGTCTATGAGGTTGGTTTGTGTGGTTACAGTCATTGTTGTTTCTGGTTTCAATGGGGATGTATGAGTAATGATTAAAGTAACTTGGGCTTTTATATCTTCTTCACGCGCTGCTACAAAAATAGGGATTCCTGTATACTTATTTTCTGAGGGAGATATAGGAATATTAACATCGATTTCTTGTCCCGTTCGAAAATCCTTTGCTTCCTCACAGCGGCCGCGTGATTTGTGTAACGTTGGACGGGCATCAGGATCAACATATGGTGATTGTATTTGCCGCCATCGAGTTTCAGGCTTGTATATGATGCCATATCCAAGAATAAAGCGAGAACCATCTTTTAGCTTTATATTTAAAACGTGGATGACAGTTTGTGCATTGTTTTTTATCTTTAAAAAAAGAAGTGTCCACTTGCCTTTTGTTGGAAAATGTGGGCCAGTTGTATATATGGAAGGGGGCAAACCCAAATCCTGTACTCTTTTGTTATCTAACAAAATTCTAATATGTTCCTCTGACCATTTTGCAAGATCTTTTGTCGATATCGCTTGCTCTTTAAGGGCTATCGTCTGTTCTTGGCTTTCTGCAAATTGCTTGTTTATCCATTCTCTATCTTCTTCTCGTTTTTTTGCAGCTGTTTCTAAATCATCTTTGCGGATTTTGGCTGCTTCTTTACGGTCTTTGCATCTTAAAATAAGTGCTACCGAAAGCGACACAGTAAATGATACCAAACCTGTAAGAAATATCTTTACCCATTCTTGCATCATAACTCCTCCCACCTTTTTAGAATCGTTGGGAGGGTACTTTTTCACAAACATTCTTGCAAGACAAGCAATCACAACACGTTCTGTCATAGCACACATATAAATACGTAGAGCCTTAAGGGGGGATTATGATCACTCATGCACAAACCATTCATGCACAAACCATTCTTTGTCTTGATCTAGGCACCAAGACTGGATGGGCAATATGTGGTGCGGATGGGCATATCATCAGTGGTACTATGAATTTTCAACCCCGTCGTTTTGAAGGCGGTGGCATGCGTTATTTACGCTTTAAGCAATGGCTTTCAGAAATAAAGTTGACAGCAGGGGGCATTGATGAAGTTTATTTTGAAGAAGTGAGGCGTCATTTAGGTACAGACGCTGCTCATATTTATGGTGGTTTGCTAGCGACATTAACGTCGTGGTGTGAACACGAACAAATTCCTTATGAAGGTATACCCGTTTGCACAATAAAGAAAGCGACAACAGGCAAAGGAAATGCTTCAAAAGAAGAGATGATGAGTGCAATGCGTGCAAAAGGGCATGCACCAAAAGACGATAATGAAGCAGACGCTTTATCAATTTTACATTTAATAATTAAGGGAAAGGGAAAAGATAATGGTAAATAAGTTACCATGGACGAGGCTTTTTGCAGATCAGTGGCTTCTTGATCTTGCTTGTTTACCTGCAATTGAAGGCAATGTTTATATGCGGTTGCGATTACAAATGTTGCGTATCAGAGAACCTCTTTTAAATGATGAGCAAATATTATCTCATTTTACTTGCTGTTCAGTAAAAAGATTTCAAAAGGCATTAGATTATTTATTTAGATCTGGACACATTATCTGTTTAGAAGATGGTCGTTTGTGGAGTTTGGATGTTGAGAATGAACTCAACAGTATTGAAGAAGATCTCGACTGCTTTGATGAAGATTTAGACAATCTTACCTTGCATGAAAACATGGGGGGTAAAGATAATGGTAAATAAGTTACCTTGGGTACGTAATTTTTATCAAGAGTGGATTATGGACTTTGCTGGCACTGATGCAGCAGAGAAAGCTACTTATAGCACGCTCACAGCTCTTATGTATCGAGCTTGCGAACCGATTTATGATGACACTTCTGTTTTAGCACGTGCTGTTGGCTGTTCAGTACAAACTTTTAAAAAATCATTAGAAAAACTCATTCGAAAAAAATTAATTATTCGATTAGAAAATGGATATTTATGGAGTGCACAAGTCGAAGAAGAATTAAAAAACTGCAATGAGAATTTAAATAGACTTTCAGAAAGAGCTATAAAAGCTGCGAATACTAAGAAAAATAAGCAGAATGATAACCCATCAAGAGAACATGATGAAGTTGTGATGACGTCATCACGAGGTCATGATGATATCATGATGAGTTCATCACGAGGTCATGATGACATCATGATGAGTTCATCACGACAACACATTAACATTAACAATAACAGTTTATATAAAAAACCTAAACCTATCGGTTTAGTCAAAAAAGAAATTGATGAGGATTTTGATCAAAACACTGATCAGGTTTTGGAACTTGTTTCAGAGCAAA
>NZ_HE997997.1:0-1992 GCF_000312585.1 Bartonella queenslandensis AUST/NH15
AAGAAAACTTAAAAACGTTCTTTTTTGTAAAGAAATGCAACAAAATTGAAAAAAAGTGTGTTTTTCTCTTGCACTTCTGTTGTGAAAATTTTAGGAAATGTGCATCAAATGAATGTTAAATAGCGGAGCGTAGCGCAGCCTGGTAGCGCACCTGATTTGGGATCAGGGGGTCGTAGGTTCGAATCCTATCGCTCCGACCATATTTAATAAGGTGTATGATAATGACCCAGTTGGGTACGTGTGGTGAAAAACGATCGTTCAAGCGTTGTGTAACCTGAAGGGAAAAGGCATGATCGCACGTATTTATAGTCCTGCTAAAACAGCTATGCAGTCAGGTAATAAAGGGAATACAGGCTTTTGGATTTTACAGTATGAGCCGATGAAAGCAAAAATGCTAGAGCCTCTTATGGGTTACACGGCAACATCTGATATGAATAGTCAAGTGAGAATCCGTTTTAATAGGAGGGAAGAAGCAATTGCTTTTGCACGCAAGAACGCTATCCCTTATCGTGTAGAAAAAACACATACATCGATTCGGCGTGCTATTTCTTATTCTGATAATTTTCGCAGTGATCGGCAGCAATCTTGGACACATTGAATTAAAGATGCTATTGTGAATTGAGGAAATAATCATTTGGGTCCCGTAGCTCAGCTGGATAGAGCAACGGCCTTCTAAGCCGTGGGTCACAGGTTCGAATCCTGTCGGGATCGCCATGTTTAAGAAAATGAATAGATAAAAAAGTTTAGAAGTTTCTCTTTGATTCTATTAATTTATTTTTCTGTACGCTCTGAGCCTTTTTGATGTTTTTTATAGATGCTATTGCCGTTGTCTGTTGGCTTGTTTGGGTATAAAGTGATGCCATGCTGTTTTCTCTGCCTGCCCAAAAGCGTTTTAAATTGTGATATGGTCGTTTCTGCATTTGCTTGCTACGTATTGCTGATCATTTTTTTCACCCATTGGCTTATTCTTTTAATGCAGCTGCATTTCATGCTTTAGAAAACAGATTGCCAAAACTTATCTTTTATAAGTCTTTTTTTATTTTTCTAAAAATGAATGTGCTATTTCTTAAATGAGGTTTAAGCATTGTGGCTAATGCTGGTAAAATTGCAAAAAATGTCTACTTTAAAATTTTTTTTTATGAATAATATTATGACGTTTTTCAGTACGATCTTGGGTAAGATTGGTTTTCAAGACATGATAGATTCTGTTTAGTGTTTTATGGAACATTGAAGAATAAAAACGTTATCTGTTTATGATGAGAGTTTAGAGATAATATCCCCTGAAGGGATGAAAGGTATTTCTTGTATTGAAAGCTGTCCTTTATAACACGTTATAACTTTAGAGTTTTTGCGATAAAAAGATGTTGTGTATGTGCTGCCCAGATAAGATATTGTTTTTTCAATGTGATATATTTATTGCCAATCTGATTTAATGTGGTTGTCAGTGATTCTAAGGGTAGAGCTATAGATTTCAAATAGTTTACGGTTTTCTTAGTTCTGTTTAAGAATATATGCTGGTATTTATAGGTTATGTTGTACATATTCTGTTTGAATTATGAATGAAGATAGATTGTATCTCAGAATTAAGTTTTTAGATTACGTATTTATATTTTCAAATGTTTTTTCTCATTTCTTTATAGTTTGTACGTTATGCGAGAGCTATTTAGGATTGAGTAACGGTTATGATAAAATGTTATGCGGATGAGATCTGATGTTCTAAACGCATATGATTTAAGGGGATTATTGTTTCAATAGGAATATAGTGTGAAGAACGAAGCGCTATTGTATTGCATATTTATGCGCTTGTTTTAAAAATATATCCCTTAAAGCCCCTCCAAAAGCCTATTTCACGCCGACACTTGTGAATGGTATAATGCTAAATTCATTGAGCTCTATCATCTGTACTCTTATGAAGGAATAAGCCAAATATTCTGTACATTTTGCCTGTTTGCTAACCGACAATGTTGCGATAGATCTTAGCTCTTTAGATCG
>NZ_HE997997.1:2747-3680 GCF_000312585.1 Bartonella queenslandensis AUST/NH15
AAGAGAGATGGTTCTGATTGATCAACATGGGAGAGGTTTGAAATGAGAAAGCTTTACAATATTCGGATTTCTCATTCAACATGTTAAATAATAAAATATAATTATAAATCAATATGTTGACCGAATAAAACTTGCTTTTGTCGTATTTTTTACTCTTTTAAATATTTTATGACAACCTGCCATTGGTAAACCTAAAATACCGCTCTAAAAACCAAGTGTTTTACGCACCGAAGAGGCCGTGTTACATCTCTAGCTATTTTGAAACAGGTGTGTATCGATAGAGAAGAAAAAATCAAAAAAATAGAGGATAGATGAGAAGATAAAGAATGTCTTTTAGAAAAAAGCCTATTTTTGTCGAAAAAATTTTACAATAAAGTCTTCTAATTCGTCACGACTGAAACTGTTGTTGTATTTATGATGCTTTCAGATGGCTTATCTCAAGAGGCGTTATCAGAATTCAAAAAATATCAAAATACCTCGTAGAGCATGCTGTTTGGAGAGATATGTTGAAAAATTCTATTCCCTAACCTTTTTACGCATTTTGTGCTCTGAAAAGAATACAACAAACCACTAAATTATTTATACTAAAAGCACGAATGGTGGGCGTGACAGGGATTGAACCTGTGACCCCTACGATGTCAACGTAGTGCTCTCCCGCTGAGCTACACGCCCATTCATCGATGTTGCATACACCATATAGAATGATAAACGTCAATGCTTAATTTCATTTTCTCTTACAACAGATGCAAATAATTTAGGAAAACATCCCTTTAAGCAGCAATAAGGATCTTTTCAACTTCATTGACGAGTTCACGTAAGTGAAACGGCTTAGAGAGAACCTTTGCATCAGGAGGGGCATCACTATTTGAATTGAGTGCAACCGCTGCAAAACCTGTAATGAACATTACGCGTAAATCAGGGTCAATCTCAGTA
>NZ_HE997997.1:4640-8744 GCF_000312585.1 Bartonella queenslandensis AUST/NH15
AAATTCATGTAAGTCATTAATATCATTATTTATATCAAAGTAATATTTTCGGCTTTTTGTCTTGTTTTGAAGGATGTTTTTTTTGACCAAACCAGTCAAATATTGCTGCATGAAAACCGCGTTGAGAAATTTCATTTATGGCTAAAAAATATGTTTCTAAAGTATTTGCATCGTTTTCAAGAATAACAATTGTTCCCTTAGATTTTTTCACTTCAGGACATGTTATCGCAAAACGAATTTCGCGATCTATTGCTATTTTCAGGGTATTATAATGAATATTAGGAGGTGTCGATTCACGGTTTGTGGGATAAAGAGGTGTTTCCAATTGACATCCTTTACAAGTGTATTTTTGCAACTTAGCACAACATGAGATAATGAGAGAGCTTTGATATTTATGTAATGAAGAAGAAAGATTAAGAAAGGGGTATGTTGTTTTTTAGATAATCGTTTTTATCAATTTCAGGTACAAAAGAGTTGAAATAAGGGAAAATGATTACCAAATAATATAGTGAGGTCGCCATGATGGGGCCGCGGGTTCACAAGTAAGTTCGCCATTTGGGAGCTTTGTGAGTCAATTATAAACTATAGTCGCTCTAAAGGAGGGCAATATTATGCGTCAAGTAGATTTTTCACCATTTTATCGTTCCACAGTAGGTTTTGATCATCTTTTTAACTGGTTTGATTCTAGAACACAACCAGAGGAAATTTCTTCCTATCCCCCATATAATATCGAACGTTTAACCGAAGATTCTTATAGGATTTCTATGGCTGTTGCTGGTTTTTCGCAAGATGAAATTGACATTGAAACACATTGTAATCAGCTGATCGTTAAGGGAGATAGAAAGCCTGAAAAGGAGGATGAAGAACGAGAGTTTCTTTATCGAGGGATTGCTTCGCGTGCTTTTGAGCGGCGTTTTCACTTGGCTGATCATGTGAAGGTTATTGGGGCAGAGCTTGGAGATGGGCTTCTTCATATTCAGCTTAAAAGGGAAATGCCAGCTGAATTAAAACCCAAAAAAATAACCGTGCAAATGTCACCTTCCATTACAAAAAATGATAAGAGCAGCATTATCGCATAAAAAAATTTAGAAAATATGAGAATAAAATAATTATAAATATTTAAAAGAATAAAGTAACGCGAGGCAAAGGTCTCGCGTTTGCTGTGTATTTTTGTGAGAGCGAAGATGATTCTCATAAAGACGGTGTCTTTCAAATTAACGAAAAAATAACAATATTAAATGCACACTACTCTTACGTTGAAGAAAAAAACATATATGTGCAATTGAAATAAAAAAACTCTCAATAAGCTGATTTTATAGCGTTTAAAAAATGGTCGGAGCGGCGGGATTTGAACCCACGACCCCTTGACCCCCAGTCAAGTGCGCTACCAAGCTGCGCTACGCTCCGAGTCTGTGTGAAACGATTAAATGACTGTTTCTTTAAAGGCAAGAGAAAAAATAAACAGAACAAAATCTAAAATGCTCTCTTACATTGACACCTTTTGAAAGTGAAAAATTTTTTCTATCCATATACCGTTCCTCGTTTAGGGTAAGTAATGAATCTGTAAAGTTTTTTGTTATCATTAAATTTTGAGCTCTATAGTTAATAGACTTTATTCATTTAACTTCTTTTGCAGATTATGAAGAGGGAAGATTTATAATTTTAGGGGGATTTGAGAAGAAGAGGAGCATTAATTAAGTGCGAGAAGTGTGTTTTTTTATCTCATCGTTTATTAAAAATAAATATTTTTTAAAAGGTTATCATTGAATATATGGCATTGAAACGTTTTCTTTCTTTTAGAGTTTTTATAGCAGAGCTGTTTTGCGTTTTATGTGGGCAAAAAATTGTAAATTCTAGATTGTACAATGAAAAATCCCATTTTATGAGGATGTATTATAAAAAGATTAGGATGTTTTGATTTATGTTTTGTTGTTTTTTCTAAAGTATCAGATGGCATATGGTAGGACACAAACATTTAAAATATCTATTAAACTAAGAAAAGAGTAAACGATGAGTGGTTTTTCGGTCATAAGTCTAACACAAGCCGCTGTGAATCGCGTTAAAGCGATTATGGATGCAAAAGATGCACGAGGTATTCTTGTTGGGATCAAAAAAGGCGGTTGTGCAGGGATGGAATATACAATTACTCTCGTCAAAGAAGAGGGAATAGATGCAGATTCTGTTGAAGTAAATGGTGCTCGTGTTTTTATAGCGCATGATGCGGTGTTATTTTTATTAGGAACACAGATGGATTATGAAGTGACAACGCTTCGCTCTGGTTTTGTTTTTAAAAATCCTAATCAAGTTTCAGCATGTGGGTGTGGTGAGTCAGTAGAACTTCGTCCTGCTACCCAAGATCAATATAAAACGAATCAAGCTTCGTGAGATTATCCAAGCTTAGGGAAATTATCATTGAGTAATTCTAGGAGGTTTGTTCATTTTTAGCTCGCTTCCAAAGTGCTTCCATTTCATTCAAGGATGCATCAGTGAGTGTTTTAGATTGAGTGGATAGCTTTTCTTCAATATAGGCAAAACGATTTCGGAATTTTGTATTTGTTTTTTTTAATGCTTTTTGTGAATCAATTGCTAAGTGGTGCGCCATATTAAGGAGAACAAAGTAGACATCTCCAAACTCTGCTTCTATTTCTGATTTTTTTTATTTTTGATGGCTTCTTTGAGCTCTTCGAGTTCTTCTTCTATTTTGGCAAAAATTTTATCACTTTCTTGCCAATCAAAACCTACTTTCGCTGCTTCTTCTTGTAAAGCAAGGGCTTCTTGGTTTGCTGGCTGGATTGGTTTTATTTTTGTAAGAATGCTTGAATTGGTGTATTTCTTTTTGCAAAAACTCTTTTGTTTAGCCTGTTCTTCTTTTTTTATATATTCCCACTCTTCTTTTATAAATCCTCGTTTTTTTTGCTCGGCATTTCCAAAAACATGAGGATGGCGGCGAATCATTTTTGCCGTGATTGCGTAAATAACATCTTCAAAAGTAAAGCTGCCTTCTTCTTGTGCAATAGTTGCATGATAAACAACCTGTAAAAGAAGATCACCAAGTTCTTCACAGAGATCTTTTCGGCTTTTTCGTTCAATGGCATCGATGACTTCGTAAACTTCTTCGAGGATATAGGGTATGAGAGATTCAAAAGTTTGTTTTTTGTGCCAGAGACAACCATGATCAGGATTTCGTAATTCAGTGATAATTGCGGTGAGATCTTTGATATTTTTTGAGGCTAACATTTATATTTCCGCTGTAAGCAACAAAGTTTATGTTTAGATATCCCAACGTCTATGTAACCACGTCCATTGTCCAGGATATTCACGAACCCAAGTTTCAACAATATCATTTAATTTTTGCGTAGAAGCAGCTATATCAATATCATTTTTTTCATCACGTGGAAGTTCTACATGTTCATATAATTCTAAACGATGCCGTCCTCCAGGCAGACGAATACACCGTGCTGGATAAATATCACAGTTATATTGTCGCGCAAGCTTTATAATTAAGGGATTTGTTTTAAGGGGTTTGTTAAAAAATGTACCCATGATACCGCGGCGAAATTTTTGATCAACGAGCATACCAACATTTTCACCTTCTGCTAATTTTCCTGCTAATGCCCACGCTGCACCGGCTTTGGAGGGAACAAGATGTCCCATAGAAGTTTGTCGTGCTTTAAGGACTCGTTTGGCAACATAAGGATTATTGGGTGGTCTAAATAATACCGTAACATTCAGATCAAAACTTTGTGCGCAAATAGGCAGAAGTTCAAAATTTCCGGTATGTGCTGTGAAAAAAATATGTGGCTTTTTTTCATTCTTTAATCGTTCAAAGATCTCCACTCCTTTAACCTCAATAAAACCAGGTTCGTCCGCATGAGGATCAAAATCAAAAATTTTATCAAGATAAATATATTCGGCGAGCAAGCGTCCTATATTTTCCCACATCTCTATTGCAATCGCATGGCGTTCTTGTTCTGTTTTTTCTGGATATGCACTCCTAAGGTTTGCAAGTGTTATTCGATGACGATGGATAAGGGGACCAATTTTTTTTGCCAACCAGAAAAAAAAGAATTCCCATTTGGGCTGGAAAGCATTTTAAAATAAATA
>NZ_HE997997.1:8969-13039 GCF_000312585.1 Bartonella queenslandensis AUST/NH15
TAAGAAAAAGCTTCATCATGATTTAATCAATTTTAAGAATAATTTTACCAAAAACATCACGGCTTTCCATTCGTTTTAAAGCAGTATTTATTTCATCAAGTCCAACAATTGTATCAATGACAGGGTGTACGGCTTTTTGTGCCATTTTTTGCATGGCATTTTTCATATTTTGCATACGACAGCCAAATGAACCGAATATCTTCAGTTGTTGCTGGAATAATTGCATGAGATTTATTGGTGCTGAAACACCAGAGGTAGAACCGCAAGTCACTAAGCGTGCTCCTTTTTTCATACATAACAGAGAACCGTTCCATGTATCGACACCAACGTGCTCAAAAACAACGTCAACACCTTTTTTTTGAGTTAATTTACGTACCACACCTTCAAAACGATCTTGACGATAATTAATCACATGATCGGCTCCAAGAGAGTGTGCTTTTGCAATTTTTTCATCTGAACCTACCGTGGTGATAACGGTACAACCCATATGTTTTGCAAGTTGAATGGCTGCAGAGCCAATACCGGAACCACCAGCTTGTATCAGGATTGTTTCTCCTGCTTGTAATTTTGCGTTATCGAAAAGCATATGTTCTACGGTGCCAAAAGTAATGGGAGCAACAGCAGCTTGGAATTCATCACATTGGGGAGGGGCTGGAACCAATAAACGTGCTGGTAAATTGACAAGCTCACAAGCAAATCCATCAAGATGAAAACCGTAGACTCCCTTTACATCAGAGCAAAGATTATCCCGTCCTTCATGACAAGCTTGACATACTCCGCAGGTTTGGGCACCATAAATTGAGACGATTTGTCCAAGGTGTAAATCTTTAACATGGCTTCCCAGTTGCGTAATTTCACCGGAAGCTTCGGCACCAATGATGAGGGGCATTTTTCTTTTCGCGAAAGCCATCCCACGCCATCCCCATACATCAATATGATTCAGAGCAACAACTTTTATACGTACTGTTACTTCATCGGGGCGTGGAGATTGTGGTGGGGAAATATTAGTGATTTCAAGCCGACGATCATCGAAGAGTTGCAGTGCACGCATTATCCATCCCCTTAAATATATACTATTAAGTTAGCGTTATAAAATTTTTGTTCTATAAAGGATTATCCTTTATAGGCCGTGATAACAAGACTCGTATTTTGACCACCAAATCCAAATGAGTTTGACAAAACCGCATTGACATTGGCTTTACGGCTATGATGAGGAACAACATCTAAAGGAATAGCAGGATCGGGATTATCGTAATTTATTGTAGGTGGAAGTATCCCCGATTGAATGGTCAAAAGCGAAAAAACAGCTTCTATGGCACCAGCAGCAGTTAAGGTATGTCCAATCATTGATTTATTAGAAGAAACTGGAATATGCTCTAGAACGTCACCGAAGACTGTTGATAACGCAAGATATTCCATTTTCTCATTTTCAGGTGTAGAGGTTCCGTGAGCATTAATATAGTCAATTTCATGGATGGTTATTTGTGCATCATTTAAGGCTTTGCGAACGGATCCAATTGCTGGTGATGCATCAGGTTTTGAACGTGTGCGGTGAAAATCATCGGCTGTTTCTCCACAGCCCGCTAAAATTCCTAAAATTGTAGCATTACGGTCTAATGCGCTTTGAAGAGATTCAAGAACAAGAGCGCCTGAACCTTCTGCCATAACAAAACCGTCTCGATCTCGGCTAAAGGGTTTTGCTGCTTTTTCTGCAGGTTCATTTTGAGTGGAAAGAGCAGATAATAATGAAAAACGAATGAGAGATTCTGCTGAAACTGATCCATCTGTCGCAATGGTAAGAGCGCGGTTTGTTTCTCCTCGTCGAATCGATTCAACGCCCAATTGAATTGCCGTTGCACCAGATGCACAAGCCGTGGAAAGTGTAACAGGAAGTCCTTTTGTGCCAAACGTTTTTTGCAGTTTTTCTGCAATTGCACCAAATTGTGTGGTTTCAAAAAGTTCCTCATGGAGTTTATGCTTACAAATTTTAAGAAGATGGGCATAAGAAGGCTCATTATTGAATTCTTCCTCTTGATCAAGACTAAAACGTGCTTGCCATTCAAGTTCAACAGGGGGAGCAGCGAGAAAGAGTGGCCCATTAAAATTTGTTTTATCAAGAGCAGCTTGCTCTAAAGCTTCTTCAGCAGAAAGATGTGCAAGCTTTTCAGAAAGAGCCGAAGCACCAAGCGTACTTTCTTTGAGAAAATCAATTGTTCCAGCAATATATGTATTTAATCCTTCAACGGGAAAACGTATTATTTTGTGGATGCCGCTTATACCGCTTGTTAATTTTTGCCAATTTTCATGTTTTCCTTGTCCTAGTGATGTGACAACGCCTGCCCCAGTTATTGCTACAAGTGGACGCCCAAAATGATCATGATATTTCACTATAGAAATTTCCCTTCAAACAGCAGTAAGACGTACGATACCTTCAGATCTTTTTATACCAATAGTTGTAACAAATATTTCATGGATTTCTTTAGAAAAAGATTTTTCATGAGGACTTAACACTGGAAAACAGTGTTTTTTTTCAATTGAAAGTGCTGCAAGGGCAAGTGCTAAAGGAAATTGTGCTTCTCGCATATAACCAAATAATGTTGTAATGCCTCGGTAAGATAGATCAGCATCATCAAGAGCATTTTGTTCTGCTTTTGTTGCTTCGTGAGCCCCTGAGGCTGCTGAAATGGCTAAGGAATCTTTAGCGTCCACCGTTTTTAACATTGTTGCAATTGATTCCTTAAGTGGTGTTTTGCTTCTATCTGTTTGGTCTGTAATAATTTGGCTAACTTCAGCATAAGCACGTGCGTTACGTTTTTTTGCGTGTTCTCTACTTTCAAGAACTAGAAAGACACCACCAGAACCAGTGATAATACCACCACCAGGGTGAATTTTACGATCCCACACTGGGCTCCACCCATCATGGGTTAAAAGACCACCAAGCTCATGGGCTAACAACATATCATAACTTTGTGCATTATAGGAACTTCCTACAAGAGCATGGGTACTTTGTCCTGATTTAATACGGGCTACAGCAATTTGAAGGGCAGAAAGTCCACTGCCTTCTTCTCCCATAAATGTGCGAGATGATCCAGTGACTTTATGAACGATTGAAATGTTTCCCGCCAGAAGATTTGAAAGTTGTGCCAAAAATAATGTTGGACGAAGTTCCGTTGAAAGCGCAACATTTAATATAGAAGCGTGATCAGTGATTGCTCGCGCTTTAGAAAGAATCTGTGTATCAACAGTAATATCACGTTCTCCTCCACTTGCTGCTACGATCATGTCCATTGTTGAAGTAAATTGTTCATTATTTTTCATCCCAGCATCATCAAGAGCAAGACCTGCTGCATAGGTCCCAAGACGTTGCCATGTTCCCATTTGCCGTTGATCACTTTTTTTGGGAATTTGTAAACTCCAATCAACTTCAGGCAATTTATGCACTGTGTAGGGCGAAAAAGTTGTACAATCTAGGTTTGGTGTACAGATCGGATTATTTAAGAGATTCCAATGTTGATCAGTTCCTTCCCCCAGAGAGCTTATGAGACCTATACCAGTGATGAATACAGATTGATCATGCATAGTAAAAAAGCTATTCCGCCTGTTTTAAGGCAACGAGATCATCAATTTTTGCACAAAGGTTTTTAAGAACAAAGTATTCTTCTGTAGCAACTGTACCTTCATTGATTTCTTGCGTCCATTGTTCTAGGGGAACTTTTATTCCAAAGGCTTTATCAATAGCGAAAACAATATCAAGAAAATCAAGACTGTCGATTCCCAAATCATCAATTGTATGACTTTCAGGTGTGATTGTATTGCGATCAATTTCACTGATTTCTGCAATAATATCAGCAACTTTATCAAACGTGGAAGGCAATGTACGGATTCCTTATTATAGAGTTAGTAAATTCAAAATACATTTAATATCATTCTTCTAGCCTTTTTACTATTTAAAAAAAAGCCTTAATCTAGAATATAACTGTCTCTGTCTATAGAAAAAAGAACTTTACAGTACGTGAAATACTATATCTCAATATTTAAAAAACTTTGAAGTTTTATTGCATATTTATTTT
>NZ_HE997997.1:13165-15948 GCF_000312585.1 Bartonella queenslandensis AUST/NH15
TTTCTATTTGCTGCAAGGACAGCAAGGGCTGTTATATTAACAACGCCGCGTGAAGTTACTGAAGGCGTGAGTATATGGGCAGGACGTGCTGCTCCTATTAAGATAGGACCAACATGGAGTGCATTTGTGAGGCTTTTAACAGTGTTGAGCGTGATGTTGGCTGAATCAAGTGTTGGAAAGACAAGCAAATTCGCTTCACTTTTGAGACGAGAATCAGGAAAAACACGATCACGAAAAACTTTGGAAAGGGCAGCATCACCATGCATTTCACCATCTGCTTCTAAATGAGGGTGTAATTTGGCAAGAATTTCTGTTGCACGTCGCATTTTACGTGCACTTTCTGTATTTTTAGAACCAAAGTTTGAGTGTGATAATAAGGCTGCTTTGGGTGTTATTCCAAATGCTTCAACTTCTTGAGCTGCCAATACAGTCATTTCAGCGATTTCTTCTGCAGAAGGATTTTCATTGACGTAAGTATCTGTGAGAAAAAGAGTACGCTGTTGAGAGATAAGCAAACTCATAGCAGAAAAACGGTGAACATGAGGATCAAGTCCGATAATTTGTTCAATCAATTCAAGTTGACGTTCAAAACGTCCTTCTAAGCCGCAAATCATCGCATCTGCTTCTTCACGCATGACGGCAAGGGCCGCAATAGCCGTTGTTGATGTTCTCACTATTGTTTTTGCCATTTCAGGCGTAACGCCACGTCTTCCTGTATAATGAAAAAATAAATTAACGTAATCTCGAAAACGTGGATCATCTTCAGGGTTTGTTAATTCAAAATCTATATTAGGACGAATTCTTAAACCAAAGCGTTTTAATCTTGCTTCTATGACGTGTGGACGGCCGATAAGAAGAGGTGTTGCTGTTTGTTCTTCAATGACAACTTGCGCGGCACGAAGGACGCGTTCATCTTCACCATTGGCATAGATGACACGTTTACGTTTTGCTGTTTTTGCTGCAGCAAAAACAGGTTTCATTGTTAAACCAGAAAGAAAGACAAATCGATTGAGAATATCATGATAGGCTTCCATATCTTCAATGGGACGAAGTGCGACACCTGTTGCCATTGCTGCTTTAGCAACAGCGGGAGCAATACGTAGTATTAAACGTGGATCAAAAGGAGAGGGAATTAGATAGTCTGGTCCAAAATTAGGCGGTTCTTTTGAGTATGCACGTGCTACAACATCTGAAGTTTCCTCACGAGCAAGAGCAGCAATTGCGTGAACAGCAGCCATTTTCATTTCTTCATTAATTGCAGTAGCACCTACATCTAATGCACCACGGAAGATATAGGGAAAACAAAGGACATTATTAACTTGATTGGGATAATCAGAGCGTCCTGTACAGATCATTGCATCAGGTCGTATAGAGTGTGCTTTTTCAGGCATAATTTCTGGTACTGGATTAGCCAGCGCTAAAATTAATGGATTTTGAGCCATTTTTTTAAGATATTCAGGCTTTAAAACCCCCCCTGCAGAGAGGCCTAGAAAAATATCTGCATTATCAATAATATCAGATAAAGTTCGTGCGTCAGTTTTTTGTGCATACTTGACTTTCCAACGATCCATAAGGGGTTTGCGACCTTCATAAACAATGCCCTCTAAGTCACTAAGCCAAATATTTTCAACTTTTGCTCCAAGACGGACCAAAAGATTAAGACAAGCTAGGGCGGCAGCACCTGCGCCTGAGGTAACTATTTTGGCATTTTCAATTTTTTTTTCCTGAAAGATTTAAGGCATTTAATACAGCAGCAGAAACAATAATGGCAGTTCCATGTTGGTCATCATGAAAAACTGGAATCTTCATCTTAGCGCGCAGTTTTTCTTCGATTTCAAAACATTCAGGAGCCTTAATGTCCTCAAGATTAATACCACCAAATGTCGGTTCTAGGGTCGATACCGTTTGTACCATTTGTTCTATATCGGATGCATCAAGCTCAATATCAAAAACATCAATATTCGCAAATTTTTTGAATAAAACGGCTTTACCTTCCATAACGGGCTTTGAAGCGAGTGGACCAATATTCCCTAAACCAAGAACGGCCGTTCCATTTGATATCACAGCGACTAAATTAGAACGAGACGTATATTGAGCAGCGAGATTGGGATCTTCATGAATTGCAAGACATGGCGCTGCAACGCCTGGGGAATAAGCAAGAGCTAAATCACGTTGATTATCAAGGGGTTTTGTTGCTTGTATTTCCAATTTTCCAGGTTTTGGATGTTGGTGATAAAAAAGTGCAGCACTGTCAAGCTCAGCCATTGGTGAACTGAAATCATTATTTCGTTCTCTAGACATTTTTATGATACCCAAGTTAGCGTATGTTTTATGAGTGTTCCATCTACAATAAGGTTTTTTCCACTAATAGATCCTCATTTCTCTGAATATCAAAATGCATGAGTATGAGCAAACTCTTCTGGATCGTAAAACCAGTTTGATGTTTCTTTTCATTTGTGCACAATGAATAATTTCATTGATAGCAGCACATTCGTTTTTCTTTCCTTAATAAAACGCGTAAAAATTGATTAGTTTATAAAAAAATAAAATATTTCCTGATGATTCCATTACCAAGCCATTATTTTTTTGCAATGCTTACAAAATAAGGAAAGAATAGAAAAGCTTTTCCTATTCAGTTTATCGATTTTTTATAAAATATATTTTATTTGAATTTTTATACGGAGGTAAAAAAAAACTTTAAACAATAATTTGAAAATTATAAATTGTTTATTCAGCTATTTTAAAGGGAGGAGAATGTTGAGAATGGAAGTTGTTTTGTTTAT
>NZ_HE997997.1:16325-21198 GCF_000312585.1 Bartonella queenslandensis AUST/NH15
ACATGTTTCAAGTAAGAGTAATATATGAATAAAAAAACCTTAAAAAAGGAATAGAAATATTCCTTATGAGCTGTTTTAATACAAACGCATGAAGAAGCATTGAGGGGTAGAAGAAATAATATTATCAGTTCTGTCCCTTTATGAAACTATGAAAAATAAAGGGATTAAGAAACGATTATAAAATATGCTTCTTTAGGGTTATCACTGAGGATATCAAAAAATCTCATGTCAATTATCATTCTTTGAAGTCCAAAGCTCCAGTTTATAGCAGAGCACTCTAGATGGGTGATTAAGACAACTGGAAAGAGAAAAGTGGAAAAATATTTTTTCCACTTTTCTTATTGTCTATTGGATTCGTCCACTTGCATGAGCAAGCATGGTATAAACTTTTCCTGTATCTGATATCAGGTATTTACGAACTGAGCTAGAAGAACCAGCACTGCGCGATATATCACGCAAGAGCTTTTCGAAATCCGCAACGTATTGATTCACTGAACTTTTAAACTCGAAATCGCTCAAATATTTTTTCTTAATCATTTCAAATATTTTTTTTCCACTCAAGGTATAAAGGTGTTCTGTTACGATATTTCTTTGTCCACGTTGATAATGATCCCATAGCTCAACAATGGCACTGTGATTAATAGCTTGCACTATACCTGATGCTAATGCGTTAAGAGAACTGTTTGCAGGACGCGATTTTGTTTGCACGGATGTTAAAACAGCATCATTGAGGGTTTCATCATAAAATGATTCTTCACGTGAAGCTCTTTCTAAGAGATTCGATACCCATTTACTAGGTCTTTTTTTGCTTTGATCTTGTTGCAAAACAGGTTTAGGGGGTATGATCTTTTTAATGGACACAGGGAAACTATCACTTCTCTTATTAAGCATTGATGATGTAGGAAATGCCGATATTAATTGTTCTTTTGTGCTCTTTTGATCATTTTGTATAACACTGACGAGATCCTTTAATGCTGTAATTTGTTCGTTCAAAGCCGTACGAATTGTTTGGGTCGTTTCTTTTGTTCTTTCTGGAAGTTTTTTAGCATTTTCATGAATATCATTGTTAATCTTTGAAAGCTCTAAACGAACTTCATCCGCGGAGCGACGTATATCTTCTGCTGCTCCTGAAAAACGTGTTGACGCTTCACTAATGAGCCTATTAAGGGATTGTTGTAATGAATCTGTGGCGTTACGCGCATTCTTATCAGAGCGCTCAAGTGCTAAGTTGAATATTTTTTCATAATGCTCAATCATTTGATTAATTTCATGAGATTTTGAAACAAGAGCATCGCTTAATACAGAAAGTGTAGCATTCTTTTCTTCAAGTGTTGAACTTAGTGAATTTTCAGACTGTTCAAGAACCTGAACAGTTTGCGAAAGTGTTTTTGCATGTTCACCAAAACTGCTTGTTATATGATTAATTTGTTCAAAGGTATTTTTTGAGAGTTCTTGCAGAATTTCAACATTATTATTGAGTGCTTGATTGGAGGTTGATAAACACTCTGCTACTTGATTCGTATTGCGGAAAAAATTGTTTGCAGTTTCATTAAACTGACCATCAATATTCTGAACGGCCGATAATAAAACATGACTATTTTCCTGGAAGTTATAAATTGATTGATTCAACTGTTTTAAGATGGATGAGACATTATTAACAAGCTCTTCCTTCATAACCGTTACTGTTTGAAGTGTTTCAGAGTTTGCTTTGTTCAAGCTATTCACTAAAGATTCATTATGTGCATAAATTCTTTGTTCAGCATCTTGTGTGGAGAGAGAGAGTTGTTCACCAATATGCCGCGTTAAAGAATCAATAGATTCTGTTGTATTTTGTGCTGCTTGATTTAAGTGATTTGTCAGCTCTGTTATTTTTCCAACATGTTCTGAAATTTGTGTTGCTGTCTGATTCCTCGCGTCTTCCAGACGGCTTGTTACATCAGAAAGCTGGTATCCTAAATTGTTTTTAAGGCTTTGCATAGAGTGATGAAGAATATCACAACGCTCATTAAGGATTTGCTCTATTGCTGTTGTTGATGTGTGAATTGTTTCATTCAATAATGCTTGTGCATTATGACTGGCTGTTGCGAAAGCTTCGACGGTATGCGCTGTTTGTTCAGATAGAACGGACAGAACTTTTTCACTGGTATCATAAACTGTCTTCTTAACGTTTGATACAATGCGATTGCCTGACTCTGAGAGAATATTTTCAGCTTGTGCGGTAACATTCGTAACAGATGAGAGAATTTGTTCAGTCGTAGAAGAAAGAATATCAGAAGCTTTTATAATCTTATTATGCAGGTTATCCGTGACTGTATTAACTGAATCTTCTAAGCTAACACGCATATTGTCAACACTGCTTTCCAATGCTTGTTGAATTATCTGACTTTGCTCATTATTAAGCATGAGAGATGTTTTTAATGTGTCAGAACGTTCCTCAATAACAGATGTCTGCAGATCGATGGCGTCACAGACTTGACCAAATTTTTCAGATAATGTTTCCTCTAGCGTTGTTGTCCGTTCAAAAATTTTGTGTGCACGATCCTCTAAATTTGTATCGAACGACTCCATACGTGTTTCAAGGGTTTCAAAGAAAACACCACTCGATTGAGAAAGAGTATTTTTTAAGATTTCGGCATGGCTTTCAAGGTTTTTGATATGATCTTGAACCGTTTCAGTAATGTTTTTGTTATTAGCGGCAATTGCGCTCTCAACTAAATCTATTTGTTGTTTCAATGCAACATCAACACGTATATCACTTTTTGCGATGAGATTATGGATTGTTTCCATGCGTTGCTCGAGTGTGCGTGCTTGATCAGCAAGAACTTCGTTGAGAGAAAAACTATTAATTGCTAAAGAGTCACGTAGAGCATCGGCACGGATATCAATATTTCTCGCTTGTGCTTCTAAAGCATCTTGCGTTGTATTACAGCTTTGTACAATGACTTCTTGTAGTTTGTCAGTGCATTGAATGATATTTGCAATATGATTTTCCGCTTGTTTATCAACAACTTGAGCATTGTCAGTCAAAACTTTTTCGATATGAGAAGTATTTTGGGCTAAGACATCAATCTGATTTCTTAATGCATCAGCAATTTTATTTTTCTCGTTATCGAGCATGTCTGCCATGAGAGCTCGTTGATCGGAAAGTTGCAATTTAAAATCTTGTGAACGTTCTTGTATGATATCAACAATGGCATTGTCGACATGTTGAATTTCTTCTCTCAGATTTTCTTTACTTTTATCAATTGCAGACAGAATAGCTTCACGCCCATTTGTAAACGCATGGGTAATGTCCGCTGTTTTTTCTTGGAGGTTTTCATTTATTTTCAAGACATGAGCTTCCAAGAAGTCACCAAGTTTTTCAGCATTATCTTCTAAAACTTGACTGCGCTCTATAAAGGAATCAATGATAGAGTTACTGTGTTCTTTAAGAGAAAGATCAACCGCTGCTAAACGTTGTTCAAAGGCTCCAATTGCTTGCGAGGCTACGTTATCAAATTGAGAAGAGAGCTTATATGCTTGGTCATCGAGCTTTAAGATTTTTTCATCAAAATTCTGTAGGGATTGATTATTGCGATCAATAAGAGCTTTATCTAGAGCTTTAAACTTTTCATCGACAGTGTGCAAAGTTTGATCTGTTACGGCTTGTATACGTGTTGCAATTTTAGCAACATGCATTTCCGCTTTTACGGCTGTTTCATTAAAGGTTTTTTCTATTTGTTTCTCGTTATGATCAAATTGTTTTGCAAAACCATCAAAGTTTTTTCCTAATTCATTGAAAAATTCTGTGTTTTTCTGCTGAATTTGTGTTGTTGTTTTGTTAAATTTTTCAACAAGCTGATTTGTTACACCATCACCCGCATAGGAAAGTTTTTCAACAAGATCTTCACCTTGTTTTTGTAAAGTTTGAGAAAGGGTTTGTGCAAGTTTTTCAACATTGGTTACAATTTTAGAAGTAACCAAGCCAAATTCATCACTCAGTTGTTCTTGGGTACCTTTTATTGTTGATTGTACGCGATCGGCATGGTTCAAAATAGCTATGCGTTCATTACTCAATTCTTTGATCAGTGTATGAATGCGTGATTCATTCTCAGCATAGGCTTGTTCCAGATTGTGAACTTCACCTTGTATGATTGCTTCAAGTTCAACAGCACGTCCGAGGGTGCGTTCGATACCTTCGTTCATTGCTGCTACTTCTTCACGAATGGTTTGCCCTATAGCAATAGCTTGTTTTTCAGAGAGATGTTGTGGTTCACTAAGACGTTGTGCAGCATTTGTCATAAGGATGGCAATATTATGCAATTCGTTTGAACGTTTTGTTAATTGAGCAACGCCCCAAGATATAAGGATAGGAATTGCTGTTCCAGCTGCTACAGCGAGCCCTGTTGGGGATGTCACAAAAGTGCTGATACTGGATAAAGAGCTTAGTCCGGTAGGGGCGAGCTTATGCGCAATAAAAGCCCCCCCTGTTGCCCATAAAGCACTAAGTGCTGTTGTATACCAGTAAATTCGAGAGGAAGAACGTTGCTTTAAGAGTCCAAAATTTGCAGGGGTCGTTAGATCATCATTTGCAGGAAGAGGTTTTGTTGACAGCAATGTATTATGAACCGTTCCCCCTGAAATATCAGGGGAGGGTTTTGGAGCAAAAAGCTGTCCAACAACGGATTTGTCAATAACAGCATCATCATGAATATTAGAGACAAAAGTTGAAGTACCGTTTTCAGCAAAAAACTCTTCTTCTGCCATCGCAATTTTTTGAATCAAATCATCAACATTAACGATATTTTCAGAATTATTAAATGATATCGTTTCAAATGCCGTGTTATCGAAATCAAAGTTCATCGCTTTTGTAAGGGCGTCTTCAACTTCAACT
>NZ_HE997997.1:21676-27392 GCF_000312585.1 Bartonella queenslandensis AUST/NH15
CTATGATACATGAAAATGAGAGATTAGGAGGGGTATTTTCGCAAACTATAAAACAGGTACGCGCACTTGTTTTGATACCGATCTTTCAAGAGAATAGAAGTGAAAACTCTTTGAGAGAGTGCTCTTTATCTTCCCGTGTTCAAGAGGCATTGGGATTAGCGCGTGCTATAAGGTTAGACGTTGTTAATTATGAAACAATTAACATTTTAACACCTCGTCCTGCGACTCTCTTTGGAAAAGGTAAAGCAGATGTGCTTGCCTATTATATCAATGAATACTCTATCGAGCTTGCGATTATAGATCATTTTTTAACGCCAGTACAGCAGCGCAATTTAGAAAAATTATGGAATTGTAAAGTTATTGATAGAACGGCTTTAATTCTTGAAATTTTTGGTGATCGCGCACGAACAAAAGAAGGGGTTTTGCAAGTAGAATTGGCGCATTTATCCTATCAAAAAGGGCGTCTTGTACGGAGTTGGACGCACTTGGAAAGGCAACGGGGGGGACGTGGCTTTCTAGGTGGACCTGGTGAAACGCAAATTGAAGCAGATAGGCGTCTTTTGCAAGAGAAAATTATTCGTATTCGCCGCGAATTGGAAACGGTTGTTAAAACACGTGCACTTCATAGAGCAAAAAGAAAAAAAACATCTTATCCTGTTGTGGCACTGGTAGGATATACGAATACAGGAAAGTCAACACTTTTTAACCGTTTAAGCGGTGCTGATATTTTAGCAAAGAATATGTTATTTGCAACGCTTGATCCGACTTTGCGCAAAGTTGTTCTGCCTCATGGAAAAACTATTCTTTTGTCTGATACTGTAGGCTTTATCTCTAATTTGCCAACAAATTTGATTGCAGCTTTTAGAGCAACTCTTGAAGAAGTGGTTGAAGCGGATCTCATTCTTCATGTAAGAGATATGTTAGATCTTGATCATCGTGCTCATGCCCAAGATGTTTTAGAAGTGCTTTCCAGTCTTGATATCAATATTGATGATACAGAGCATATCATAGAAGTTTGGAATAAGATTGATATGGTAGATGAGCAAGCATTGAGTGTTTTACAAACGAGTGCAAAGACACAGTTAAATCCTGCGCTCATGGTATCAGCCCTTAAAGGGGATGGACTTGATCAGTTATTAAGAACCATTGAAAAGCGAATTTTTGGGGAGGTGCAAAGCATTGAATATCTTTTAAAACCTCATGAAATGTCACTTATTGATTGGTTTTATGAAAACTCTGCGGAAATAAAGCAGGAAGGGCATGATGATGGGTCTATTACCATTAGAGCTGTTCTTACTTCTGAAGCAAAAAAACAATTAGAGAACATTAAAAAAAATATTAATTAAGTTTTTTAAAGCTATTGTTGAACGTTTTTGCTTAAATTTTATGTTTTTCTTATCTCAAAATAATATGAAAGCAAGTTAAGAGGATAGTTACTACTTTCTCTTAATAAAACGGTCTGAAGAAGTATTTTGCTGGTTAAAATAAAGATGAGTCTTAACTGTAATAAAAGACTGTTCGTACGTACAGTATGGCGAAACATTTTGATTGTTTTGCTGTTGCAAATGCTGTGTATCTCTTTGATTTGGTTTTATTATTTTATTCAGCCCCGTAGTTACCAAGCAACTTTAGTATTTTCATTATCTGATTCTGTAGGAAAGCCATTACCCATTGAAAAACAAGATAACATTATCGCTTTTTTGCTTTCACAGCCTATATTTTTAGATGATTCGCATTTTTCTTTAAGTGCTTCTTATAAGAAAAAAAACAAGAAAATATTCGTTTATCACGTCATGGTGATCTTATCAATTTGACTTTTGAAGCTGAAACACTTGAAGCAGCTCAACGAGGGGTAGAAACTTGGTTTTCTGCATTTTCACAAGTAATCATAAAACAGAAACAGTCTTTGTTAAATGAGAAATTAGAAGATAAACAATATGATAATACTGCGATCGTTAATATCATGCAGGGATTTCGTGCCTCTGTTGATTCTTTTCTTCAGCATGGTGTAAAACAAACAGAGCTGAATGATCTTTCGATGCAATTAACGCAAGCAACTTTAAAGCGTATTCATTTAACAAGTTTGAATTCAACAATTAACATGATGCGTGAAAATGGTCAGTCTTTACTGTCTTTATCATTTATTGCAGGCAATTCAGCAGTTGTTGCTCTGGAATCTAAGCGTGATCTCTTGGAAACACAAAGAGCACATATGGCTGTGCAATTGGGGTGGACTCACCCTCAAATTAAGGCCATGACTGCGGAATTAGAGGCGGTTTCTCAGCAATTAAAAAATAAAATTTTACAGATCGTTTATCAAGTCCATTCAGATGAGATTATTGCAACGGAGTTGGAAAAACAGCTCAAAAAAAGGATAAGCTTTTTTGTAAAAGATCAATCCCAATCTTGGAATCAAATATTTAACGAATTTGAAAATAAAATAAAAGTAGAGATCGATGCACAAAATAAAGCGATGAGTAATCTTGCTCAGGGGAGAGAAAAAGTCATTGGTTCATATCGGGGATCGAATGTTGATTCTCTTCTTTTGCAAGATACAAAGATCCACGTGGTTATGCCAACAACATTAGTGCCAATTTCTTTTATAGCTCTTTATGGAAAAAATATTCTTGTGAGTGCATTGGTGAGCTTCCTTACTCTTTTGCTTGGAATAGTATTATTTTATCCGTGCTTTAAAGATAAAAAAGATCAATCTTCAGAAGAGGACTTGAGCTCAAAAGAAAATGTTTTCAAGAAGAATGAGAGTATTTTAGTCTCTCAAGAAATGAAAAATCTTGAAGCTTCTATTACGATAGAGGGATTATCTGATATTTTGAAATGGCGTGCTTCAACCGTTATTTCAATTATTGGATCAGAGGCAGCACGGACAGCGGCAAAACTTTCTCTTCATCTTACAAAAGAGAATAAAACAATTTTGTTGGTTGATATCTCTGGCCAACAAATAGAGAAAGTCATTGGTCCACATCGGGGTTTGAGTGATATTTTAACGGGTAATGCTCAGTTGCATGATGTTATTTACCGTGATTATGATACAGGGGTTGATATTCTCCCTCAGGGATTAACAAGTGCTGTTTCTGCACAAGATTTTTCAAATAATATTTCTCATATATTACAAGAAGTTAAAAAAGAGTATGATTTTATCATTTTAGAGATGGCAAGCAAACCCAAATATGGATTTGAGCAATTTGCAGAGCTAACGGACTATTATATTTGTCATACTGATCTTAGTGAACAGGATTGGATGATGCGGATGGTCAGCCGCTTTCCAAAGACTGTTTATCGCGTTGTTGCATTATAAACTTCGTAAAAAAGAAATATGTATCGCGTGTTATAGTGCTACACTTGTTTTTTGTTAAAGTTTTAGTACATACTAAGGTAGGAAGGTTTTATGTTTAAATTTTAAAATGCATTGTAGTTGGAGAGAAGCGTGGGGCAATCAGAGATGGCAGTAAAGAGATTAAACGATAACTTTTTAACACCTGTACAAAAGAGAAATCGAAAGCAAATTCAGGTGTGGCTTTACTCTATTTTATTGCTTTGCTTGGCCATTGTCTTAGTGGGGGGAGCAACTCGTTTGACGGGATCAGGATTATCGATAACAGAATGGAAGCCAATACACGGTATTATCCCACCGATTGGTGTTGATCAATGGCAAGAGGAGTTTTTAAAATATCAACAAATAACACAGTATAAGCTGCTTAATCGTGATATGACTTTAAGTGCTTTTAAAGTTATTTTTTGGTGGGAATGGGCGCACCGTGTTCTCGGGCGCCTTGTTGGTCTTGTCGCTTTATTGGGGTTAATTTGGTTTTGGGCAACGAAGCGTATTGAAAAAAATATTTTATTCCCGCTTATCATTGTACCGATCCTTATCGCCTTTCAAGGCTTTATTGGCTGGTGGATGGTGGCTTCAGGGATTGGACAAAGTAATTTAACAAGTGTGAGCCAATATCGTTTGGCATTTCATCTTATAACGGCATGTTTGGTTATTATTTTTGTTACTTATTTATCTCGAGGACTTGCAGAATATTCAGAAAAACCAGCCAATCAAAAGGTGCAATATTTTGCAGCTTGGCTTGTTATTCTCGTTTTGATAGAGATTTATTTGGGGGCTTTGGTTGCTGGGCTTCATGCTGGAAAAGTCTATAATACATGGCCCCTTATGGATGGTCAGATTATTCCTGACGGATTGTTGCAGCATCGTCCTGTTTGGCTTAATTTATTCGAAAATCCTTTAACGGTTCAATTTATTCATCGGTTTTTTGCTTATTTTTTATTTATTGTCTCAGCTCTTCATGCTTTTTATGTGCGAAAAAATGTTCCACATTCAACCCATTCTCGTCGTGCATTTCTTATCTGTGTTATGATCATTATCCAAGCACTTTTAGGAATTTTGACACTGTTACATGAGGTTCCAATAAGTTTTGGACTCATTCATCAAAGTATGGCATTAGTCGTGTTGTGTTTTACAGTTGCGCACTGGCGAGCAACAAAAGGAGCCTATCGTGCTGTTGAATAAAAGTTTGTATCTAGATGAAATTTAGTTGCCTGAAATCATTAAATCGAGATTTTGAATCGCAGCAGCTGATGCGCCTTTTCCTAAATTATCGAATAGAGCGCAGAGATTAAAAATGCCTTCGCGATTATTTCCAAATACAAACAGTTTCATACCATCTTTATTGGCTAAACATTCTGGATTCAGTCTTTGAAGTGAGGCGGTTTCTTCTTGTGATGCAATTGAAATGATGTTTTGCCCATCGTAATGGTTTGCAAGGATTTCACGCAGATCAGAACAGTTTGCTGATTTTGTAAATAAATAGCGGTGCAGTGGAAGATTCACAATCATTCCTTGAGGAAAACGACCAACACTGGGTATAAAAAGTGGCGTTTGATTGATTTGTCCATGAAGTTTAATTTCTGGTACATGTTTGTGTTCAAGATTGAGGCTATAGATAAAATAATTTTCCTGAATATTTTCTTGAGATTGATTTTCCATTTGTGTAATCAACTTTTTTCCACCACCCGTATAGCCGGAGATTGCATGAATCGAGATGGGATAATCGGCGTCTAGCAATCCTGCTTCGCGAAGTGGGCGAATCAAGCTAATAGCACCGGTGGGATAACATCCAGGATTAGATACGTAATGGGCTGCTTGAATGCGTTTTTTTGTCCTGCTGTCATTTCAGGAAAACCGTAGACCCAGTTTGGTGCAACACGGTGAGCTGTTGAGCTATCAATAACCCGAATGTTTTTATTCTTTTTAAGCCAATGAACGGTTTCGCGTGCTGCATCATCTGGAAGACATAAAATAGCAATATCGCTTTGATTAAGATAATCTTGTCGCAGATGAACATTATGGCGATCCTTATGAGCAAGAGAGAGTAGTTTTAAATCTGAACGTTTCTCTAAGCGTTTTTGTATTTGTAGTCCGGTTGTGCCGTGTTCACCATCAATAAAAACTTTGGTTGCCATTCTTAAACGCCTTATCTTAAATTTTCCTTACATATCCAGCTTTTCTCATTATAAATTATTTCAAATCATTACCAACTTAAATCATAATCATTAACTTATTGAATTTATTTAAATTATAGATATTTTTTGTAAAAGGTCTAAATGAAGAAAGTAAAAGAAAAAACTTAACTTCATTTTTCACTATTTTTGTAAGGGAAGTTTTTGCTGTTTCTATGATAAGGAATAA
>NZ_HE997997.1:27609-31240 GCF_000312585.1 Bartonella queenslandensis AUST/NH15
ATTTACAGACAGTTGATGGTGCAATCTTCAATGCCATGAAAGGGGAATTTAAGCGTCAACAACATGAGATTGAGCTGATTGCTTCAGAGAATATTGTTTCAAGAGCGGTTCTTGAAGCACAGGGGTCTGTTTTAACCAATAAATATGCAGAAGGTTATCCAAGAAAGCGCTACTATGGTGGGTGTCAATTTGTCGATGTCGTTGAAGATTTAGCCATTGAAAGAGCAAAACAGCTTTTTGGTGCTGCTTTTGCAAATGTACAGCCTAATTCTGGTAGCCAAATGAATCAAGCTATCTTTCTGGCTTTACTCCAGCCTGGTGACACATTTATGGGATTGGATTTAAATGCTGGTGGCCACCTTACGCATGGTTCATCTGTCAATATGTCGGGAAAATGGTTTGATGTTGTTTCCTATGGTGTGCGTCAAGAAGATCAGATTATTGATATGGATGAGGTTGAGCGGCTTGCAAAAGAACGTAAACCAAAACTTATTATCGCAGGGGGCTCTTCTTATCCTCGATTCTGGGATTGGGAACGATTTCGTGAAATTGCAGATGAAATCGGTGCTCATCTCCTCGTTGATATGTCTCATATTGCTGGTCTTGTTGCTGGTGGTGTACATCCTTCACCTGTTCCACATGCGCATATCGTAACGACAACAACACATAAATCACTTCGAGGTCCGCGTGGTGGTTTGATATTGACAAATGATGAGGCTTTATCCAGAAAAATTAATTCTGCTATTTTTCCTGGTCTTCAAGGGGGGCCTTTAATGCATGTGATTGCGGCAAAAGCCGTTGCATTTGGAGAGGCTTTGCAGCCTTCTTTCAAGAGTTACAGTGCTCATGTTGTCGCTAATGCGAAAACGTTAGCAAAAACATTACAGAGTAATGGTTTTAATATTGTTTCTGGCGGTACAGATAATCATTTATTGTTGGTTGATTTACGTTCGAAAAATCTAACAGGAAAACGTGCCGAGTTAGCTTTAGGACGCGCTCATATTACCTGCAATAAAAATGGCATTCCTTTTGACCCTGAAACACCCTCTATAACATCGGGAATTCGTTTGGGATCACCTGCTGCTACAACGCGTGGTTTTTTAGAAAAAGAGTTTGTTCAAGTTGCGCATCTGATTGCAGAAGTTCTTGATGGTCTTCGGAATGCAAAAAGCGATGAAGATAACCATGTCATTGAAATGGCTGTTAAGAAAAAGGTGGAAGATATAACGAATCAATTTCCTCTTTACTCTTATCTTAGCATGCCTTAAGGATAAAAAAGAGATGCGCTGTCCTTACTGTCAATATGAGGATACACAGGTTAAAGACTCACGTCCAGCAGAAGAGGGGATGGTGATTCGCCGCCGTCGTGTCTGTTCTGTTTGCGGTGGTCGTTTTACAACTTTTGAACGTGTTCAATTGCGTGAGCTGTTGGTTAGTAAAAAAAGTGGACGATGTGAGCCATTTGATCGTGATAAATTAATGCGATCAGTTGATGTGGCTATACGTAAGCGCAATATTGATCCTGATCGTATTGAACAGGCAATCTCTGGCATTGTACGCCAGCTTGAGAGTTTGGGGGAACCAGAGATTGCTTCAGAAAAAATCGGACATCTTGTGATGGAAGCATTAAAAAGAATTGATGATATTGCTTATATCCGTTTTGCTTCTGTGTATCGAGACTTTCGTGATGCAAGCGATTTTCACGATATTATCGATGAGTTGTCAAAGGGTATAGCGGATACAGAATCTCATTTTTATGAATAAAAAAGTGCAAGATGAGCGGTTTATGGCGGCTGCTATCCGTTTGGCAGAGCGTCATGTGGGACTTACAGGTGGAAATCCTTCGGTTGGTACGTTAATTGTACAAAATAGTGACGGTACGGGGGCATTTATTGTGGGCTATGGCATTACAGCTCTTCATGGGAGTCCTCATGCGGAAGTACAAGCTTTACGCATGGCTGGTTCTTTGGCCCAAGGAGCGACTGCTTATGTGACTCTAGAACCATGCGCACATTATGGAAAAACTTCTCCGTGTGTCAATGCACTTATTGATTCAGGTATTTCGCGGGTTGTTGTTGCTCTTACTGATTGTGATAAGCGTGTGGATGGTCGTGGTCTTGCTCTTTTGCGTGCGGCTGGTATTGAAGTCGTTGAGGGCATTTTAGCTGAAGAAGCTTTTGAATCCTTATGGACACATTGGTGTATAAGAAAGATGCAACGCTGTGCTGTCACTTTTAAAATGGCAGTTTCTGCTGATAATAGTGTGGGAAGAAGAGGGGAGGGGGGAATAAAGATTAGTGGAGCACTTTCCCATACCCAGACGCATATTCTACGGGCTCAAAACAATGCTATTCTCGTTGGTATTGGTACTATACTAGCAGATGATCCACAGCTCAATTGCCGCTTACCAGGAATGGAAATGCGCTCACCAATTCGTATTATTTTAGATGCCGCCTTATCTATCCCCCTTGATGCGAAAGTGGTCCAGACAGCCATAAAAATTCCTACATGGGTTATTTGTGATGTGGATTTTTCAAAGAAAAGCAAAAAAAATGCGTTGGAGAAATATGGTGTGTCCGTTTATTCGGTAGAGATGAATAATGGATATGTAGAACCTTTTGCTCTTTTACAGATACTTTATAAATATGGGATTAATAGTGTTTTACTGGAAGGGGGCGTAAAAACAGGAGAGAAATTTTTGAATGCGGGTTGTGTTGATCATTTGATATGTTTTTATAGTCCTGTTGTTTTAGGAAAAAAACGTATTGAAGCGCCTTATTTTGGAAATTATCTCTCGCAATTTCATGAGGTTGAAACAAAAATGTTTGGAAATGACCGTTTTTATAAATGGAGACGTAAGACATTATGTTCACAGGAATTATAACGGATATTGGTTGTGTTGAAGATGTTCAATCTTTAAAACAGGGGATACGTTTAAAGATTTCTACACGCTATGCTGTAGAAAGTTTAGCAATTGGTGCATCAATTGCGTGTTCAGGGATTTGTCTGACAATTGTTGAACGAGGATTTAAACAAGAAGATTCCAATTGGTTTGTTGTTGAAGCATGGGAAGAAGCATTACGTTTAACAAATCTTGCCCAATGGAAAAAAGGAACTTTTGTTAATTTAGAACGTTCTCTTCGATTGGGTGATGAAATGGGAGGGCATTTGGTTTCTGGTCATATTGATGGCTTGGCTGAAATTATTGAACAAAAAAATGAAGGGGATGCAATTCGTTTTTATTTAAAAGCTTCAAGACAATTTATGCCCTTCATTGTACCTAAGGGATCCCTTGCACTTAATGGGACATCTTTGACTGTTAATGATGTTGAGGATTGTGTTTTTGATGTTCTTATTATTCGTCATACCCTTAAAATGACAACGTGGGGACAAGCTGAAATTGGAGATTGGGTCAATTTAGAAATTGATCAACTTGCTCGTTATGCTGCGAAGCTTTTTGCTTTTAAAGGAGAAGATGAATAAGTTACAGCTCTATTGATCGTTTTTAGAATTTTATGCTCTATAAGCTTGAGTTTTTTTGATTCGTTTTTTGTGGAATTCCATTATGATGAAAGAGATACGTAAAAAGCCTCACGTATTGATTGTTGAAGCACGTTTTTATGAAGAGATT
>NZ_HE997997.1:31377-37088 GCF_000312585.1 Bartonella queenslandensis AUST/NH15
TCTGATGCGCTTTTGAAAGGTGCTGTGAGTGCTTTGCAAAAAGCTGAAGTCAGTTATGATATTATAACAGTTCCAGGAGCCTTAGAAATACCAGCTGCAATAGCTTTTGCTGAACAAAATAAGATATCTTATGATGGTTATGTGGCACTGGGTTGTGTTATTCGGGGTGAAACATATCATTTTGAAATTGTTGCCAATGATTCTTGTCGTGCATTAATGGATTTAACTGTTCATAAACACTTAGCTATTGGAAATGGTATTTTAACTGTTGAAAATGAAGAGCAAGCGTGGGTGCGTGCAAAACAAGATGACAAAAATAAAGGTGTTTTTGCGGCTGAAGCTGCTCTATGTATGATCGCTCTAAAAAAGAGATTTGGAGATAATCGTTAAATATGGCTGATATAAAAGGCAGACATTTTCCGCGTTCAGCCAATAAACGTGGAGCAGCAAGACTCGCTGCAGTTCAGGCTCTTTATCAAATGGATATTGTGGGTTCGGGAGTGATGGAAACAGCTGCTGAGTATGAGGCTTATCGTTTGGGAAAAGATATTGATGGAGATCAGTATCTTGAAGCTGATTTTCAATGGTTTTTGGCGATTATAACAGGTGATTGTAAAAGATCAAAAGCAGCTTGATCCTCTGCTTCATCAACAGCTTTCTGCAGAATGGTCTCTTTCACGTCTTGATTCTATATTGCGAGCAATTTTACGAGCAGCTTCATGGGAGCTGATCAACCGTAAAGATGTTCCCGTTGCGGTTGTCGTGAATGAATATGTTGATATAGCCAAGGCGTTTTTTGAAGGTGATGAGCCAAAACTTGTTAATGCCGTTCTCGACAGTATGGCAAAAAAAAACCGCCTCTAATCGTTATACTTTTTATTAGGTCTGATAACATCAGACCTAATAATGTTAAAACAGTAAGTAGATAATATACTTTAGTTAGGGGTTGGTAAATTCGCAGGACCTTTTATAATTTGAATTAAGAAAGGGTGTTCTTTTGTTGCAGTCGGTGTTGTTCGCGTAATGAAATCAAATACTTGACCGTCTTTTAGACCATAGTTAGCAACTTTTGAAACTTGATTGTTCCCATTGAAGTAAATAGCTAAAACTTTGCGATCAATAATCTTTGTTTTCATAAATTGCATCCCACGATAGCGCGTTTGTGAGATGTAATAAAAAACTTCATTATCATATTTTGTTTTTAATGAAGGGGTTCCTAGAGTTAAAAGAACTTGCTCTTGACTTGAGCCAATAGAAATAGAACTCAGAGCATTTTTATCAAGAATATAGCCCTCTCTATAAATTTGGCTTGTCCCTGAAGAGTCAAGAAGACTACACCCCGTAAGTGTTACGATGCCCGCTATTGATAGACCGGCCAACAATTTACGTTTGATTAAGGCCATTATGTGAGGTATTTGAAACAATGATATCTCCTTTTTATACTGAGATGTACGATAAGAAGGCAATCTCAAGCTTTTTCTAAACTTTAGTTTAATCTACCATAGCTTACACTGAGTTTCCCTGTTATAAGGCAAATTATGCCATATAGGAATTCTTTAGAAAAGAAAAAAATGAATAAAATGTACTTGAGCTAAATAAAAGCACAGTATTTCATAGGTTTTCATGTTTGGGAGTTGTCAATGAATATTCAAAATATTTCTCAAATGGCATTCGCTTTGGTTTATCCGATATCCGTACGTTCTCTCCCTGCTAAAGGTATAAGAGTTCATCTTTGTGCAAACAAAAAAGAATGTACACATTTAGCTCAGAACCATGATTTAGTTGAAGTAAAATCTTGTAAGGGAAAATTCCATATTCTTCCGTGGAAAAAACGCGGCGTGCGTATAAAAGGTTTTTTGCAAGCACGTATAGTACAGTTATGTGTTGTTACATTAGAACGATTAGAAAATATTCTCCGTGAAAATATTGAAGTTGTTTTTGTTCCAGAAGATTCAATTTTGATGAAGCCGAAAATATCAGAAGATACACGAGAATTATTTTTGGATGTGGAGGGACTTGATACGCCAGAAGTATTTTATGATGATAAAATTGATATTGGTGCAATCATGGAAGAATTTTTTGAGTTGTCTATTAATCGTTATCCACGTAAAGAGGGGATAGGGATGCATGTGGTTAAAAATTTAGAAGGAGCAGAGCAAAAATTCTCGCCATTTTCTGTTTTGAAAAATTGGAAGTGATTGTAAAAAAATAAAAAAATTATCTATTGTATACTATGATAAAAACGGTATTTTCTGCGGTGCTATTTTCGCAAGATATATTTTATATAAGTGTTTAGTCACCAAAAATCATAATGTGCTGTTAAAAATGTAAATGAAAAGATGTGGGATATGCAAGCGTGATTAGAATTTCTGTGGATGTCATGGGCGGTGATTACGGTCCAGAAGCAGCTATTGCAGGAGCAGCAATTGTCCAAAAATATTTATCAAATATTTATTTTCTGTTTTATGGAATAGAAGAGGTCGTTAAGCCGGTTTTGAAAAAATATCCCTGTTTGGATTCTGTGTCGCGCTTTTGTCCTACAGAAAGCTATACACGCATGGATGAAAAGCCAAGCCAAGCACTTCGCAATGGTCGTGGTAAATCATCAATGTGGTATGCCATTGAAGCGGTAAAAAATGGTGAAGCTGATGCTTGTATTTCTGCTGGTAACACGGGGGCACTTATGGCCATGTCTTATTTTTGTTTAAAAATGTTGGCAGAGGCTGAACGTCCTGGTATTGCGGGTGTCTGGCCAACACTTCGTAGCGAGAGTATCGTTTTAGATATTGGAGCAACGATTGGTGCATCTGCTAGTCAGTTGGTTGATTTGGCGGTTATGGGAGCGGGTATGTTTCGCGCTTTATATCACACTGAAAAACCAAGTGTTGGGCTTTTAAATGTGGGGGTGGAAGAGGCTAAAGGACTTTATGAAATAAAAAAAGCAGGAATGATATTGCGTGAAGTGCAATTAGAAGGATTGGAATATAAAGGATTTGTGGAGGGCAATGACATTGGAAAAGGAACGGTCGATGTTGTTGTAACAGAAGGCTTTTCTGGTAATATTGCTTTAAAAACCGCAGAAGGGACCGCGCGGCAGATAGCGGAGATTTTAAATTCCGCAATGCGCAGTTCTTTTTTAACATCTCTTGGTTATTTTTTATCGCGGCGTGCTTTTCGTACACTGAAAAATAAAATGGATCCCGATAGGGTGAATGGAGGAGTGCTTTTAGGTTTGAATGGTGTTGTCATAAAAAGTCATGGCAGTGCTAATGCTAACGGTTTTGCTTCTGCTATCCGTGTTGGTTATGAAATGGTTAATAATAGACTCTTACAAAAAATAACGGCTGACTTACGGCGATTTCATGAAAATAAAGAAACTCTTTTTGATCAGGAAGATGAAACAGCGATGAGTGGAGAATCCTTATGATGGGCTCTTATAATGGAAGTGAAAAATCTGAAGAATCTGAAGAAAAGGTGAGAGCTGAATGATTCGATCAATTATACGTGGTGTAGGAAGTGCTTTGCCGAAAAAAAGTTTATCAAATGATGAGATTGCGAAGTTTGTTGAAACGTCAGATTCATGGATTGTTCAACGTACAGGAATACATCAACGTTATATTGCCAATGAAAATGAAACAACGGTTTCTTTAGGTGTTGAAGCTGCGCAAGCCGCCCTTATAAATGCCGATCTTACAATAAAGGATATTGATTGTATTATTTTAGCAACCTCAACACCAAATCGTACTTTTCCTGCTTCTGCTGTTGAAATTCAGTATGCTTTGGGAATGAGCCATGGATTTGCTTTTGATATTCAAGCTGTTTGCTCTGGTTTTATTTTTGCTTTAACAACAGGAGATTCTTATTTACGCTGTGGAGCAGCTAAAAGAATTTTAGTTATTGGATCCGATACATTTTCTCGAATTTTAGATTGGGAAGATCGTACGACATGTGTTTTGTTTGGTGATGGTGCGGGGGCGGCTGTTTTGGAAGCACAAGAAATTGAGGGGGGGATTGCTTTTGAGCGTGGTATATTGTCTGCAAAACTGCGTTCTGATGGTGCTTATATCGATAAGTTGTATGTTGATGGTGGACCTTCAACAACACAAACGACAGGCTATTTGCGTATGGAAGGACGAGAAGTTTTTAAATATGCTGTGGGTATGATAACGGACGTGGTTGATGATTGTTTTGCAGCTGCAGGTATGGATTCTTCACAATTAGATTGGTTTGTACCTCATCAGGCTAATAAGCGCATTATTGAAGCATCTGCTAAAAAACTGAAAATTTCATCAGATAAAGTTGTGATTACTGTTGATAAACATGGTAATACATCTGCAGCATCAGTTCCATTGGCCTTAACAACAGCTCTTTGCGATGGAAGAATAAAAAGAGGAGATCTTATCATGTTAGAAGCTATGGGAGGTGGGTTTACATGGGGAGCAATTCTTATTCGTTGGTAAATTATGGTTACTTGACCATATTTGAATAAAACATATAAGTCATTTTGTAATTTTTAATATTTGAATAGGTGGTTATAATGACAAGTAAGACAGTAACGCGTGCAGATTTAGCCAGCGTAGTTTGTAAAAAAGTGGGCTTGTCACATACTGAATCAGCCGCTTTGGTCGAATTGGTTTTGGATGAGATTTGCAACTCACTTGTAAGAGGTGAAGCAGTTAAATTATCTTCTTTTGCAACTTTTCAGGTTCGCAGTAAGAATGAACGTATTGGGCGCAACCCCAAAACAGGTGTTGAAGCACCTATTCCACCGCGACGTGTTGTGACGTTTAAGGCTGCGAATATCCTTAAACAGAGAATTTTAGATTCGCATCGTGCAAGACAGCAAAAAGATCTCTCATAGAATAAATGCTATGCTAATGTTGGGTATTTATTAATAAATATATAAAATAAAGATCTGTGTTTTTTAAAGAAAAGACTGTTTAGTAAGTAGTCAAAGTCCTATTTTTGACTAATCTTGTTGAGAAATTGAGACGTAATGAATCATTATTAAATCATTCGTCGTATTTTAGGTAAGGTGTTGCAAAATGGATAAAAGCTCTGATGCTTTTCGCACAATTAGCGAAGTAGCCGAATTATTGGAGCTTCCACAGCATGTCTTAAGATTTTGGGAAACACGTTTTAGGCAGATTAAGCCAATGAAACGTGGGGGGGGAAGGCGTTACTATCGTCCAGTTGATGTTGATTTGCTCAATGGTATTAAGCAGTTGTTGTACGATCAGGGTTATACAATAAAAGGTGTGCAGCGCCTTTTGAAAGAAAATGGTGTTGCTTTTGTGACGGCATTTGGGAATGGTGATCTTGATGCCATGAATGTTGTTATAGAGAAAAAACATGCAGGACAAACTTTTGAAAATACGAGCAATAAACCTAAGAAGTCTTCTTTTGGACTTTTGAGTTTTATGAGGAATGAGGGAGAAACCTCTGTTGGTTCTGTGAATCTTTACAAAGATAAGACCGATAAAGCATTGTTGCAAGAAATCCTATTTGAACTCATTGAATGTAAGCGTGTTCTTGATAGAGCACGATAACAATAATATTTTATGTTACTTCTTTATTAATAAAACATGTGTTTTAACAGTTTTCTATAAATCAATATTTAGGTTTAGCGCAGCAATGTATTTTATAGATATTTAGATGTTTTAAGTGTGGTCCGAGCTTTATATGTTAAACGAGCAGCAAACCTAACGTGT
>NZ_HE997997.1:37392-40884 GCF_000312585.1 Bartonella queenslandensis AUST/NH15
GTGCTTTTATAGAACGTTATTGAGTTGTCATTTACATATCTGTTTTTAAAAGATCTTTCTTAAGACTTTTCAAGTCCATTCGCGACAGTGCCTATAAATGAATGCTATAACGTTAAATTTTATTGGGCAGCACTATTTTTGCGCTTATAAAGAAGCAACACATATTTTGTCAGCGCTAATGTTGCAATAAACCATCGGCATTTGTGAAACAGTTTAGGTATTTTTTAGTCTTTTCTAAATAGCTTTTTATCCACACGAGATTCTCCACTTGTCACGTGCCAACGAATGATTTTGATTGCTGCAACATAAACAGATTTAAAATAAGAGAATCATTATGATATTTAAGATTCTTTCTTAATATGAATAACGGTATATTATCATTATAAATCAAAGTATTGTATTTTTTATAAAGGTGTATCTTATGAATAAGAGACATCGTTATTCGACTAATTTACGTATTTATGATAATCTTGTTTTTAATTTTCTTACTTGATGTTAATGTTATTATCACGATGATCTATTTATGGTGGTAGAGTCATCTTCCTGTTATAAAGATAAAAGATTAATGCCATCAGTTAGTTGTTCATATTCAATTGTCTACAATTTTTGTATTTAAAGAGCTTATAGCTCTTATATTCAACTTTTTAGCAACCGCCTCGTAAAGTGTGATCACATGATTTTTACGCATGATTGGTAATCATGTATGAAACCGAAAAACCTGTCAAATCGTTTGATTTTGCACAAAAATTGATGATTTATAGTAAAAAAACTAATATTTCACCATCTTCTATGATGTTATGCATTTATTACACGCTGTAAATCTGGAGGTGTAGCTTCATTTGAGAGTTGCTTAATTGCATCTTCTACAGATAAAAAGATTTGATTTGGACTTCCTAAGCGACGCATGTTTACGCTGTTTGTTTCAGCTTCACGTTTTCCACAGACCAAAATGACGGGAACTTTTTGTAAAGAATGTTCTCGTATCTTATAGTTAATTTTTTCATTACGGAGATCTGTTGTTGCAGAAAGTCCAACAGCTTTAAGTCTTGCCGTTATTTTTTGGGCATATTCATTTGCTTCAGATGTAATTGTTGCGACAACAATTTGTTCAGGAGCAAGCCAAAGCGGCATATGCCCAGCAAAATTCTCTATTAATATACCAAGAAAACGCTCCATTGATCCAAAAATAGCACGATGGATCATAACAGGCTGACGTTTTTCTGAATCTTTATCGATGTAGAATGCCCCAAAACGTTCAGGAAGATTAAAGTCTATTTGTGTTGTTCCACATTGCCATTCACGGCCGATAGCATCCTTTAATGTGTATTCAAATTTTGGACCATAAAAGGCTCCTTCACCTGGAAGGATGCTTGTTTTGATTTGTCCCGAAGATTTTGTTTCAATTGTTTTAAGGACAGATTCCATGATACTTTCTGCATGATCCCATAATGCATCAGATCCAACTCGTTTTTCTGGACGTGTTGAAAGCTTAAGGCTGATTTCTTTAAAACCAAAATCCGCATAAGTCGATAAAATAAGGTCATTAATACTGAGACATTCATCGGCTAATTGTTCATCAGTACAAAAAATATGCGCATCATCTTGTGTAAAACTACGTACACGCATCAGACCATGCAAAGAACCTGAAGGCTCATAACGATGAACAAGACCAAACTCAGCAAGTCTAATAGGCAAATCACGATAAGATTTTAAACCATGTTTAAAAATTTGCACATGACCAGGACAATTCATTGGTTTAAGGGCATAAACAGTCCCATGGTCTGCATCTTCTGCTGCTGGAATTGCTTTGAACATATTCTCCTTATACCAGCCCCAATGCCCCGATATTTCCCAAAGTGATCTATCGAGAACTTGTGGTGCATTAACTTCAGCATATTGATGATCATCAAGGCGCCTACGCATATAGTTGATCAAATTTTGAAACATTTTCCAGCCTTTTGGGTGCCAAAAAATCATTCCTGGGCCTTCTTCTTGAAAATGAAATAAGTCCATTTCACGTCCTAAGCGGCGATGATCACGTTTTTCAGCTTCTTCTAGCATATGGAGGTAGGCTTTTAAGTCATTTTCATTCGCAAATGCTGTTCCATAAATTCTCGTGAGCATTGGATTATTGGCATCGCCACGCCAGTAAGCTCCCGCGACTTTCATTAATTTGAAAGCATTTCCAATTTGTCCTGTAGATTGCATGTGCGGTCCGCGACAAAGATCAAACCACTCCCCTTGATAATAAATTTTTAAGTCTTGATTATCAGGGATACTATCGATAAGTTCAACTTTATAAAATTCCTTTTTCTCAGAAAAAACTCTTCTGGCTTTTTCACGAGACCAAATTTCTTTTCTAAAAGGTTTATTGCGTTGGATGATTTCGCGCATTTTCTTTTCAATGACGGTGAGATCATCTAATGTGAAAGGTTGTTGGCGTGCAAAATCATAATAGAATCCGTTCTCAATCACAGGACCTATTGTTACTTGCGTTTCAGGAAAGAGTTCTTGCACTGCTTCAGCAAGAACATGGGCACAATCATGTCTTATGAGTTCAAGAGCACGTGAATCTTCTCGGGTAATAATCTCTACTTGACCAGATCGTTCTAATGGATCCGATAGGTCTCGTGTGATGCCATCAAGACTATAAGCGACTGCTTTTTTTGCGAGTGATTTTGAAATGGATTCTGCTAATTCTAAGCCTGTCATTTCGGCGGGGTAATTACGTTTTGAACCATCGGGAAAAGAAAGAGAAATAGAGCAAGACATAAAAACACCCTTTTAATCCAATTCCGCCAACGATTGCGGATGGTTTCGTGAAAACTGAGTAAAAAACTTATAGATTGATTCTTCTATCAATACATCTGAAAAAAGAAAAGAATTATTTGTTGTGTTTGTCAGAAATTTTCCAGTAATGCCAAGGTTTATAAAAACAGCAAGAGTGTCCAAGCGAGGGAGGGACGGGATCAAAGCCATTTGTTCCAAAGGGACCACAACGTATGATACGAAAGAGCCCCATCCATGCGCCAGCCCAAAGCCCATGGCGTGCAATTGCTTCATATATATATTCTGAACAAGTTGGAGTATGGCGACACTGATTACCTATAAGGCTCGAAAGTGTTATTTGATAGAGACGTATTAAGGAGATACCCAATAATCGTCCAGGTGTTTTTTGCCAAGCACCGGTGTAATTCCGAGTTATTTTTTTTTGTTGAAACTGTGATTTGAGCATTTATTTTCTTCAATTTGTTGAATGCAGTCTATCGTTGCATCAAAGGGTAGTAGTGTTGCAGCTTGGCGCACTTTATAGTCTTTAATGGGCTGTAAGCAAGAAAAATCCTCAAAAGGTGCTTGAGGGGAAGGACCATCTTGTGTTAGCATCTGATAGATAACTTTATGTAATATTTTAAGATCTTGTGTTGTTTGTCCGATGATATGAGATGCTAAAAGTGACGCTGAGGCTTGCCCAAGCACACATGCGTGTATTTC
>NZ_HE997997.1:41152-44469 GCF_000312585.1 Bartonella queenslandensis AUST/NH15
AGACGTGATTGTTTAACCTTTTAATTCGCTTATATAGAGATTATACAAAATGAAATAGGTTTGTCGCAAATGTTTTGTATAGAGTAAGGGTGGAGTTTTTGAATGCGTAATGTTCCTAAAAGAGGCGCAAAGGCTTCTTTGTTATCTGAAGAAAAGCGTCCGAATATTGAAGAGGTGGAAGAAGCGATTCGTACATTACTCTTATGGGTAGGGGAGAATCCAAAGAGAGAAGGGCTTTTAGAGACTCCAAAACGTATAGCCAAAGCATATCGAGAGCTTTTTAGTGGTTATCATCAATCAGTTGAAGAAACCTTAGGAATAGTTTTTGAAGAAGTTTCAGGATACAATGAATCGGTAATCGTAAAAAATATTCCTTTTTATTCACACTGCGAACATCATATGATCCCAATTATTGGAAAAGCGCACATAGCCTATCTTCCTGATTCAAAAATTGTTGGCCTTTCAAAAATTGTACGTGTTGTAGATATTTTTTCTCGTCGTTTACAAACACAAGAAGCTATGACAGCGCAAGTGGCGCATGCTTTAGAAATGCATCTGAAACCGCGTGGTGTGGCCGTATTGATTGAGGCTGAACACATGTGTATGGCTATGAGAGGAATCCAAAAGCAGGGATCTACAACAATTACAAAAAAATTTCATGGTTATTATGAAAAAGATCAAGCTGCACAAGCACATTTTATGATGATGTTTCAAAGATCATAGTAAAGCCCATACTTCTAGTAATCTTTATTGAGTTATAAATCATCTGGATAAAATAAATTATGAGAAAGAGAAAATTGGCTTGTACCTTTCTTTATGATTTGTTAAAGGCTGAAAGCCGAAGTGTTTTGCTTAACCACGTGCGGTCGTGGCGGAATTGGTAGACGCGCAGCGTTGAGGTCGCTGTGGGGCAACCCGTGGAAGTTCGAGTCTTCTCGACCGCACCATTAACAATTAATTTCTCTGTAACGAGAAATTTGTGCAGAAAAGGGTGGTTTGTGCGAATTATAGAAAAGTTTTTCTTTACGTGTTATTTTCTGGTTTTTTCTTCATAACGCTTCATTTTTTTGCTTTAATCTGTTCGTTTGAAACGTTATATTTTTTATAGGTGGGGATGAGTTACAGTGAGAAGTATGGGAGTTCTAAGGTATTTAACACTTTTTATTTGTATTTTTTTATTATCAGCGTGTAGCGATTCGCGTGCTGTCCTTTGGCATGGGGTGCATGCAACTCCTTCTATGACACTAGTAGAAAGAGAAGTTGAAGGAAAACCGATTTCTCCAAAAGCCATTGTTCCAGTATATGTTGCAACAAGCCGTAAGATGCAAAATGATTATGCTCAACCTTATGGCGCAGAGCGATCAAATAAAGTACATTATAATCGCGTTGACGTGGGAATTCCTCAGCAACATGTAAAGGGGGTTGTTGAAATCAATGCGTATAAACCTACACATGATAAGTATTTTGCGGCAGTCTCATTGCAAAAATACGATAATAAAGAACAGTTTAAACAGAAATTAAATGCTGCTTTAGCAAAAAAGCCAAAAGGAAAAAGAGAAATTTTTCTTTTTATACACGGATATAATAATAATTTTGCAGATGGTATATTTCGTACAGCACAGTTTACACACGATTATTCTTTAAATGTTGTCGCTGTACATTATTCTTGGCCTTCTGCTGGATCAGTTCCTCTTTATATTTATGATCGTGACAGTGCTAATTTTGCCCGTGACGGATTGATAGAACTCTTAACACTTATTAGTGAAACCAATGCTGATCAAATTTCGGTTATTGCGCATTCTATGGGAAATTTTGTTATAATGGAGGCATTTAGAAGCTTAGCTCTACAGGGAAAATATAAGCCTATTCGCCGTATTACAAGTTTATTAATGGCTGCACCAGACATTGATATTGATGTATTTGAGCGTCAACTTAATGATATAAAAAAACTTCCACAACCAACAGCAATTCTAGTATCCAGAGCGGATAAAGCTCTCGCTGTTTCAGGGCGTCTTACGGGTGGACATCACCGTGTGGGTGATGGCTCAGATATTGAAATGTTGCGTAAAAATGGAATAACCGTTCTTGATTTTTCTCATGTGGATGGGGGGGCACATAATGTCTTTGCGTCTTCCCCAACGTTAATGGCTCTTTCTCGAGAAGGTTCTTTGGCTTCAACAATTATGCAAGGTACAGAATTATCACCTAGTCAAGCTCTCCTTGCAGATAGTAGTAGTGTGTTGGAAAAAACAACACATCTTATCCTTTATACACCTTTACGTTTTCTTTCTCCACGAATTCTACATCGATAACAAGAAAAGAAGAAAGGAGACTATTGAATAATGCATTGGAGGAGTATTTTTAGCACTTTCTTTAGAATGACTTTGTAAAATAAAAAAAGAAATAGCGGACTGAGTTTAAAAAACAGTTATTAGGTGAGTTTGTAATGATTGCACAGAAAAGCTATGTCAATACACCTACAGTTGTTGATTATTTATCTCATTCCGCAATTAAGTTGTTAGAGATTCATGCTATGCTTGTGAAGGTGAGAAAAGGTGATATGGGGGGAAAAACCAAATTTATTGCGTCAAATTGATTCTACAAAAAAACAATTAGATGAGATAAGCCATGCTCTTATTTTGGAATATCGTAAACGCCAAGAAAATGAGCGCTTTTTAAAACAAATTCTGCTATCTATTTCCGATCAACTTTTTTCACTTAACAATGGTTTTAAAGAAACTGGACGTCTTTTTTTTCAAGAAGTTAGAATACTTCAATCTCAGATGCAATGTTTATATGAGGGAAAGGAGAGGCAGCATTTGTTGGATAGCGAAGAAGCTCTTTGTTTTCCGTCAAAAATTGATGAAGTCATTAAGCAGTTACAAAAGGCGCGAGAAAAACTTATTATTGAAAATCCGCACCTTTTTGAAAAAGAATGTTAAAGCCAAAAAAGATTTTCTAAAACAAACACATTGATAAAAATATTTCATTTTTACGAGCAAACAATGCATTTAGATTGCAGTTACTTTTATCTTCCTTCCGTTTTTTAACTTAAGCAGCTTTTGTAACAGCTTTTTTACTTGGAGACATTTTATCCCAATCTTTTGGGAAATCAAAGCATGTATCACGGTCATAATCAACAGATTGGCTTTTTAACTTTTTTTGCATTCAATAAAGTAACGACGAGCTTTACGTCCTTTCTCATTGCGTTCAATCATGGAAAGTTCTTTTGCTATGTCTAGGGTGAGATGGTAGTCTATTGCTGTAACAGCCCTAGATTTTGCGCTTTCCAATTTTGGGAACCGCAAATCTTGTGA
>NZ_HE997997.1:46120-46993 GCF_000312585.1 Bartonella queenslandensis AUST/NH15
TCCTCACAATCTCATGTGATAAAGATTTGCTAAATTTTGGAATGGAAAATTTGCTTGGAAAGCAGGCGCCCCCGCACCGCCCGTATTATCACGCGGCTTTATTTACGTCTTGATCAACACCACAGACATCTTCAGAAAATTTCTTATTTTCTTTAAGCACTGCATTGCCATAGATTGTTGTAAATTCGCAAATTTGTGCCTTGCCATAAATATGCGCTTTATCACCAAAAACCCATGCATTATCGCTAACAATGGCATTTTCTGAAACTTTAGCATCTCTCAAAGCATAAACATTGTCACATATTTTTGCATTTTCGAAAACGCATGTATTTTGGAAAACCATAGCATTATCATAGACCCAGCAATTGCCATCATGAGAAAGGTTTTCTTCCTTTTCAATAAAATTTCTTTAGAGAAGTTATCAGCATAACGAGCACAGTAATCTTCTGAATGCAAAATACCATAAACGCAATATAGAGATATCTGTTTTTGTTAGAGTTTTATCAGGATAAGTAGGCAGGAATTTCTGTAAACTTGCATCTACAATCTTATCACAAACTTACTTTTTTATTTTGGAGTAAAGAGACGATAGTTGAGGTGTTTCTTTTCATGAGATTATAGTAAAAATGGATAACATTTTGTTGTCTCTCATATGTAACAGTTCCAATAAAATTGATATATACTATAAATTAAAGTCTTTCTTTGGTTTCTAAAATCGTTTTATATGCTTTGCACTTGAAAAGAGCGCGGGGTATGACGATTACACTTGTAACAGGTGGCAAAGATCTTCAAAGATGGGGGAAGATACTATGTTTGTTCTATCAATAAAGTGAGTATATCGGGTCTATATGGGGCGGTTAGGGCGTTTTATGC
>NZ_HE997997.1:47779-50260 GCF_000312585.1 Bartonella queenslandensis AUST/NH15
ATAAGTTAAATAAAAAATGGTGCCCCCAGAGAGACTCGAACTCCCGACCCCCTGATTACAAATCAGGTGCTCTACCAACTGAGCTATAAGGGCATAACCACTTGTGGAATTAGCACAAACTCACAAAAGGAAAACAGAAAATTATCAATTTTTGTACATATTAAAAGAAAATTATATAACAAATAAAAAATATTCAGTTTACCTCTTTTTTAACAACGTTTACAGAAACGTTGAAGTTATTCTTATATGGTATCTTATGGAAGCTGATGATAATCTAATACTTTCGTTTTTGAATTAAAAATCCGAAGAATCTGGCTGCTGGGAAAGATATTTCTCTAGCCAGTGAATATTATAGTTACCGTCTGCAACATCTTGATTATTAATGAGATCACGAAAGAGAGGCAATGTGGTTTTGATCCCGTCAACGACAAATTCATCTAAAGCACGTCGTAAACGCATCATGCATTCCAAACGGGTGCGCCCATGAACAATCAGTTTTCCAATCATGCTATCATAGTAAGGAGGGATCCGATAACCGGAATAAGCACCTGAATCAACACGAATTCCTAAACCTCCAGGTGTATGAAAATGTGTAATGATTCCCGGTGATGGTGTAAAGGTAACAGGATCTTCTGCATTAATACGGCATTCAATGGCGTGACCAGAGAAACAAACTTCATCTTGTGTCACTGAAAGCTTGCAGCCTGATGCAATATGAATTTGTTCATGCACTAAATCTATACCTGTAATGGCTTCAGTTACAGGATGCTCGACTTGTAAACGCGTATTCATTTCAATGAAATAAAATTCACCATTTTCATAAAGAAATTCAATAGTACCAGCTCCACGGTATCCAAGTTGAGCACAAGCATTTGCAACAATATCGCCAATTTTTTTTCGTTCATTTTCATTAAGTGCAGGTGATGTAGCTTCTTCCCATACTTTTTGATGTCGTCGTTGAAGAGAACAATCGCGTTCTCCTAAATGAATAGCATTTCCTGCACCATCACCTATGATTTGAATTTCAATATGACGGGGTCTTTCTAAATATTTTTCTATATAAACAGCATCATCACCGAAAGCAGCTTTTGCTTCTGAACGTGTTGTTTTAAGAGCTATAGAAAACTCTTGTTCAGAATGAACGACTTTCATACCACGCCCACCACCACCGGCAGAAGCTTTGATAATAACGGGATAGCCAATTTCACAAGCAGTGCGTAAAGCATCTGATTCTTCTGTGACAGCTCCATCTGAACCAGGAACGACAGGAATACCCAGTTTTTTGGCAGTTTTTTTAGCTTCAATTTTATCGCCCATAATTCGAATATGAGCAGCCGTTGGACCGATGAATGTAATATCATGGGCTTCTAAAACATCTGCAAACTTTGCATTTTCAGAAAGAAAACCATAACCTGGATGAACTGCATCAGCTCCTGTAATTTCACAAGCAGCAATAATTTGCTGAATACTCAAATAGGAATCGCGAGCGGGGGGAGGGCCAATACAGACACTTTCGTCAGCAAGACGAACATGCATTGCATCTGCGTCAGCAGTAGAGTGAACAGCTACAGTTTTTATGCCAAGTTCTTTACATGCACGTAAAACGCGAAGAGCAATTTCTCCCCGATTAGCAATGAGGATTTTTCGAATCATGGTTGCCCCTCGCTTTATTCAACAATAATAAGTGGTTCACCAAACTCAACAGGTTGGCCATCTTTGACAAGAACAGTAGTTACTTTGCCTGAGCGCGGTGATGAAATTTGATTCATCGTTTTCATGGCTTCAATAATCAGTAATGTCTCTCCTTCAGAAACATTTTGCCCTACTTCTACAAATGGCTGCGCACCTGGTGAAGGAGCAAGATAAGCTGTACCAACCATTGGAGAGGTTATTGTATTTTTTGATTTATCTTCTTGGGAAGGTTGTACGAGAGATTCGCTTGTTGGGACTGAAGAAGATGTTACAGAAAAGTTAGGAGTAGCAACAGGTGAATAAATGGTTTGTGCAGAAGAAGTTGAGATATTTTGGCGGGAAACACAAATACGAAGTTCTCCTTGTTCAACTTCAATATTCGTTAAATTTGTATCATTCAAAATTTCAGCAAGATCGCGAACAATTTTTGTATCAATTGCGGTATATTTTTCCGAATCTATTTTTTCTGTTGCCATTTTATTTCTAACTCCTTGATCAATGAAGATCGTCATTATCTCATTTATGACTGAGCATCTCTCAGATTAGGAATGATATCTTTTGAGGCTTTGAAGATATTTATTTCCTTTAAGTCATTACACTTTGCAATTTTAAACTCGTATCTGCTTTACGCAAAGTTGCACTTATAAGCTCGTTGTCAAAAAAGAGAAAGTATAAAATCACTTCGTTTACATTATTCTTCCTATAAACGGACCAGATATAGAATAGCTATTCACTGTGTATCATCTATTGCTTGTTTTAGAATATCTTGTCCGGCTGCACCGATGAATA
>NZ_HE997997.1:50710-52850 GCF_000312585.1 Bartonella queenslandensis AUST/NH15
ATTGAGTGAACTATATAAAAAACGTTATCTCTGTGCAATAAAGCACTTGACTATAGCATGTATTCAAGAATGAAAAAAACATCAATTTTTCTCTAAAAGAATTTCATATGATGTACATTTGAAAAGGATAAAAAAATTCTCTCTATTATTGGTAAAATGTTGTTTTAATGTATAAGGGGATCAAAAAGCCTTTTACGTGTATTTATTTTGGAAAAAAGCACGTTGATAATACCATGAAGAGCACTTGATATCGTTTTTTTACTGTTGCTTTATTGAGTGTTGTGAAACAAAATTAAACGAATGAAAAATGAAATTATGGAAACCACAACACATTATGAGCTGTTTATTATTGGGGGAGGAATAAACGGGTGTGGATTGGCAAGAGATGCAGCTGGGCGCGGTTTTAAAGTAGGATTAGCTGAAATGAATGATCTTGCATCGGGGACATCAAGTGCCTCAACAAAGCTTATTCATGGGGGACTTCGTTATCTCGAACACTATGAGTTCAAACTTGTTCGTGAAGCACTAAAAGAACGTGAGATCATTTTACGTATGGCTCCACATATTGTGCGCCCATTGCGTTTTCTTCTTCCGTATCATAAAGGATTACGTCCTGCTTGGATGTTACGTTTTGGACTTTTTATTTATGATTATTTAGGGAAATGGAATCAGAAATTATGGCGCAGTAAAGCGATTAATTTTTCAAACGAGTTTTGCTCTACACTGAAGAAAGAATATCAAAGAGGTTTTGAATATTCTGATGCAAGAGTAGATGATGCCCGTTTAGTCATGGCCAATGCGCGTGATGCAGAAAAGTGGGGAGCTGATATAAAAGTACGGACAGAAGTTCTTTCTTTAAAAAAAGACGACAAAAAATGGCGTATTGTTCTACAAGACAAGTTAAGTGGTAAAGAATATAGTGTCACAGCTTCTTATGTCGCGAATATGACTGGGCCATGGATTGATCATGTTTTGGCAAGCGTATTAGATTCTAAAGAACATCCACCAGTACGACTAGTTAGAGGTTCTCACATTTTGGTTCCTAAACTTTATACTCATGATCGTGCTTATATTTTTCAAAACGGTGACGGGCGTATTATATTTGCAATTCCGTATCAAGAGGATTTTACCTTGCTTGGAACGACAGATTGTGATTATCAGGGAGATCCAGCCGACGTTCATATTACTGACACAGAGATTGATTATATTTGCGCAGCAGCTAGTGATTATTTCATACAGCCAGTGTCGCCTAAAACTATTGTTTGGTCTTATTCTGGAGTTCGTCCACTCTATGATGATGGATCTTCAAAAGCTCAAGAAATTACGCGCGATTATGTTTTAAAAGAAGTGGGGAAAGGAAGTACACCAAAGATTCTTAATCTTTATGGTGGGAAGATTACAACGTATCGTAAATTGGCTGAAGATGCGATGAAATTCATTGAAAAAGCGCTTGGTCAAAAGGGAGCATCATGGACGACGAATGCTATACTTCCAGGAGGTGATTTTCTTTATAACCAGTTAGATACTCTTGAAGAGAGGATTGCTCTTTTGACGCCAGATTTAGATGCTTTTACACATCGCAGACTTGCACGCTCCTATGGTACGGAAGCATTGGAGATATTTGCAGATGTTAAGGCGGATAGAGGAAAAAATTTTGGGCATGGACTTTATGAAGTAGAAGTAAAATGGTTGATGGAAAAGGAATGGGCCAAAACATGTGAAGATGTGTTATGGCGTCGTTCAAAACTTGGCCTTTTCTTTAATGCGCAAGAGGTTGATATTCTTTCTTGCTATATGCAAAGCCAAAAAGAAATTAAAAAACATTTATAGTCATTGAGCTCTACAGATTTTATCAGCAATGTTGTAAAATGCTTTTCTTCAGAAAACATATTGCTACAAGCCATCCCCGTTGAAAAGACAATGATTGTCCATATCCCTCATTTAGTTTCTCTGTAACAATCATAAAATAAAAATGAGCGAAATTGGATGGAATATTTAGAGTAAAACTTGTCTATCCTATGAAGGAAAGTCTAATAAATATCAGAAAAAAACTCATTGAGAGAAAATAATTTATAATTGGATTCGTATGAAACAAAAAAATCTTTGTCTTTTATTCGAGAAGAAATAAAAGCACTCTTTC
>NZ_HE997997.1:53056-57779 GCF_000312585.1 Bartonella queenslandensis AUST/NH15
TATCATTTATTTTCTTAAAAACAATGCTACATCATGTATCGATAGAGGTTTGATGGGCGTCAGAAAGACTTACAAATGAGTTTTTTATTACAATGAGAAACTTTCTTTTTTCATATTCATATATCTGAGCGTTATTTTTCTCTATGAGAAGTGCGATATTGTACTTTAGCATGATTGATTGTAGTAGGCTTTTATATCAATTGAATAATTGGAGCTATTATTATATTTATGGCCGTATAAGAATAAAGCTTTCTAAAAACTAAAAGTAAGTATTTTTTTTGTATATAAAGGGAGAGTTATGGGGATATGAGAGTAGTGCCCTCGTGATATTTTACAATCTTCCATCGTCTGTAAAATTTGCAGTAGCACCAATGTTGGACTGGACAGACCGACATTGTAGGTTTTTTTATCGTCTTTTAACGAAAAAAACACTTCTTTATACGGAAATGATGGTAGCAGATGCTGTCATTCACGGTATCCGCGAAAAATTGTTGACTTTTAACCATGAAGAATGTCCAGTTGCATTACAACTAGGAGGGACAGATCCCAACGAGCTGGCAGAAGCTGCACGCATTGCTGAAGATTTTGGCTATAACGAGATAAATCTCAATGTCGGTTGCCCGTCAAATCGTGTTCAAGCAGGAGCATTTGGGGCTTGTTTGATGTTACATCCAGATATTGTAGCAAATGCTGTGGAGGCAATGAAACAAGTGGTTACTATACCTGTAACTGTCAAATGTCGGATTGGAGTGGACGAACAAGATGAAGAATTAGCCTTAGATCTTTTGGCTAATCAGGTTTGGAATGCTGGTTGCGATGCTCTCTGGATACATGCCCGCAAGGCTTGGCTACAAGGATTAAGTCCAAAAGAAAATCGCAATATTCCGCCTCTTAATTATGAAAGAGTTTATAAATTAAAACGTCAATATCCTCATAAATTCATTGGGATAAATGGTGGAATTAAATCTATTGATGAAATCAAAGAGCATTTGACTTTCTGTGATGCTGTCATGGTTGGTCGACAAGTTTATCATGATCCAACTTTGTTAAAGCATATCGATTTTGAACTCTATGGTGAGTTGCAGAATCATTTGAGTGAAAGTGATCTTATTGAGGTTATGTGTGATTATGCGGCTCAACATATTGCTTCGGGAGGACGGCTTTCTCATGTGACGCGTCATATGATTGGTTTATTTCATGGGCGGGATGGGGCTCGTCGATGGCGGCAAATACTATCAAATGATGCGACAAAACCAAACGCAGATATATATATTTTGAAAGAAGCTTTTTCTGCTCTCATTGAATAATAACGAGACGATTTAATATTATGTTAAAAGTTAGATGCATTTATCAATTTTATTTTTTCACGATGATTTTTCTTACTTCAATTTTATAGTTTTGAGAAGCTTATAGCTTTTATTATGAATAAGAATGTTGAAGTTTATATATTAAACAGCATGCCGATTATGCCTATTAAATAAAAATAGGTTAAGGGTATAACTGTAAAAGTAGTCATAAGATATTAATAACATTTTGAATTTTTTATGTTTGTTATTGAAATAGAAAATATAATATCAAAATCATCACTTTTATAATATTTAACGTTTTTAAAACACTGTTTAAAAAAGCAATAAATTATTCATACCCTCTATATATGACGTTATTTTCATTAAACATTGTAGATTTTAAAAGGTATCCTCATGACCGTTAGTCCATTTGATGATTTTCGTGCTTTGCTTACAAATTTACCTGTTGCTGATGAATTTTCTATAATTTTGGCAAAAAAACGGCAAGAAAACTTAACAAAAGTACGAGGCGCATTAGGAAAATTGGGAGATATTGCTGTTTGGTATGCGGGGTGGAGGGGGACAGAAAAGCCTATTGTAATGCGACCTTTGGTCGCCATTTTTTCTGGAAATCATGGTATTGTAGAGGAGAATGTTACACCATTTCCACAATCTATGACACGAAAAATAGTAGAAAATTTTGCATCTGGTGGTTCTGCTATCAACCAAATTTGTATAGCCTATAATCTTGGATTAAAAATTTTTGATTTAGCATTGGAATATCCAACAATGAATATTGCGAAGGATGCCGCAATGGATGAGCGGAGTGCTGCTGCTACAATGGCATTTGGAATGGAATCTATTGCTGGTGGAACAGACCTTTTATGTATTGGTGAAATGGGGATTGGAAACACAACAATAGCTTCAGCTTTATGTGTAGCATTATTTGGTGGAGAAGTTGAAGAGTGGACAGAAAATGGTATGGGGGAAGGAGATGATTTTTATCAGCGTAAAATAGCAGCGGTTAAGACAGCAATTTCTTTGCATAAGGAGCATTTTAATGATCCTTTTGAGATAATGCGTCGCTTAGGAGGACGTGAAATCGCTGCCATGATTGGTGCTATTTTAGCGGCAAGAATGGAAAAAATACCCGTTATTTTAGATAGTTTTGTTGCAACAGCAGCTGCAGCGGTCCTTTATAAAATGCATCCAAGGGCTCTTGAACATGTTCTTGTTGGACATGTTTCTTCTGAGAAAGCGCATCGTAAACTTTTAAAAAAAATTGGCAAAGAACCACTTCTAGATTTGGAAATGTGGCTTGGTGAAGGAGCCGGAGCCGCTATGGCTGCTGGTATTGTCAAAGCTGCGGTTTTAACACATGCGCAAATGGCGGTTTTGAACCAAGAAAGTTTGAACGCATAAAAGATAATGGGATAGCTATAAAAAAACTCTTAAGAATTTTGCTCATTTACCTTTTCATGTAATTTAATATAATTAAGGGGAAGTTCCGTTGTATATTTAATCTGTTCCATTGCGAAAGAAGATGAGACGTCACGGATGTCAATTTTAGAAATTAATTTTTTATAAAAAAGATCATAAGCTTCAATATTGGGAACAACAACACGCAATAAATAGTCAATATCTCCACTCATTCGATAAAATTCAATGACTTCACGGAATTCTTGCACAATTTTTGAAAAACGCTTAAACCATTCATGACTATGTGTATTTGTGCGAATAGAAACAAAAACTGTGACACGTGCATTTACTTTTTCTGGAGAAAGAACAGCAACGCGACGCTGAATAACACCATCTTCTTCAAGTTTTTGAATTCTACGCCAGCAAGGAGTCGTTGAAAGTCCAACTTTTTTAGCAATATCAGCGACAGAAAGTGTCGCATTTTCTTGCAAAAGATGTAAAATTTTTCGGTCAAGACGATCCATATTTTTTCTCAATATTTTAATTTATAAAAACTTACGCACTAAACAACGCAAATATACAATAAGCTCATCGCTAAACCATGAATTTTTCTGTAACCAAGAAGTATTTCGCCATGATGGATGAGGCAAAGGCATAACATTATAGCCACGAGGTTGGGGGATGGAAAGGATATTTCTCCAATCACGAACGGTTGCTGAAACAGTTTTATGTTTTAATTCTGTAATATGCCACTTTTGCGCATAACTTCCAATAGCAAGAACAAGTTTTATTTGAGGCATCGCTTGAAATATCTTTTCATGCCAAATTTCTCGACATTCACGTCTTGGTGGCAAATCAGCTTTATTTTTGTCATATCCTGGAAAACAAAATCCCATAGGAACAAGTGCAAAGAGAGATCTATTATAAAATTCTTCTTTCGTGACATTAAGCCAATCACGTAGTCTTTCGCCTGAACGATCATTAAAAGGGATAGATGTTTCATGGACACGCAATCCTGGTGCTTGTCCTGCAATTGCAATCAAAGCTGTATCAGATAAATAAACGACGGGATTTGGTTCATGAGGAAGAGGAGGAAAATAATGTGGTTGTTGGATACAAATCCGACAGGAATAGATTTTTTTTTCAAGTTTGATAATATGATTACATTGTTTCATTGCTCAATAAAATTTAAAAATACTTTTCTTATTCTATGCGGGGATTTGCCTTGCGCCATTCTTTGGGTCGTTGAAAACTTGATGCCCATATTCCCTTTTTTTTCCTTCTGGCTTCTTGCTCTTCTTTGGGGTATTCATAATAGCTTACAGCCCAACCATTTCGTACGAGCGTTGCGTTGATATTTCTAACTTGTTTTGTTTGACATGTTGCAAGGATACGGCGATATTTATCTGTTTTATGCCAGTGACATGTGACATTTTGATTTTCGAGTAGTTGTTCCAAATATTTTTTTGCCTCAAGTCCACAAGGGTATCGTGCATCTTTTTTTCCACAAAATTGATGGAGTTCAGGAGCATCAATTCCAAACAGTCGAATCTTAATGGAGGAAATCATGATGGAATCGCCATCAATAATTGATGCTTTTCCTTCAACATAATTTTGAGAAGAGATTTTTTCTTTTTGGGGTAAAGGCCGAGTCTGCTTAAAATAAGTTGCCACAATTATAAGAATGCTAGCAGCGATAAAAATACTAAAACCAATAATTTCTTTTAAGCTTCTTAGATTAAAATGAGAAAGAACTTTTTTCATGAAATAAGAAACTGCTACTATCATTATGTATTGTTTATAATTCTTTCAAAAATTTCATTCACACGATAAAATAACATTCCGTTTTAATGATAAAATTTTTATCAGTATCACAACAATCAAATACCCATGCAGTATAATATTTAAGCAACTTAAAAAATAAATCAACTCAGCTAAATTTATATAAAACATCCAAATTTAAAGTTGTACAGATTTTAAAGTAAATTTTTTAAGATACAAAAAAACAGTCTCCCGAA
>NZ_HE997997.1:58547-59045 GCF_000312585.1 Bartonella queenslandensis AUST/NH15
TTGTTTCTTTAAATTCGACGTGCTTTTTTACAACTGGATCATATTTACGTTTGGTCATTTTATCTGTCATTGTACGGCTGTTTTTCTTTGTTACATAGAAAAAACCAGTATCTGCAGTTGATAAAAGCTTGATCTTAATGGTTGCTGCTTTAGCCATAATGTAAAAACCTTATTTATACTGAAAAAAATATTATCGCTGTCAAAACTTATTTCCGACATCATCAGATTTTCCGGTAAACAGTACGGATGTTCTCAAAAAAGTCAAGAGCTGATTAATTTTCTCATAAGTTGGACAAAGACTAAAATGACATATAAACCGAAAAAAACAGCCATAGCGATTGAAAAACCAAAGGGATTAAAAATATCCATGAATTTTCCGATAAAGGTTGGTCCGATGAGCATACCAATTCCATAGCAAAAAATAAATGCAGAATTAGCAGCAGCAAGTTCTTGGCCTTTAAGACGGGCTCCTAGATGTGCAAGACTAATAGATGTGTG
>NZ_HE997998.1:0-5444 GCF_000312585.1 Bartonella queenslandensis AUST/NH15
TAAATTGATATTATTAAAATAGTTTTAATCGTGGCTTGTCCGTGGATTTTGTGTATTTTGGCTTGAATTTTGTACCAATCTATTTTTCAAAATATTTTAAAAGAATTCACAAAAGATCTTCAAAACCTTTCAGACTCCTTTATCATTGTTGATCATAAATTCTCATTTTTACAATTTTTGCACTTTTTTTGATTTTCTATCACAAAAATCCAATTCAGCAATAAATGAAGGATATAGTAAAATTAAAGGGTTATCTATATTTTTCTCTGATTTTATCTTTGCTTAATTAGTTAGAACCTATCATCAAATTATATTTATTTTTGTACGTCTTGTCTGAATATGTGCGAGCAACCCTAATGTTGAACTATCGCGTTTATCCGCTTTACTTTCTCCACGAAGAATTGGTAACAACTCATTTGCTAATTCCTTACCAAGTTCAACACCCCATTGATCAAATGAATTAATATTCATTAAAATCCCTTCAACAAAAATACGATGCTCATAAAGTGCAATGAGACGACCGAGTGAAAAAGGCGTTAATAAATCTTGAACCAACGTAATGCTTGGACGGTTTCCTTTAAAACTTCTATGAAGTGCTAAATGATCTGCTTCACGTTCATCAACACCATTTTTTATCAAAATATGCCGAGCATCTTCAATACTACGGCCCTTCATCAAGGCTTTTGATTGCGCTAAACCGTTTGCTAGCAATATCTCATACATAGAATTTAAATTTTTCTCATGCCCTTTTATAAATAAAATAAATTCTACAGGAATAACATCTGTTCCTTGATGCAGAAGCTGAAAAAAAGCATGTTGACTATTTGTTCCTGAATCACCCCAAACGATCGGGCCACTTGAAAAATTTAATGGTTTTCCATCCAGCGAGACTTGCTTTCCATTTGATTCCATATCAAGCTGTTGTAAATAAGCTGGAAAATGTATTAAGCGCTGTGCATAAGGAATGATAGAACGTGATGAATAACCACAAATAACACGATGCCAGAACCCTAAAAGAGCAAATCGAATAGGAATATTGTTATGTAAAGGCATGGTTTTAAAATGTTGGTCCATTTGTAAAGCACCATTGAGAAATTGGCGAAAATTTCGCCCCCCTATTGCAAACATAACAACAAGCCCAATGGCGGACCAAATGGAATAACGTCCTCCAACCCAATTCCAAAATTTAAAAACTCTGGTCGAATCTATGCCAAATTCTACGACTTTATCAAGTGCACTCGAAACAGCGACAAAATGCGTGTCAATAGCTTCTTCCCCTAAATGTGAACAAATCCACTGACGTGCAACTTGAGCATTTACCATTGTTTCAGTCGTTGTAAAAGTTTTAGAAGCAATGACAAAAAGCGTTGTTGCTGGATTCAAAATAGAGAGAGTATCAGAAATATGGGCACTGTCAGCGTTAGAAACAAAATGACAACGTGGACCATCATGATAAGGTTTTAAAGCATATGTGACCATTGCAGGACCAAGATCAGAGCCACCAATACCAATATTGACAATATCACTTATTCTCTTTCCACTGCTTCCCTTATAGATGCCATCACGGACCTTTTCAGAAAATCGTTCCATATCTTCAAGAACATCTTGAATATCGGGAATAAGATTACGACCATCCAACATGAAAATTTCGTCAGCAGGTAAACGTAATGCAGTATGAAGAACGGAGCGTTTTTCTGTTGTATTAATCGTCTGACCAGAAAACATTGCATCACGCCGGCTTAACACATCTGCTGCGACAGCTAAATCATCTAGAAGTTGTAATGTTTTAAATGTTACACCACATTTTGAAAAATCGAAAAGAAGATCATCAAGCCTAAGAGAAAAATGGGAAAAACGCTGGTCATCCTCTACAAAATGTTGACGAATATTAGAGACCCCATCCTTTGCAGCATGGTTCTTTAAAGCTCTTAACGCAGTTTCAAAAGCTTTTTCATTTCGAATCGAAAAGCTATCTCCCATAAGCTTATCCTATACGGTTATTGATAATGAAATCTATGCCCAAACAATAACAAAGTAGAAAACGTTTCCTTGATTGCTCGCTCTCTTCACTTCTCAAATCAAAATGAAGGAATATAAAAGTAAAAAAAATAAGATCCGAAAATAGTATTTTTACAAGAATAAATTTTCAAATTCTTTCTACTCGATACATCATTTAGCTTGATTGAGTTCTTTTATTAAGCGTAAATCTTCTTCTGCTTTTGATCTTATAAAACGCCCCAATAAAAGATAAACAACCGGTGTAAGGTAAAGCGTAAAAATAGTTGCTAAACCTAAACCACCAACGATAACCCACCCTAAAGCTATACGGGCTTCCGCACCAGCACCTTTAGCTAAAACCAAAGGAATACCCCCTAAAATGGCACAAATCATTGTCATACAAACTGGACGAAGACGAATGTTTGCTGCTTCTTCTATAGCTTCACGCACGCTTCTTCCTTGATCACGTAATTGATCTGCAAATTCAACAATGAGAATACCATTTTTTGCCATAACGCCAATTAACAAAATTAATCCAATTTGACTGTAAATATTAAGACTCACACCACTTAGTAGCATAGCAATTACAGCACAACCAATTCCCAATGGAACAGTGGCCATGATAATGAATCCTGAAATAAAGCTTTCAAACTGAGCCGCTAAAATCAATAAAATAATCAAAAAGGCAATACCAAAAACAATCATAAAATTGGAAGATGTTTCATTAAGTGTTTCCGCTTCCCCTAAAGGAACCACGTAGGTTCCTTTCGATAATAAAGGAGATGCAATTTTTTGTACCGTTTGATAAGCATCCCCTAAAGTGATATCTGGAGCAAGATTTGCGCTTAAAATGACAGCGCTCATGCGTTTTTCCCGTTTTAATTGGGGAGCGATAGCTTTTTCATGTAAACGCGCAATAACCGATAAAGGAACATACCGATTGTCTTTAGTCTTTAAAAAAATATTTTCTAAATCACTAGGACTCTTCATAGAATTTTTACGCGATATCAGTTTAACATCGTAAGAGTGATCATCTACGTTAATAGAGCCAATCTTTTTACCATCCAACATTGCTTGTAATGTATCGCCCAAATTGGTGATATCAATCCCTAAATCGGAGGCTTTTTTTCGATTGATTTCAATAAAAAATTGCGGTTGTGTGGCATCAACAGTAAGACGTGGGCGAATAAAACGCGGATCAGCTTGTAGAGCACGCACCAACTTATCAGCAATGGGTTGTAATGCTGCGTAATCATTGCCAAGAATTGCAAATTGTAACCCTTGCCCCGTTCCTCTCACACCTAGAGAATTGCCCTCCGCAGCAAAGACAAAAACTGCCGGAAACTGCCTAACCTTTGCATTAACATCTTTTATGATTTCTTGCTGACTGCGTAAACGTTTATCCCAAGATGAAAGTAATAAAACCAAAAAAGCAGTATTGGGTGAACCGCCAATACCCGCAATAGAGTAGCTATTAGCAATCTCACCCGCATCACGTAATGGCTGTAGACTTTCTTCAATTTTCTCTACCTGCTCGTTCAAATATTGTGTTGAAATACCTTGGGGGCCATTAATGACCAAAAAGATAAGAGCTCTGTCTTCTGCGGGCGTTAATTCTTGTTGCAACTTCGTATAGCCTCCAATGCAAAGAGCTGCAAAAGCAAGTGAAGTAAAAACAACAGTCCGAGGCTTTTCTAAACACTTATGCAAACTGTAAGTATATGCCTTATGAAAAAAAGTCCCTAATTTATATAAAAAAGTAAAATTATGATGGGCATTTTTTTCTTTCTCTTCAACATGTTCTTTGAGAAAACGTGAAGCCAACATAGGACAAAGCGTTAAGGCAACGATTGAAGAAAGCAAAATAGAAATTGCCAAAACAAAACCAAATTCTCTAAAAAGTCCTCCAACTTGTCCAGGAAGAAAGGAGATAGGGACAAATACAGCCACTAACGTCAATGTTGTTGCGACAACCGCAAAAAAAACTTCACGGGTACCTAACACTGCCGCAGCTCTAGACCCTATCCCCATATTGCGCCATCGAACAATATTTTCCAGAACCACAATGGCATCATCCACAACAAGCCCTGTTGCCAAAACAAGTCCTAAAAATGTGAGAATATTCAATGAAAACCCTACAAGATAAATAGCTGCAATGGTACCAATCAAAGCGACTGGAAGAGATACAGCAGGTATCAGCGTTACACGAATGTCCCTGAGAAAAAGAAAAATAACCAAAATAACGCTCAAAATAGCAATAACCAACGCCACTTCAACCTCATAAAGGGCGCTTTTAATAAAAATTGCATCGTCACTAATAACGTCTATATGTACAGAAGAAGGAACGACACTTTTGAGATTATCAACAACGGCTCTCACACCTGCAGAAATATTAAGGGTGTTGGATTGTGCTTTACGCACAATCCCTAATCCAATCCCTGTCTTTCCGTTGATACGAAGAATAACATTTTCTATATCAGGTGACAAAGTAACATGTGCAACATCACCAAGATGTACATGAGGCTTTAAAACAACTTGTTCAAAAGATTCTGGTGTGGTTAAACGTGCCGTAGCACGGACCACTAAAGTTTGCTTAGAATTGCGTAACGATCCTACTGGTACATCCGTTGTCATATCAGAAAGAATACGTGAAATATCTGCGACAGTTAATCCATAACTTGCAAGTTTTGCTTGATCTATATCAATCTGAAAAATCTTTGTGCGAGCACTATCGACCTGTACATCACCAACACCATCAACAGCAGAAATCGCATCAACAATCTGATCATCTACAACTGTTGTTAAATCATCAATACTCATTGTTGGCGATGTTACAACTAAATACATCATGGCAGCAGCATTCGAATCTGCTTTAATAATCAAAGGTGAATCTGCATTTTTGGGTAAAGAATAAGCAATGCGAGACAGAGCATCACGAAGATCAGATGCCGCTACATTCAAATCAACACCGACGTTAAAATTAATCTGCACACGGGAGCGTCCAAAAGAAGATGTTGAAGAAATCGTCTTAACACCTGAAACACGAGAAACAGCATCTTCTATAACTTTTGTTACTTCACGATCAATTGTTTCCGCTGATGCACCAGAAAACATCGTCATTATCGTTGTTACTGGCGTATCAACATCGGGTAATTCTCTCACATCAACATTCAACCATGCTGCAAATCCTGCAATGATGATCATGGCATTTAAAACAAAAGTAAAAACCGGTCTGCGAATAAATAAGGCAATGAGACCACCTTGCTCCACCTGCGACACTGACTGCTTTATGCTCAATTCTTGGCTCATTGTATATCCGTTCCATAAATTGCTGATAATTGCTATTGATGGGACTGTGGATCATCAATAATTACTTTACTTCCTGGATAAAGCATTTGCACCCCTTGAATAACAACTTGATCACCCTTTTCTAGAGGGGCTTTCAC
>NZ_HE997998.1:5562-17398 GCF_000312585.1 Bartonella queenslandensis AUST/NH15
TGCTGAATAATCGATACGGGAATAGACTCTGCTTTTCCTTCTCTCACACGCCAAACGAATGACCCTTTACTGTTCCATTGAATCGCAAGAGGATTAACGACAGGGAAAGAACCGCCATGGAATTGCAAGGCAACAGAAAAGGACATGCCAGACATGAGCGTATCTTTTTCATTATTGATTTCAACCTGAGCATGAAGTGTGCGACTTTCTGGATCAATGACATTATCAATCGCGTAAATATGACCGATAAAAGATTTATCTGGCTGCGCAGTTAATGTTGCCGTTACCTCATCTCCCTTATGGATCTGTGATGCATATCGTTCAGGGGCCCATATATCGACCAAAATACGTTCTCTATTCTCAATACGCCCTATTACAGTATTAAGGGTCACGTTATTCCCCGTATCAACGGGTAAAATACCAACAACTCCAGAAATCGGTGTACGAATTGTTCGCCGATCGAGGTCTACCTCAGCATTACGCAAAACTAGATCTGCGTTATCCAACTCTAAACGTGCCGTAATTTCTTGAACTTCCGTTGCTGTATTGCTGGCACGTAATTTAAGAATGCGTGAAAGCGTTAACGCATTATTATCACGTTGTACTTTTGCTTTTGCGGCCGCTATTTCCTCCTTTTTAGAATCAAGCTTTGCAACCGCATCACCTACTTGTACTTTTGTACCAGCAGACACAAAAAGCTTATCAAGAACACCTGATGATAAAGGGGTTAAATCTACTTTAGCAAGAGCTTGTCCACTCCCTAGAACGTTAAGCTGTTCATAAAAATCTTGAACTTTTACTAGATCAACGACAACATTTGTCGGTGGTCTTCCCATTTTTCCCTTTGAATCTTTATATGATATACTTGTTTTATCCACTGTAGAGATGGGTTTTTCTGCACTCTGTTTTCCAGCCCAATAAGTAACTGTTAAAACAACAATTAAAAACAACAATGGAAAGATCTTTTTTAATAACGCCATACATCCACCTTTGCTGTATCATGTTTATCTGAAATAGTTTTCAACAGTAATATTGGCGTTTTACAAAAAAACCAAACAGCAGGTATATATCTTACCCCCCACCGCAAAAACATATATCATTTCTGGCTGACTATCGTTCCTAGACGAAAACGTCAAGTTAACTATCGTTCATATTGCGTGGTAGGGTCACAGCAAGAAAATGACCCTCTCAAAAATCCAACTGAAACCATAATATATTATAACTTTTTTTAATATCTCATAAAAAAAGAGTTTTTTTTTATGACGACACAAGTTTCACTTGCATTTCTTTAATGAAACGATTAGGAACCCATTGTGTCTTAGACAATGTAGAAAATCGAAATGTGTGCACCCGTAGCTCAGCTGGATAGAGCACCAGACTACGAATCTGGGGGTCAGGAGTTCGAATCTCTTCGGGTGCGCCATCTATCAGTAATATCTTACTCGTATTTAAGCCCCTTGGATTTCTTTTATGTGATTCATTTTTTGCTTATCTTTAATCTTCTTATGGCTTTTTATTCCGTTTTCTTGTCAGTCGTTTCTTTAGTCTTTTTGATAGAAGAAAGTGTCATGCGACCTTCAAATCAATCCGAAGGCGCTTTTTATTAGCGATAATTGTAGCGATCGCATGAGTTTGGATATTTTGTTGCTTTCTTTCCTCAATCAATCCATGCGCTTGTTTTTGATCTCCTCTGGATTATACTTTTTAATCAATTGGATAATTTTTACGTGCTTATTTCCCTTTTCCATTAATGGATATTTTTTGAATATTTCATTTTTGTCCACCCTATCTTAAGAGGGATTTTAGGTATGGCACCCAAAATTGCGGTTTACCGCTCTCTAAAACTTTTCCAGTATGCTATTCGAAATAAACAAATATGAGATATAAAAATCGCATAAAGATCGCTGCATCAAAAGTCTTTCAATTAATTACCTAAAAACTTTCTTCTGATGTTCATCATTATCTGGTATTGAGAGTGATATTGCAGGCCAGTTAAAAACTTATCGAAACTTAAAAAATAGAGATTCTTTTTTCCAAAAAAAACGATTAAGAATCCTCTTGTAGTCCTTTAGCATTATCTCTTGCGCACCATATCATTGACCTTTATGATATCTTATACTTTCTAGTCTTTATGGATTCTTCTTAATTAATTCCATAGAGTACAGATCCCAAACGTTAATAAAAGCTCAATTTAGAGAATTTTTCCATGCATAAAACAGATATTGAAATTGCTCGCACTGCTAAAAAGAAGCATATTACTGAAATTGCACAAAAAATTGGTATCTCACATGAAAATCTTATTCCCTATGGTCATGATAAAGCTAAAATTTCTTCTGCATACATAAAATCACTCAATAAAAATCCAGATGGTAAACTTATCCTTGTTACGGCTATCAATCCCACACCTGCTGGAGAAGGAAAAACAACAACAACAGTTGGACTGAGTGATGCTCTTAATCTCATTGGCAAAAAAACAATAGCCACTTTGAGAGAACCATCTTTAGGCCCCTGTTTTGGTGTCAAAGGTGGTGCGGCTGGTGGTGGTTATGCGCAAGTCGTCCCAATGGATGACCTTAATTTACATTTTACCGGTGATTTTCATGCTATTACAGCAGCCCATAATCTTCTTGCCGCAATGATCGATAATCATATCTATTGGGGGAATACTCTAAACATTGATCCACGTCGCATTGTTTGGAAGCGCGTTCTTGATATGAATGACCGTGCATTGCGCGATATCGTTATTTCATTGGGAGGCATAACAAATGGTTTTCCACGCCAAACAGGTTTTGATATTACTGTTGCATCAGAAATTATGGCTCTTCTTTGTCTTTCTGAAAATTTAGAAAACCTTACACAAAGACTCAAAAAAATTATTGTTGCCTATCGTCATGATAAAACACCCGTAACAGTGGCTGATCTCAATGCAGAAGGCGCAATGGCAGTTCTTCTCAAAGACGCCATACAACCCAACCTTGTACAAACAATTGAAAATAATCCTGTTCTCGTTCATGGAGGACCTTTTGCCAATATTGCGCATGGTTGCAACTCAGTTATAGCAACAAAAACCGCTTTAAAACTCGCTGATTATGTTATCACGGAAGCAGGATTTGGAGCTGATCTTGGAGCAGAAAAATTTTTCAATATTAAATGTCGGCAAACAGGTATTGTACCAAATGCAACAGTGATTGTCGCAACGATTCGTGCATTAAAAATGAATGGTGGTGTGGATAAAAATAACCTGACAGAAGAAAATATCACCGCTTTAGAAAAGGGAGCAGCTAATCTTGTACGACATATCAAAAATATGGAGCTCTACGGTATCCCTTGTGTTGTAGCGATTAATCATTTTGACAGCGATAGCGATGCTGAAATAAGAACATTACAGAAAATAGTTGCAACAACTGGACACAAAGCACTTATCTGTAAGCATTGGGAACAAGGTGGAAAAGGGGCTATAGAACTTGCACAAGAACTCGTTGCCTTAATTGAAAAGCAAGATTCCGATTTTAAAGTTCTCTATCAAGATGATATTCCCCTCGTTCAAAAAATTAATTGTATTATAACAAAGCTATACGGTGGGCGTGGCGCCATCATCTCAACTCCTATTCTTAAACAACTTGAATCTTGGGAAAAAGAAGGGTTTGGCACTTATCCTATTTGTATGGCAAAAACACCTTATTCTTTTTCTGCTGATCCCAAGCAATATGGTGCTCCTGTTGATTTTGAAATTCCTGTACGAGAAGTTCGTCTCTGTGCGGGAGCCGGCTTTATCGTTGTCATTTGTGGAGATGTTATGACCATGCCCGGCTTACCGCATTATCCTGCCGCTGAAAAAATTCATCTTGACGAAAATGATCAAATACAAGGACTTTCATAAGTTTATAACCGTGTAAATTCTATCATTCATTATAAAAAGCATTTTATTACAAAAAAAATAAGAATTTTAAAAAGCTATATAGACAAATGTCTTATTTATATGATATAAGCCTTTGTCCTTTTAGATGTATCTTTAAAAGGACCTAGGTTTTCCTATCATTTATGAAACTGAAAAAGCAGGATAAATAGTGCAAGTACTCGTTCGTGATAATAATGTTGATCAAGCGCTCCGCGCGTTGAAAAAAAAGATGCAGCGTGAAGGTATCTTCCGTGAAATGAAAATGCGTAGTTATTATGAAAAGCCATCTGAGAAGCGTGCTCGTGAAAAAGCTGAGGCTATTCGTCGTACACGTAAGCTTGCTCGTAAGCGTGCGCAAAGAGAAGGTTTTGTGAGTAACGGACGAGCTGTTACAGTGAAGTGATGTACTTTTGATGCATCATAGAATTGCATAAGCAATAAAGAGTGAGTTATCAGGAAATTTTATCTTCATAGGCAGTTGCAATGGATTGCTTGTGTGTGGTGTGTTGTGTTCAATGTTGTCTCGTATTTTAGTTATATAAACTAATATGTTAATTATCAGTGATAAAGTTTCTTATCATAGGGATAGAGTTTACTTCACTCTTATAATTTTTAAAAAGAAATAACAAAGTGACGCTTTAGATATTTAAGCAACTTGTTCCTATGTAAAATGTGGATTGAATGTAAGTGTTTTATTATCACTTTTTACAATGATTTTTCTCCTTCTTTATTATCTCTCAGATAACTGTTTCTTATAGCAGGTTTCATGGTGATTTCTTTTTTATCTTTAAATACTCTTAAGCTTGCAAAGGTTTTAAATAAAATTACAAAATACAAATGGCTATTACAATATGTGATTGTGTGTGAGGATATGAAAATACATAATTCTCTTTCCCTTCATTTATGTAATGAAACGATATAATTGCGTAACTCTTTATATCTCTTGATTCTATCCTTCTAAAAGATGAAGAATTTCAACCACTGCACTGCAGATTCTTTTTTCTTGATAAATTTCTTCTACCCTTCACTTATGTAATTGACCTCATAAGCGTATCGAATAAGCCCTCCTCTTTCATCAAGCTTTTTATACTGAATTGAAACAAAAGAAAATTGAAAATAAACAGAGAAAACGCTGTATTTTAATATGGGTATAGGTGTCTTATATTATCATTTTTAACGAAAATGTTTTTACAATTTAATAACGATTTTAAATTGATAACTTATTGATTTATCATCATAAGTAATCGCTTTTCATATTAAGGAGAATACAGTAAATTATTTCAACATCCTCTTATATTGAATCAATTAAGATTTTTTGCTTGTATACATCATAAGTGGAGTTTATCTGCAAATAGAATAAAAATGTTTCTTATGAATGCTCTAAATAATAGGAACTACATAACATTGAAAGCCGTGAAATAGAATGATAGTACCAGCTTAATCCATATAAGCCCTATCATTGCATAAAAGCATAGTATAGCAAATTTTATACATTGACTTATCACAGAAAACTATCCTTTAAAAATTAGCCCTTCATATATCAATCCACTCTATAATGTTGCTCATATTTTTACGTTTAAATGCTTCATGCATCGTATTCTTTTGTCCATTCAAAACTGTCCTCTCAAGCCACATCATAATCCCTTTACTGAACAGTTTTTATATTCATAACATGCATAACTATGCTTTTATTTCGAGAAACACTCTTTGGAAAAAAGAAACAATATTTTAGCATTGAGCTCCTATAGAAAAACTGCCCCATCCACAATATACTTTGGCTGTTTTAATATCTTTCTCACGCATACAGCACGCTAAAAATCCAATATTTATTTACAGCTATACCCTCATAAACACCATAAGCTCTAAGAAATTCAAACTTTTGTTTTCCTTATTTTTCTATACTCGTAACAATTTTTTCATTGTTTAGATCTCGTTAACGAGCGATATGGCATAATTTTATCAGTCTCCAATCTTAATCTTCCGGATTTTAATTACCAATATATGATGAAATAAAGGAGTTCAGTGTGCAAAATTCTCGTTGGTCTCACGTTTTAATGCTTGCATCATGTATCTTAATAGCAAAAGTCATTGTATTGGGTTCCCCGCGTTTGTTGCACGCACAAACATTTAATCAAAATTTAGGTCCCAGCGGTTTACCACTTCCGCGATTTGCTTCGATTAAACCTACTCGTGTTAATGTACGCGTTGGTCCAGGAAGTAACTATTCTATCATTTTTACTTACAAAAAGAAGGGGTTGCCTATTGAAATCATCCAAGAATATGATCAATGGCGCAAAATTCGTGATGCAGAAGGTGATGAAGGGTGGGTGTATCAATCGCTTTTATCAGGAAAGCGAACTGCTATAACTATTCCATGGCAAAAAGATAAAACAAAAAGGCTAAAGCTACGAAAAAAACCCACCGACAACGCAGAACTTGTGGCAGAAGTAGAGCCTAATGTCATCGGCAATATTCACCAATGCGATGGACAATGGTGCGAAATCACTCTTAATAACGTTCATGGATGGCTTCATCAACCGCAATTATGGGGGATTTACCCTGACGAAAAAATAAAAAGTTGGTGAATGCTCAAACGCATCAAGTTTAATTTTTATTCCTCATTGAATACCCTTACTCCCCATCACAAGATTGATTTTTTTGTTTCAATCGAACGATCAAATCAACATGTGAAATTTCCATACCTTCTGGTGGTGTAGGCAAATTCCTAATAATGGAAGCTTTTTCCAAATCACATGGAATATCAAAAATACGATTTTCGCCTTCTATATAAAAATGGTAGTGATCAGAGGTATTGGTATCAAACCAAGTTTTCGAGCCTTCTACAGCAATAATCCGTAATAATCCCGCTTCTGTAAATTGATGAAGCGTATTATAAACTGTTGCTAAGGATACAGGAACACCTGCCCTCACCGCTTCCTCATAAAGCTCTTCAGCAGTAATATGACGGTTGCCTTGAGAAAAAATCATATGCGCAAGTTCTAACCGCTGACGTGTTGGACGCAAACCATTTTCACGTAAATGTTTTTCTAACATAGAAGTGGAATAATATCGCACACCTTCTCCACATTCTTTTGTGGACTGTTGCTCTTCATTCATATCTAAATTGTCTGCACTTCCTGACATGTTACAAACCAATACATATTCCTGCTTCAATAAGATAAAAATAAAAAAAATGGGAACAGTACGGTGCAATCTTGTATTCCATTTTTAAATAGTTATCTATGTAGAATACATAAAAAAGGGCTTTTGTCATTAAAAATGATATAAAATCGTTTCCCTCTCTTTAAAATTTGCTCTAAAAGTTAAGTTGGGGAAAAGCGCAGAAATAAAAATATATGCAAATAAATGGAGTAACCATGGCTGAACAAAAGTCTCGCTACACTTATAAAGAGCTTCTAAGCTGCGCTCGCGGCGAAATGTTTGGTAGGGGTAATGCGCAATTGCCAGCACCACCAATGTTGATGATACATCGAATCACTCAAATCAGTGAAACTGATGGCAAATATGATAAAGGAATGGTTCGTGCCGAATTTGACGTTACACCAGACTTGTGGTTCTTTAATTGTCACTTTATAGGCGATCCCGTCATGCCAGGATGCCTTGGATTGGATGGTATGTGGCAATTAACAGGTTTTTTTCTCGGTTGGTTGGGCGAACCAGGAAAAGGAAGAGCAATATCAACAGGTGAAGTTAAGTTATCAGGTATGGTAACGCCACAAACCAAACTTCTTGAATATGGAATAGATTTTAAGCGTATTCGACGTGGAAATTTAGTCTTAGGAATAGCTGATGGATGGCTAAAAGCAGATGGAGAAACTATTTATAAGGCAAATGATTTGCGCGTTGCTTTATTCAAAGAAGATTGAATGTTATTTTCATCAGGAAGAATTTTTTACTATTCTGTACGGAATAAGGAGGTATGAATGCGTCGAGTTGTTGTAACCGGTATGGGAATTGTCTCCGCGATTGGAAATAATCCAGAGGCCGTTTTAACCAGTTTACGTGAGGCAAAATCCGGTATTTCTTATGCACCTCAATATGCCGAATTAGGTTTTCGTAGCAGAGTTTATGGTAAACCTGATATTAATATAGAAGAACTCGTAGATCGACGCGCTCTACGTTTTCATGGACGTGGAACAGCTTGGAATCATATCGCCATGGATCAAGCGATTGTTGATGCTGGTCTAGAGCCTCATGAAGTATCAAACGAACATACAGGTATTATTATGGGTTCTGGAGGTGCTTCAACGCAATCAATCGTAGAAGCGGCTGATATTACACGCCAAAAAGGTCCAAAACGTGTTGGGCCTTTTGTTGTTCCTAAAGCGATGAGTTCTACAGCATCTGCTACATTAGCAACTTTCTTTAAAATAAAAGGAGTCAATTATTCAATCTCTTCAGCTTGTGCTACCTCCAATCATTGTATCGGGAATGCTTATGAAATGATACAATATGGTAAACAGAAGCGCATCTTTGCCGGTGGCTGCGAAGATTTGGATTGGACACTCTCTGTTTTATTTGATGCTATGGGCGCTATGTCTAGCAGATATAACGACATCCCTCACAAAGCTTCACGTGCCTATGATGTCAATCGTGATGGATTTGTCATTGCTGGAGGCGCTGGCGTTTTAGTCCTTGAAGATCTAGAACTTGCTAAAGCGCGTGGGGCAAAAATCTATGGAGAAATCGTTGGATATGGTGCGACATCCGATGGACATGATATGGTCGCTCCATCAGGAGAGGGAGCAGAGCGTTGTATGCGCATGGCTCTTGCAACAGTCAATAATAAAATTGATTATATCAACCCCCATGCGACAGCAACACCTGTTGGTGATCCTCCTGAAATAGAAGCTATCCGACGTATTTTCGGAGCGGGTGATCAATGTCCGCCCATTTCTGCTACCAAATCTCTAACAGGACATTCCTTAGGAGCTGCAGGTGTTCACGAAGCAATCTACACATTGTTAATGATGAATCATAATTTTATTTGTGAAAGTGCCCATATTGAAGAACTTGATCCAGCTTTTGCTGATATGCCAATCGTTCGTGAAAGACGTGATCATCAACAACTGAATACCGTACTGTCAAATACTTTTGGCTTTGGCGGTACCAATGCAACACTTATTTTTCAACGCTATGTATAAATGAAAGTTCTTAGTAATTGAAAAAAGTACGGTCTTACGGAGAATAATATGAAAGGTTTGATGGAGGGCAAACGTGGCCTTATTATGGGAATTGCGAATGACCATTCAATTGCTTGGGGCATTGCCTGTCAACTCGCACAAGCAGGAGCTGAATTAGCCTTAACTTATCAAGGAGAAGCTTTTGGAAAACGTGTTCAGCCGCTCGCAGATAAGCTTGGCTGCAAATTAGTTCTAGAATGTGATGTTGAAAAAACTGAAAATGTTGACGACGTCTTTGAAAAACTTGAAAAAGAATGGAAAACAATTGATTTTATTGTCCATGCTATTGGTTTTTCAGATAAAAATCAGCTAAAAGGGCGTTACGTTGATGTGACAACACGTGAAAACTTTCAACGTACAATGGTTATTTCAGCTTATTCTTTTACTGAAATTGCTCAGCGCGCGGGAAAGCTCATGCCTCATGGAGGAGCACTTTTAACCCTTACTTATGGCGCTTCACAGCAAGTTGTCCCTAATTATAATATCATGGGGGTCGCTAAGGCTGCTTTAGAAGCTATGGTCCGTTATTTAGCAGCAGATTTTGGCCCACAAAATATCCGCGTCAATGCAATTTCTGCTGGTCCTGTTAGGACCCTAGCAGGTAATGGTATTGCAGCTGCACGTGCAATATTTTCACATCAACGCCGTAATGCCCCATTACGTCGTACCGTGGATATTCATGAAATTGGAAAATCCGCTCTTTATCTACTCTCTGACTTATCATCAGGCGTTACGGGTGAAATCCATTATGTTGATTCAGGCTATAATATCATGTCTATGCCAATAATTGAAGAACTGAAAAAAACTGAAGATTCCCACGAAGGATAAAAAATATTCGACTCAAAAAATAAAATCGATCATCTGTAGAGTGCTTTAATCGTGTATTGAATGTTTCCTCCACTAAACTGAGCCTTATGGCGACGGCCTTCAAGTCCAATCTGTTGCCTATATGATAACTTGCAACTTTAACCAAGGAAAGACGACTGGTTGTAGAAAAAAGAAATCATTACGAGATAGCAAATGGTTTGTCTCAAAATTTTTAATGCCTCTGATGAAAAGGGAAACGAAATTCTGTTGTAGTATTACACTTTCTTTTCCTATTTTCGAGGCAAGGATAATCCATATATTTTTCTCAATCTGACCTTTATGAATATAACACAAAAGATGCGTATGCACCCGTAAAGATGAGCAAACACAAGGAAAATTGTGTTATTGTTTTACAAAGTTTATAAAAAGTCGGTTTATCTATCCAATCCATTTTGCTGGAAATTTGTGTGTTTTATTATGTTTTTTTCCTAACAAAGCCCTTGCTTTTTCCACGGCTTGTAAATCAACATCCACACCCAAAGCCCCAGCATATTTAGGACAAATATTAAGGCGTTTTATTACCTTCTCTACTGTTGCAGCTTCTCTATGCCAAATGGAAGCAAGTATGTTGGGTATCTCTGTTTGATTTATCTCTGAAATGGGGAGATAACCTAATTTGAGAAGAATATAAAGGCATAAAGGGAGGAACCATCTTTCGGCTTTACCATCATCCTTTAATTCAACTGTACGGCTTTTTCAAAAGCGTCTACAGCAATATCTTTTAAATAATGAAGTTTACACCTTCCCTCATACCTTTGTTTATCACGTGTCTTTTTGGGGTCATGCCCCTCAGGCAAAATAGAATGCCCTAAACCCAATGCACTTGGGTTGCCAATTCACGTGTAAAAAAACATCTCGCTCCCAAGCCCATTTCGCAACGAGAGAAACCATGAGTATAAATAAAGCCATTTTCATACCCTCACTCTTTACGCTCATGAAGAAAAAAGACACCATCGTTATATTTGCTTTCCTCAATGTCGCGACAGTTTTTAAGACCTAAGGCGGTTTATAAGAGGTATTTTTAGTCGTTTCTTAATCGTTTTTATCCACATGACTTTTCTCGCTTGTAATGTGCAAGAGAATGATTTTCGTTGATTCAACATAGAGAGATTTGAAATGAGAAAACCTCACGATATTCAGGATTCTAATTCAATATAAATAACTCAATCTTATTTTTATAATTACATTATTTTTCAGTTTAAAAAACAGACACAAATACAATGATATTCTTTCAATTTCAGACCTTCACATTTGAATCAAAAAAATCGTTTTTTTCATATAAAAAAACAGAATTGATACGCAGGAAAAGAAAAAGCATAAATATCTTTACTGAACCATCTCAAGTATCAAAAGCTACCTCAATTTTGTAATCTGGAAGAATGTGTGATAGCATCGGCTTTCTCCTTCACAAACGTAAAGACGGGAGATATAATGGGTTTTGTATATTTTATAGGGATTTTAATTATACCGTGGTACCATTGTAGAATGGAGTTGTGTGTGTTGAGAGATGCCTTTTTAAAGAAATACGTGAATGAGCAATAGGGTTTTGTGTTGTGTGAAGGGCATCATGCCCCCGTTAAAGAACAAGAAAAACAAAAGTATAAGGTAATCTCCATTATTTAAAAGATATTGCTTTAGATGCCTTCGAAAATCGTAAAGTGTAATAAAAAAAATGATTGTAAAGATGAGCACTAGACTTTTAAAATTTCATATTCTTACTAAATTAGGTTGCCATCTTTTTTCAGAGATTACACAAACAAAAATACGTAAATATCCTTCCCCTATCTAGCATACAAAAGCTATTACAGGCAGCAAATAATATTGAAATTGAATAATAGCAATGATATTTCTCGCTTATACCTTATAT
>NZ_HE997998.1:18214-22929 GCF_000312585.1 Bartonella queenslandensis AUST/NH15
ACTTTATCTACAGGAGTTTGCATACTTGGAACTTGCTCCATGGATATTTCTGAGTTTAATATCTTTTCTGGCTGTTTTCTTACGGATATATCTTTATTTGATAACTGCTCAGATACTGAAGAATCATCTACACCTGATATTTTCGGTTCAATAACACGTCCTGAGCCTCCCATCATATTATAATTCAAATGAGAAATAGCCCACCACGTACCTCCAATAACAATAAAAACGCAAATAGCAGCAAACCATAAAGCACTTAAATTCCACTTGGCATCTGGACCAGAATTCAAATGTAAAAAGAAAACAATTTGTACTATAATCTGAATAAGCGCCATCCCAATAAGATATACAACCTTTGTACTAATTGCCCAACTTTCCATCATTCCATACATCACAGGAATAAAAGAACCTAAGGTAAAAAATACAGCCAGAATAAAACCGACTAAATAGGAACCAATACTGGGACCATGTGTTTCATTTTGCATGCTCATCACAACGCTCCTAATAGATAAACCATGGTGAAAACACCAATCCATACAATATCAAGTAAATGCCAAAAAATGGAAAGACATGCTAAACGTGTTTTATTATTCTGATCTAAACCATTGCGTCGAAGATGAAAAAACATCACAACCATCCAAAGAAGACCGACACTTACGTGAATCCCATGCGTGCCAACCAAAGCAAAAAATGCTGACCAATAAGCAGAGAGAATTTCCCGTCCAAAAAGCTGTAAACCTGTTGCAGGATCAATACCCGCATAAGCATTTGGATCGTAATAAAAGACCTCACCCAATAATTCATGGAACTCGTAAAGTTCCATGGCAATGAAGCAACACCCAAATACAAAGGTAATAGCCATCCATAAACGCACACCACTGATGTTATTTTTATGGGCTTGTACCATTGCAAAGCCATAAGTGACAGAGGAAAACAATAAGAAAGCAGTCTCAACCAAAACAAACTTTAAATCTATAAACTCATTGCCCGCTTTACCACCACCATAAGAAGCAGAAAAGACAGCAAAACTTGAAAAAAGTGTCGAAAACAAAATCAAGTCTGAAAGAATATAGACCCAAAAACCAAACGTCATTACCGAACTACTATCGTGGTGAAGTTTATCCACAGTACTCGCATTATTCATTGTTACAGCACTCATACTGTCACTCCTTGTTCTTTAAGAACAGCTGTAAAAGCATCTTCAGTTTTTTGCACTTCCTCAGCTGGAATATAGTAACCATGGTGATCACCTGTTAATGAATGGCACACAAGCGTCGCAATAAAACCAACCAGTCCGATCGCAACAAGCCACCAAATATGCCAAACAAGGGCAAAACCAACAACTAATGAGAAGAAGCCAGCAATAATTCCAGCTGCTGTATTCGATGGCATATGAATTTTTGTAAATCCACTTGTTGGGCGTTGATAACCACTTTTCTTCATATTCCAATAAGCATCATCAGACTGTATCTTAGGAAGGTGGGCAAAATTATAGGAAGGAGGCGGTGAAGAGGTAAACCATTCAAGCGTACGTGCATCACCCCAAGAATCATTTAATGTTACTGGTAAGTGACCTTTATGCTTAATACCATACCAAATCGCCAAAACAACCTGTAATACAAAACAAAGGATACCAAGTAAGATAATCAAGGCACCTAGAGCAGCAATAATAAACATCGGCTGCCAACTAGGTTCCATGTAATGCTGAAGACGGCGTGTCGCACCCATTAAACCAAGCGCATAAACGGGGAAAAAGGCAAGGTAAAAACCAATAAACCAACACCAGAAAGATGCAATACCTAGTATGCGATTTGGTTTATAACCAAAAGCTTTTGGAAACCAAAAAGCAAGCCCAGCTAAATAAGCAAAAACAACACCTCCAATAATTGTATGATGGAAATGCGCTATCAAAAAGAGCGAATTATGAAACTGCCAATCAGCAGGGACAATAGATAATAAAACACCGGTTAATCCACCACCAACAAACGTAAAGATCATTCCCATGCACCAAAGCATCGGAGGCTCAAAGCGGATCCGACCTTTATACATCGTAAGCAGCCAATTAAAGACTTTTACACCTGTTGGAACTGCGATGATCATTGTCGCAATACTAAAGAAGGTATTTACAGCTTCACCGCCACCCATTGTGAAGAAATGATGTCCCCAAACAAGAAGCGAAAGAATTAAAATAACCACCATGGCCCATATCATGGAAGTGTAACCAAAGAGGCGTTTTGAAGAAAAAGTTGATACAACCTCAGAAACAATTCCAAAAGCAGGAACAACCAAAACATAAACCTCAGGATGACCAAAAACCCAAACATAATTAATCCACACCATTGGATTTCCACCACCAACATTGGTAAAGAAATTCATGTTTAAATAACGATCACATGCCAAGAGTGCAAATGCTACAGTTAAGACAGGATAAATAACGACAATAAGAACATTACTGACAAAAGCACTCCAACAAAAAACAGGCATTCTCATCATTGTCATTCCAGGAGCACGCATTTTAATTATCGTTGCAATAAAATTCACTGATCCCATTGTTGTTGCAATACCAGAAAGCTGAAGAGACCATAAATAATAATCTACCCCTGTATCCGGACTCGTTTGCAGTTCTGTAAAAGGTGGATACATCAACCAACCACCACGACCAAAATTACCAACACCTAGTGATATATTAATCAAAATCGCCCCAGCTGCCGTAATCCAAAAACCCAGATTATTTGCAAAGGGAAAAGCAACATCACGCGCACCAATTTGAAGCGGTATAAGATAATTAAAAAGACCAAATAAAATAGGTGTCGCCATGAAAAAAATCATGATCGTACCATGCGCCGAAAAAATTTGATCAAAATGCTCAGGGGGCAAATAACCTGCTGTTTCACTCCCAAGAGCTAAAGCTTGATGCGTGCGCATCATAAGCGCGTCAGCAAAACCGCGAACAAGCATAATAATCCCTAGAATTATATACATAATACCGATGCGTTTATGGTCAACAGTTGTAATCCAATTTCGCCATAAAACTCCCCACCACCCAAGCGCTGTTAAAGCAACAGCAGCAATCAAACCAACCACCACAATCGCGATACATGTATACAAAACGATTGGTTCATGTGCAAGCGCATGGAAAGCACCTGCCGTAGGATCTGTAAGTCTTCCAAACATTTTTCAACCCATTTCAAATGAAATTCAAGTTTAAAAGAAACCTTATATTAAAAGGGCTCTTTCCCTATTGATCCTTAAATAACATCAGGATCAAATACTGAACAAAGTGCACCCCACAGTGTCTGAGCAGCAGCACGCTTCATTAAATCTTCATTACATACCGTATTTTCATCGACACAGCGATTCACAATACGATAGTAAAGGCGCTTCTCAACAGGTGCAAAATAACGAACTTCAGCATCTTTTTCCTTCGCAGCAATATCACCCATACGAGGCGCAATAGAAAGTTGACGATAAGATGTACGATCAAGAGCTCGACCATTAGCCCGAGCTTTCACAATCCAAGCCGCAAAATCCTGCGAAGACACAGAATGCCACTTAAACCGCATCCCTGAAAAACCATCACCGCTGTAATTTGCTGAGGTTCCTTTAAATACTCCCTGTTCTTCAGCGACCAAATGCAACTTAGCATTCATCTGCGGCATAGCGTAAAGAACTGTACCCAATTTAGGAACCCAAAAGGCATTGACAGAATTTTCGGACGTCAATTGCAATAAAACTTGACGTCCTTTAGGCGCATAAATTTCATTGATCGATGCAACGCCATATTGAGGATAAATAAAAACCCATTTCCAATCAAGAGCTACAGCATCAATCTGCAATGGCTCTCCTTCACCCACAACCTCTACTGGAAGAGGATTTGCAGGCTCAAGCTTATAGGTATAATAAGCTGTTAATGAACCTAAAACCATTACAATTACAATTGGGATACCCCACATTACCGCTTCAATTTTATTTGAATGCGCCCAATCAGGAGAATAACTCGCTTTCGTATTTGATGCACGATATTTTATCGCTAAAAATACCACACTCACCATAACTGGAATGACAACGCAAAGCATAACAAGCACACAAGCAATAATCAAAATGAGCTGTTGACGTGCTACGTAACCTGACGGCTGAAGGACATCCATTTTACAACCAGTCAAAAGTAGTGCTCCCCCTAAAACTATAAGCATTTCTAATCGTCTAATACAGCTTCTCATCTTTATTTACCCCCGTCATACGCACTAAAAATTGTCATAAATATAATACCTCGTATTGTACAGATTTGAAAATAATTATCAAGTGAATTCAATGCCTATATTCCTCTTATCCAACGCTTACTCTTTACCTTTTACAATTTATTAATCGTTTTGCAATATACTCAAGCGCAAACCGATATCCATCACTTCCGCACCCACTTATGATAGCATCTACACCTGCAGATGTATAAGAATGATGGCGAAAAGCTTCACGTTGATAAATATGGGATAAATGAACTTCTACTTTCGGTCCTGGAAACATTTTTAGAGCATCAAGAAGCGCAACAGATGTATGACTGTAAGCCGCAGGGTTGATGATCAATCCAGAACTTAACCCTATTGCCTCCTGTATCCATTCTACGAGCTGCCCCTCATAGTTACTTTGATAAAAATTTATGATGACATCAGCTCTTTTTGCCCATTTTCTGCAAATTTTTTCAATATCTTCTAAAGTTT
>NZ_HE997998.1:23200-27813 GCF_000312585.1 Bartonella queenslandensis AUST/NH15
TCCATAAATTTTGGGCTCACGTTGACCCAGAAAATTTAAATTAGGACCATTTAAAATCGTTATAATAACAGACATATCAAGCCTTTTCTTCTCGAACACCACTTATTAAAAAATATTTAGCATATTTTTTACAGCAATAAAGCGCCATCCTTAATCTCGAAAAATTCTGCGCGTCCTTTTAAATCATCAAATAAAAGACGGTCTGTTCCTGTCATAAATGTTTGCACAGCTAAATCATCAAGAATATCAAATAAAGCAGCACGTCGATGTGAATCAAGATGAGCAGCCATTTCATCAAGAAGAAGAATGGGAGCCCTTTCCGAGATCATACCTGTTAGACGTGCATGACACAAAACCAAACCTGTCAGTAGCGCTTTTTGTTCACCTGTTGAACAAGATGTTGCTGCTCTATTTTTATCCGCATAAAAAACTTGTAAATCTGTGCGATGTGGTCCTTCTAATGTCCGCCCAGCAGCACGATCCATTGCACGATTACGCCGCAACAAATCACAAAATCGCTCTTCAACTTCAATAGCTGATATTTCACCAAGAGCTGTTTCTAAAAAGCCATCAATTTGCAAAAAAGCTCGTGGAAAGGGTATCTGAGATGGCATTTGTGTAAACATGTCATTTAAAAGCCGAATAACATCAATACGCGCCGCAGAAATAGCTGTCGCTAATTCTGCCATCTGCTTTTCTAAAGCATTAAACCAAGCATTGTCTTCACTTCCATCCAAAAACAAACGATTCCGTGCACGCATCGCCTTATCATAATCAGCTATGCGACGACTATGCAACGGATCAATTGCCAAAACCATACGATCCAAAAAACGACGGCGCTCAAGCGAAGGTCCTGTAAAAAGACCATCCATAGAGGGTGTTAATATACTAATATGACAATAATCTGTTAAGCAATCACTTGGCTCATTCACACCATTAATATGGACCTTTCGACTGTTATCGCTGACCTCCAAAGCAGTACCGATCTTTACTTCACCATAAAGAGCACATTCAAGACATGCAAATACAACAAATCCTTCACCGCCTCCATCTATAAAACTAACGTCAGAATATGCAGCCCGACGCAAACCACGACCTGGAGAAAGAAAAGATAATGCCTCTAAAAGATTTGTCTTACCAGCACCGTTATGGCCAGTAAAAACCACATGCTGACCTGAAAAATGAATATTAAAAAAAGAATAATTGCGATAACGTAAAAGCTTCAGTTGCCTCACAGACACTTTGTGCACATGACTTTCCATGCATTGCAAAACAATCGCCCCTAAACGCGAATAGGCATCAGCACATAAAGTACATCCGCATCATCATTATCTCGAATCAGAGCGGGCGCTCCAGCTTCAGCCAACATAAAAACCATCTCATCGCTTGAAAGCTGCCCAGCAATATCCAAAAGATAACGTGAATTAAACCCTATCTCAAGGGGTTCCGATGTGTAAGTTACCGATAATTGATCTTCCGCACTGCCTGAATCAGGACTATTAACAACAAGCCTTAACTGTCCATGCTCAATCGTTAACTTAACTGCACGCCCCCGATCACTTGAAATCGTTGAAACACGATCAACTGCAGAAGAAAAATCCTGCCTATTAACAACTAATTCTTTATCATTTCCAAGAGGGATAACACGCTGATAATCTGGAAACGTTCCATCAATTAACTTTGATGTAAAAATCACAGAACCTACAGAAAAACGAATCTTTGTCTCTGAAAGCTCTATACATACATCACCATCATTTTCTTCTGAAAGAAGTTTTTGTAACTCTCCTACAGCTTTACGAGGAACGATAACACCCGGCATTCCTTCGACTCCTGAAGGAGCTTCCATCTCAACTTGTGCCAAACGATGACCATCAGTCGCAACCAAACGCAGTTTCAAAACATCATCATTAATAACATGGAAGTAAATACCATTAAGATAATAGCGGGTTTCTTCAGTAGAAATCGCAAATTGCGTACAATCAAGTAAATGCTTCAACCCTGATGCTGATAGAGAAAAGCGAGAACCAAACTGCCCAGGAAGTGATTCTGGAAAATCTGCCTTCGGAAGACATTGAAGCTGGAAATGTGCGCAACCCGAAACAACGGACATTGTACTTGCTTGATTCTCATCGACGGACAACACAACTTCATTGCTATCAGGAAGTTTCCGAACGATATCATAGAGCAAATGTGCTGGAACAGTTGTTGCTCCAGCATGCTCAACATTGACTGTAAAAGATTCTGTAACCTCTAAATCAAGATCTGTTGTCTTTAACTGCACATGACCATTTTCTGCATCAATAAGCACATTCGACAAAATAGGAACAGTATTACGACGTTCTACCACACGGTGAACACGACCAAGAGACTTGAGAAATTGATTGCGATCCACTGTAATACGCATAAAAGCCCCGTATGATTTACAAAAAACTATAAGAATTCCTTAGAATTAAAATAACAGATTCTTTTTAGAGAATCGCCTGTTAGAGTTTATTAAACCTCTTTTAAAATGGCAAGTCACTCCTACAATAAGAAAAAACAAATCCTTTCATTAAATTCTTTAAAGTTTCTTCAAAGAAAGAAATGATAAGCGCTATACAGCCTGTTCTCCAATCAACCGCTTCAGTAATTCAAGTTCCTTGGCCAAAGTCTGATCACCGCAAACTAAATCTTCAATTTTACGCACAGCATGCAAAACTGTTGTATGATCACGCCCACCAAAACGGCGTCCTATTTCTGGCAACGAGCGAGGCGTTAGTACTTTCGCTAAATACATTGCAACTTGTCGTGGCTTCACAACCGTACGTGTTCGACGATTAGATAACAAATCCTGTTTAGAAACGTTATAATGACGCGCTACCGTACGCTGAATTTCTTCAATCCGAATGCGCTTAGGTTCACCTGGACGGGTCAAGTGACCTAATAACTCATCAATCCGCTCTAAAGATAAATCAGACTCAAAAGATTGACGAAATAAGAGCTGGTTAAATGCACCTTCAATATCACGTCCCGACCCTAAAACCGTTTTCGCAATATATTCTAAGACATCATCAGAAATTGATATCATACCATCATCTTGCTGCGCCACCTTCAACCGCTGACGCAACATTTGCAAACGCATTTCATAATCCGGTGCTTCAATTTCAAGAGCAACCCCTCCCTGAAGACGAGACCGAACACGAAGATCAAGCGATTCTAATTCTGCCGGTGGACGATCTGCAGCAACAACAACCTGTTTTGCACTATCAAGCAACATATTAAGCAAATGGCAAAATTCATGTTGTATAGACTTACCCTGTAAAAACTGCATATCATCAATAATCAAAAGGTCGATGTCGCGGAGCTGTTCTTTAAAAGAAAGAGCATCATTATCACGAATAGCTGTTGCAAAACGCCACATAAAATATTCAGCAGTTAAATAAATAACACGTGCAGACGTTAAACGCTTCAATGCAGAAGCGGCAATTGCTTGAAGCAAATGCGTTTTTCCCAAACCAACAGATGCATGAATAAAAAGAGGATTAAAACGCAAAGCACTTTTATGTCCCTCCGCAATTGAACGTGCTGCTGCTAAAGCAACACGATTAGAAGCCCCCTCAACAAAACTTTCAAAGGTATAACGAGAATCAAGTGGAGATCCAAAAACTCCCGCTTGAGAACTCTTGACTGAATGCTCTGCACAACTCTCAACAAAAGATGAAGTCGCCTGCTCCTCCAACACAGTAGAAGGTGCACTGGTTTTACAAACAACATCTTTTGAAATACGTTCCATACCACGAACGATAACTTCAACACGAAGAATTGCTGAGTTTTCTTGTTTCCATAAATGAGTCAAAAGAGAACCGTAGTGATTATTAATCCATGAACGTAAAAAAGCAGTAGGAACAGAAAGCTTTACAAGAGTATGACTATACTCAGCAAGTTTCACACGACCAAACCAACTGGTATAAGCCTCAATACCAACCTGCGCCTTTAATTGTGCCATAACACGGATAAAAGCCGCCGCACTCTCCTCCTCTGAAACAATAGAATGCCCTACGGAAGCATTTCTACAAACAACCCCATCACCCTCCGCCATCCTATTCTTTATTACGTTCTCTGCCGACAGGATATTCACCGAAACCCTTTTAAAGGAACTAGCTTTAGAGTTCAATTTATCCACCATCTTCCATCCTGATAAAAATAAAATTTTGTCCTGCCAAACAGCTAAAATAAATCTAGCGAAGGCAAAACGCCCTACCCCAAATAAGATTACTCACCCTCCCCTAGGATAGCCTCATCACAACCCCACTAACAAAGATGACCAATAAGATTCACTTGCATTCATGATATGACCCACCCTTCTATAATGGCAAACATATCAATTAAGAAAACTAAAAAAATCATCAAAAACCTACACAACACAAAAGCTTCGAAAAACCTAAACCAAAGCATTTTATATTTAACAAAATACAGGATAATGCGCTGATATGAGACCCCTTCATGCTTTTCAGTCTTCACAAGAACCATACAAAACAGCAGAGGTAAAATGCAAGAGGTTAAAATAAAATCAAAAGCCCAAAAAAAATATTATAAAAATGCTTATTTCAATGAGGAATGATAAAAATTATTGA
>NZ_HE997998.1:28005-35327 GCF_000312585.1 Bartonella queenslandensis AUST/NH15
TAATCATTAAAGAATCTCTTCAGATTTTAAAAAAAAAATAAAATGCTTGACAAAAAAGACTCTGTAAAAATCCACAAAGCTTGTGGATAACCATACTCCCCCTATAAACTTTCTCTTCTTTTTTGAAAGGAGAATCGCTGTCGATTCTTATTTTCAATAGAAGCTTTTTGAAATAATAAATAAAAAAAACCAGCATCCTTATGGACACTGGCTTATTTCTTAATGAAATAGAAAAAACTTAAACGTTAAGAGCCTTCAAACGTCTCGCTAAACGCGACACTTTCCTTGCAGCAGTATTTTTATGAAAAACCCCTTTAGAAATCGCACGCATAATCTCAGGCTCAAAATTCTTAAATGCAATTTCTGCAGACGCCTTATCACCCCCTGCTAAAGCATCATCAAACTTACGCATAAAAGTACGAACGCGTGAACGGCGGGCCTTATTAACCTGTGTGCGTGCTGCAACCTTGCGCACCGCTTTTCGAGCAGAAGGTGTATTCGCCATAAATATAATCTCTCTTTCAACACCTTGGTAAAATAAATCTTAATAACAACTCTACCAATGTAAACAAACCTAATCCAAGCAAAACTATAAAGCTGCTTTATAACTTTTGTAGCTTATAGCGCAATGTCAAAGCCAACGTCAATTAAATTTTCAAAAACAGACATAAAAAAACGAAGCCAAATTCTTTGATCCGAAACTCTATAGTTTAATCGTTTGAAGATATTCTTCAAAAAACAAAGGCATTTAAATGGCTAGCTTACGCAAGACATATTGCAAAATTCCACCATGATGCAAATAATCTAGCTCATCTTCAGTATCAACACGGCATAATAATGGAACGGTTTTTACCGTATCATCAGAAAAAGTAATTTTTGCTAAAGTCTTTTGACGAGGTTTCAAGTTATGAATCCCTTCAATTGTCACCTTTTCATCTCCCTTTAAGCCTAAAGATTTCCAACTTACCCCCTCCTCAAAGACAAAAGGGACAATGCCCATACCAACAAGATTAGAGCGATGAATCCTTTCAAAAGACTGCACAATCACCGCCTTAATACCAAGAAGATTGGTCCCCTTGGCAGCCCAATCGCGTGATGATCCATTACCATATTCAATACCTGCAAAAACAACAAGCGGAACACCTTCTTGTTTATACGCCATTGCTGCATCGTAAATGGTTTGTTCTATCGCTGAGGGATAATGAACTGTATAACCTCCTTCTCGACCATTTTCTCCTAACATAAAATTACGAATGCGGATATTAGCAAAGGTCCCACGAACCATAACTTCGTGATTCCCACGACGCGTCCCATATTGATTAAAATCCGCCACGTTAACCCCATGATCCATTAAATACTTTCCGGCAGGAGAAGCTGCTTTAATAGAACCAGCAGGAGAAATATGATCTGTCGTGATTTTATCACCAAACAAACCTAAAATCCGTGCGTCCTTGATATCTGGTAAGACATTAGGCGTTTTCTGCATATCATCAAAATAAGGTGGATTACGGACATATGTGGATTGCTCATCCCAAGAATAGGTAGATCCCGTAGGGATCTGAACTTTTTGCCAATTTTCATCTCCCTTAAAAACATCTGCATACTTTTCAGCAAACACCTTACGCGTGACATTTTCTTCGATGAACGCTTGTATTTCTTGAGAAGTTGGCCAAATATCTCTCAAGTAAATCGGTTGACCATCTGAATCTTCACCAAGAGGTTCCTTGGTTAAATCCTTACACACCGTCCCAACGAGCGCATGTGCAACAACTAATGGGGGAGAAGCTAAATAATTTGCTTGAACATCAGGGGAAACACGTCCTTCAAAATTACGATTTCCTGAAAGAACTGCTGCTGCAATGACACCATTGTCATTAATCGTTTTAGAAATAGCTGGATGCAAAGGACCAGAATTTCCAATACATGTTGTGCACCCAAACCCTACTAAGTTAAATCCTAATGCATCTAAATCTTTTTGAAGACCCGAATTTTTAAGGTAAGCTTCAACGACTTGTGAACCAGGTGCAAGGGAAGTTTTTACCCATGGTTTGCTTTTGAGACCTTTTGCCACTGCATTTCGTGCCAAAAGACCCGCTGCAATAAGAACACTGGGATTCGATGTATTTGTACAAGAAGTAATCGCAGCGATCACCACATCACCATGACTAAGCGTATATTCTTCACCTTCAACCTGATAAAGCTCACTTTGTCCTGAAGTTTTCTTATAATCTTCGACCAATGCCTTCTTAAAACCTTGTCCAACATTTTCCAATGCCATACGCCCTTCAGGACGTTTAGGACCAGCCATAGAAGGAACAACCGTTCCCATATCTAATTCAATCGTATCACTAAAAATGGGATTAGCCACCCTTTCGTCATGCCACATCCCTTGTGCTTTAGAGTAAGCCTCCACTAAGGCAATTCGATTTTCATCACGCCCTGTCATATTGAGATAACGCACTGTCTCTTTATCAATTGGAAAAAAACCACAGGTTGCTCCATATTCAGGTGCCATATTCCCAATCGTCGCCCGATCAGCAAGCGTCATATGCTTCAAACCAGAGCCAAAAAACTCAACAAATTTACCAACAACGCCCTTTTGGCGGAGCATTTGGGTCACCGTTAATACGAGATCGGTCGCTGTTACACCTTCCTTAAGTTTTCCTATTAGGCGAAAACCAATCACTTCAGGTAACAACATAGAAACGGGTTGGCCTAACATTGCCGCTTCGGCTTCAATGCCACCAACACCCCAACCTAAAACACCCAAACCATTGACCATCGTCGTATGCGAATCAGTTCCCACGCAGGTATCAGGATAAACCGTCTCATCCCCCTCTTCACTCTTCATCCACACGCATTGTGCTAAATATTCGAGGTTAACCTGATGACAAATCCCCGTACCTGGAGGAACAACGCGAAAATTTTGAAAAGCTTGTTGTCCCCATTTTAAGAAACGATAACGTTCACCATTGCGCTCATATTCATGCTCAACATTTTCCTTAAAAGCCATGGGAGTGCCAAAATCATCAACAATAACCGAGTGATCAATGACGAGATCAACGGGTATGAGAGGATTAATTTTTTCAGCATTACCACCAAGTTTGACCATAGCATCACGCATGGCAGAAAGATCAACAACCGCCGGAACACCAGTAAAGTCTTGCATAAGAACACGTGCAGGACGGTAGGCAATTTCTGCCCTTGCGCTCCCTTTGTCGCTTAACCATTTAGCAACATTGAGGATATCCTCTTTTTTAACCGTGCGACCATCTTCAAAGCGTAATAAATTTTCGAGAATAACTTTCATCGAAAACGGCAAACGCGAAATTCCTTCAAGTCCATTCTTCTCTGCTTCGATCAAGCTATAATAAGTATATTCTTTCCCACCAACATTTAATATTCTGCGACAATTAAAGCTATCAATGTGAGTCATGACTGTCCACCCTCATACTAAAAACTACCCAATTTCCAGGAATGAACAACACAAACTACGAGTCAAGGTCGCAGCTTGAGCGCAGACGCAATTACCTCCGCTATCCACTTCCCCCTCCACCTTTCATAGGTAAATGCGGAAATCAGCGCCAAAAACCATTCTACACCAGATCTTGATGTAACGCACCCCTTATAAAACTATTTCTAGAACTATTCTAGATACAATTGCATAAAAAACGTGTTTTTTTATTTCTATAATGCAATAAAGAATAGGAAAATTAAAAATAGGCAATCACATGGTGTTATCAGGCAAAGATTTAGCAGCTTACAGAAACGAGGAAATTCTGTTCAAAGATCTTTCTTTTCGTTTATTTCCACAGCAACTGATGACGATCACTGGACCAAATGGCATCGGAAAATCTACACTACTTCGAATCATTGCCGGTCTTCTTGAAGCTGCTGAAGGTCATATCATGCTTAAAGACTGTGAACAAAGATATCCTGTTACAACTGCGTGTCATTATCTCGGTCCTCAAAATGCCATGAAACCTCTTTTATCTGTCATTGATAATTTGCAATTTTGGGCAGCGTTTTATGGACAACCTCTATACTCCCCCTATGAAGCCCTTGCCGATATCGGTCTTTCTGATCTTGAATATTTACCCTTTAAGACTTTGTCAACCGGACAACAAAGGCGTGTCGCTCTTGCCCGCCTTTTGCTTTCCTATCGTCCTCTTTGGATTTTAGATGAACCAATATCAGGGCTTGATAGCCATGCTCAGAAACGCCTTGCTCGTATTTTCCAGCGTCATCTTAATCAAGGTGGTATGATTATCGCCGCAACCCATCATTCTTTAGGTATTCCAGAAAACTACAACATCGCTCTGGAAAAATTTTTACCTCTCTAGGAGAGAATAAAATGAAAGCACTGTTCTGGCGTGATCTTAAACTATTATTAACACCACAATCCTCTGCGCTATCAGGACTATTGTTTTTCATCGCTGTTGTGATCATAACCCCCTTTGCCATTGGACCAGATCCTAAAATTCTTGCAAAAATAGGGCCAGGAATATTGTGGTTTGGTGCTCTTCTTGCAGGACTCCTTAATCTGAATAAACTTTTTCAAATCGATCGCGATGATGGCAATCTCGACCAATTTATCCTTTCAGGACAAAGACAAAGTTTTATGCTAATTGTCTTTACTAAATGCACCGCCCATTGGGTAGGAACAATGCTTCCTCTCATTTTTGCTACGCCTATTTTGGCCCTCATGCTCCACTTAAATGTAACGATAACTTTTACAACAATACTTACTCTTTTATGCGGAACACCAGCTATTATTTTTATTGGCGCCATAGGAGCGGCACTTGCAAGCTCATTGTTGCATAGTACGCTTCTTATTTTCATTATTATCTTGCCGTGGATCATTCCAATTATGATTTTTGGTGTTTCAGCTGCGACAGCCCCAACAAATCCAAATGCTTCTTTTCTCACTTCCCTAGCTCTTCTTAGTGCTTTTTCACTTTTTTTGAGTCTTTTGAGCTCTTTTATTGCCGCTCTAACGCTCAATCTTTTGTCAGAATAATAAAAGATGATTGCCGCATAGCAAAACTATGCCTATGATGAATCTCATGAATGAAATATCTTACACACATAAAATGAGGTCACTTCCTATAAGTTTTACCCATTTTATGAAAATAAGCAAAATGATTTTGCCTTGGTTCGCCAGCATAACATTGTGTTTCCTTATCTTAGGGCTTATTCTTATCATGCATTCCCCTGATGACTATCAACAGGGTATTACTGTTAAGATTATGTATCTTCATGTACCCTTTGCGTGGTTATCTACATTCTGTTATATAACGATGAGCACAGCAGCATTAGGAAATCTGATTTGGAAATATCATCTTGCTGATGTGGCACTCAAATGTGGTGCGCCCATGGGGGCAATTTTTACCGCTTTGACTCTCATGACAGGAGCACTTTGGGGGAGACCTACATGGGGAACATGGTGGGTCTGGGATGCTCGATTAACATCAGTTTTAATTCTGCTTTTTATCTATCTTGCTATTATCCTGCTTGGACGTGCTTTTGACAACCAAGTAAAAGCCGCTCGTGCTACCGCAATTCTTACACTTGTTGGATTTGTTAATATCCCTATTATTAAATTTTCTGTTAATTGGTGGAATACATTGCATCAACCAGCATCATTGTTACGCGCTGGAGGATCAACAATCGACAATGCTATGTTATGGCCCCTTATAACAATGCTCCTTTGTTTCAGCTTTATGTTTATTACGCTCTATTTGATGGCTATGCGAAATGAAATAAATTGTCGTTATATCCAAATACTTCAGATGGAAAAATCCCGTCGTGCACAACAACAGGACTCTTCATCATGCTCTACCTAAATGGCATCCAAAGCGGAATTTTAGGAAATCTGTCTTTGAAAATTGATTTTTTCCTTGGAGCCCTTAAACACGAGCAAATTGTTATTTTAAGCTATATGCTCTCTGCAATATTCCTCTTCTGTCTAATTGGATACATTCTTTGCAAAGCCCTCTACCAAAAAAAAATTCTCCAACAGCTCAACAAAAAAGAGCTATCACAAAAAGAAAAGTAGAATGAAGAACATCCCTCCAAAACTTAAAAAAAATATATCTTTGCTTGTTTTGTTGGTTCTTTTTGGACCCTTTGTGCTTTTTCTTATGCTCATGGTGTTTTTTTCAATTTTATGGATAAAAAATACCCTCAAGATTCTTCTCTTCTCCCCAATGCATTGGCTGGAAAACCTGCTCCCAATACGCATCTTCCTCTCCTTGATAAGGAAAGTTATCTTAATTCAAAACAGTTTAAAGGACGTATCACATTGGTCAATTTTTGGGGATCTTGGTGTTTGCCTTGTCGCAAAGAGCATCCTCTTCTTATGAAAATTGCACAAGATAATCGTTTTGATCTGATTGGTATTAATTATAAGGATAATAAAGTAAACGCCCTGCGCTTTTTAAATAATTTTGGTAATCCTTTTAAATTGATTGGCTTTGATTTTTCAGGATATACAGCCATTGATTGGGGAGTATATGGCCCCCCAGAAACCTTTCTCTTGGATAAAGAGAGCATCATTATTGCCAAACATATTGGTCCCTTAACATGGAAAATTTATCAAAAAAAAATTCTACCAAAAATTGAACAAGCACTCACGACAGAAGAAAATAAAATAATCAATATATTGATTTTAAATAATAATTTACTTCTTATCTCTTAAGTAAAAATATCCAATACTATGAGTATTTTTTCAATTTTTTTTATGTTGAATCAAAAAAATGCTTAAAAAAGGCTAAAAATACCTTTTATGAAATCGTCTAAACATAAAAAATAATTGGCTGTATTGTAAGTAAAAAAATATAATCATACAGACCTATAAGAGCATAAAGTTTTATCCATACTATACACGCTATTTTATTTATACGAATTCTTATCCTTTTTAGGAAATTTTGCAATAGGATTACCCTTGTTGGTTCAAAAAACATGTAAAAAAATATCTGTAGAGAAAACATTCAAAATATGAAAAAATTTTAAGTGGTATTCGTGTTTCTTAATCAATTAACTATCTGTTTTGTAATTTTATTTTTGATTATTTGGATAAAAACAGTATTGTCATGGAAACATTGTTGAATTAGCAAGAGCGACCAACTGTCATTTTCAAAATCATAGAGTGTTTTGTCTTCACTTTTTTTTATTTGAAATGCATATCGTTATAAGGAGACTTCATCACTATTCCCATCTTTATAAATAACAAATCCATTCCTTCACAACGTCATTGTTATAGTTATTTCTAGTGCACTATCTGGTTTGCAAGAATCTCCATTAGCTCCATATGGAGTTTT
>NZ_HE997998.1:35427-37732 GCF_000312585.1 Bartonella queenslandensis AUST/NH15
CTCTTATGATCACAAAAAATGATTTTTTGACTCTTAAGTAAGATAAATTCGAATAAGAAAATATAACTATAATCAAAAAGATTTATTTAACAGAATAAGGTCATTTACAAATAAAAATCAACATATTAATGAATACTATAAAAGGATTTATTGTCAGAAATATTCTAAAAGTTCATATTCGCTGTGCTTAAGCTTTTAGGACATGAATAAAATAGACTTTTTTTGCAATCATCATTTTTATAAAATAATTTGATTACGTTTTTTCTTCCAAAAATTCCTGCGCTGTAAAACGATATGTTTCTGAGCAAAATTCACATGTGACTGAAATATATTCATTTTTAACCATTTTATTGCGCTCATCAATAGGAAATCCTTCTAGGATTCCTTTAATTTTTTCGCGTGAACAAGAACATTGATCAACAAGAGAAAAAGAATTAAAAACTCTAACACCTTGTTCATGAAAAAGACGAAACAAGAGCTGTTTACTCCCGACTTGGGGATCTGTTAATTCTGCACTTTCAATCGTTTTCATGAGTATTTTAGCTTCTTGCCACTGATTATCTAATTGGGTATGAGTTTTCGTTTTTTCTTGCTTTTGACGAGGATCAGAGACTTTATGATGAGACGATGCTTGAGGCAAAAGTTGTGTCAAAATCCCTCCAGCTCGCCAGCTTTTCTGCAGTTTTCCTTGTTGGTCACGATTAATTAATATAGCAACAGCCAAACGGATATCGGTAGGAATTTGCTCTGATTGATCAAAATAAGTACGAGAAGCGTCTTGTAAATTTGATCCATCTAATGCAACAATCCCTTGATAGGGTTGCATGTGGGAACCTTGATCAATCGTGAAAGCTAAAGTGCCTTTTCCTAAAAGTGTTTCTGAAGAGGCTTGATCCTCATCTATTGCTTGTTGAAGCCGTTCTTTATCAAAACGAGCGTATCCACGTACACTGGAAGGAGGAGAAAAATCGCATACCAACATATTAACCGGTCCATCAGAATGGGTTTGTAAAATAAACTTTCCCGTAAGCTTTAGAGAAGTTCCAAGTAGAACAGTTAAAAGTAAAGCTTCAGCCAGAAGATAAGAAACCGGTTCAGGGTATTGATGTCTTGTGAGAATAGAATTTAAAGTTTCCCCAAGTTGGACAACACGTCCACGGATATCAAGTTCTTCGACTTGAAAGGGAATAACAGTATCATCTTCATGCAAAGTGATGCCGTTGAGAGAGGCGTCATCTTTAGCTTGTTCATTCATGGCTTTGCCTTTTATATAAAGTGTGTTGTAGGTAGGCTATTGTGGAGAGAAAAATGCATCTTGTAAACACCAAGAAAGAATTGCTTTTTGAGCATGAAGACGATTTTCAGCTTCATCGAAAACAACGGAGTGCGGTCCATCAATCACAGTATCGACAACCTCTTCACCACGATGAGCTGGAAGACAATGCATAAAAAGAGCATCAGATTTTGCTAATTTCATGAGAGCTTCATTGACTTGATAAGGCTGAAAAATGGAATGACTGCGAGCACGAAATTCTTGTCCCATAGAGCCCCATGTATCAGTCATAATACAATCAGCATCTTGAGCTGCTTTTTGAGGATTATGAGTTAGCGTAAGATGCGCTCCCCGCTCACGTGCCCAATGTATAAATTGCTCTTGCGGCTCACTACCTTTTGGAGTAGCAATACGCAAATGGAAATCAAAAAGAGCTGCAGCTTCAATTAAGGAATGGAGCACATTATTACCATCCCCCATCCATGCAAATATTTTGCCAGTAATTGGCCCTCGATGTTCTTCATAGGTTAAGATATCTGCTAGAATTTGGCAAGGATGTGTATCATCTGTAAGGGCATTAATGACAGGAATTTTTGCATATTGTGCCAATTCAAGCATACGTTGATGTTTTGTTGTTCGCAATATCACGATATCTACAAACGGGATAAAACGCGTGCCGTATCAGCTATGGTTTCACTATAACCAAGTTGCATCTCTGACCCCGTGAGCATGATTGTGTCTCCCCCAAGCTGGCGCATACTGATATCGAATGAAATACGCGTTCGTGTAGATGGTTTTTCAAAAATCATCGCAAGTGTTTTACCTATAAAAGGTTTTGAACTTTTCCCTGCTTTAAAAGATGCTTTAAGGATTTTTGCATAATCGATCAGTGCGCGTGCTATTGCTGGCGTTAAAATCGATAAGTCCGTGAAATGACGAAGAGCATTTGTCATGTGTATGATATTTATCCTTCTTTATTTACTTGCGAAAGATAAGAAATTGCTTTTTCAATACGATGCAAGCTTTCATCTA
>NZ_HE997998.1:37841-58984 GCF_000312585.1 Bartonella queenslandensis AUST/NH15
GATGATAAGAGGAGGCAATAAGCGTACAACGTCGTTGTTGGCAGCAACACTTAAGAGATATTCATTTTCCAAAGCATTGATGACAAGATTTGAAGGTACAACACACTGAATGCCTACCATAAGGCCCATCCCATGAACTGCGCAGATAATATCAGGATAGATATTGAGAATGTGCAAAAGTCCACTTTTTAGTTTATCCCCCATGCGCTGAACATGGTTGAGAAAATTTGGCTCTAACAGAATATCAAGAACACTATTGCCTACAGCCATCCCAAGAAGATTTCCTCCAAAAGTTGAACCATGGGTCCCAGGCGTCATACTTTTTGCAACTTTATCCGTTGCAAGGCAAGCACCCAATGGAAATCCACCTCCTAATCCTTTTGCGAGAGTAAGAATATCAGGCGTAACATCACTCCATTCATAAGCAAAAAGTTTTCCTGTTCGTCCCATGCCTGTTTGAACTTCATCAAAAATCAACAACAGACCATTATCATCGCATATTTTACGCAAAAATCTTAAATATTCATAAGAAACCGTTCGTATTCCTCCTTCTCCTTGAATGGGTTCAATCAAAATAGCAGCGGTATTTTCATTAATAGCGTTACGCAAAGCAATTTCATCACAAAACGGGACCTGAATAAAGCCGCCAGCTTTAGGCCCAAAGCCTTCAAGATATTTTTCATGCCCTGTCGCAGCAAGTGCTGCAAGTGTCCGTCCATGGAATGCCCCTTCAAAACTAATTATTTCAATGCATTCTGAGCGACCCGCAGCATAATAATAATGACGTGCCGTTTTGAATGCGCATTCCAATGCTTCAGTGCCTGAATTGCAGAAAAAAACCTTATCCGCAAAACTATTTACGCAAAGACGTGTGGCAAAAGCTGTTTGTTCAGGAGATTGAAAAAGATTAGAAATATGCCAAAGCTTTTCAGCTTGTCTTTTGAGCGTATCAACCAACTTAGGATGAGCATACCCTAACGCATTAACAGCAATACCAGATGTGAAATCAAGATAATGTTCTCCTTTATCGGAAATAAGCCATACACCATGCCCCTCTTCAAAATGCAAATTTCGCCGCGCGAAGCATTCATAAAGTGGTTGTATAGAGATGGGATCCATCATAATTTCCTTTATATTTTAACCTTTTCAATATATACAAAGCAACACTACAATAAAAAACATGATACATTTCGTTATGGTACTTTCAACATTTCACTAGATTAATGATTACACCTATGTAATAGATCATTACACCAATTGAAAAAAAGTCAATGAAGGTTCTACAAATAAGCATTTTGGGAAAAAGCCTTAAACAAAAGTGAACGTTTAACCTATGATTGATTTGCAAGTTGGGGAAAACATTCTAAATAAATTCTTCAAGATGCAAAGACTCTTGTCATAGAGTGAGTGTATATTATAATTTGCGATATAGTAAGCAAAATGATGTGTTTTGATTTGTAAGTTCCATAGGTTGGATGATTTTCTTATGCTCGCTTAGAGTATAAAATTCTTTTATTCAGCGCATTGGAAATATTATTGACACATTTGAAGATGCAAAGGAAAAGCATCTCAGTGACGTAGTTGGAATGGAGTGCTGATATGGGTTGGACATATGAACGCGTTGAGCTTCTTAAGAAGCTTTGGAGTGAAGGGTTAAGTGCAAGTCAAATTGCTGCTCAATTAGGTGGGGTCAGCAGAAATGCGGTCATCGGTAAAGTGCATCGACTAAAATTGCCAGGGCGTGGCAAAACAGCACCAGGAAGCGCGCGTACGCAAAAAACACCCGCAGGAAGCAGCCCATCATCTCCGCGTGCACGTCGCAACACATCTACAGTATCGCCAATAAACACATCATCTATCAACGTTGAAGAAACAGCTTTAAAGACAGAACTTTTAGCAGAAGATGTAAAAGAAGTTGATATGTCCACAAAATCTAATGTAGTGGTGCCTATATCACGTCAACTTAATCTGCTACAATTGAGTGAAAATACATGTAGATGGCCGGTTGGCGATCCATTATCAGCCGATTTTCATTTTTGTGGTGCCGATTCTGATGAAAATAGCCCCTATTGTGCTTTTCATGCTAAGCTAGCATTTCAACCAATATCTGAAAGACGACGAATAAGAATATAAGATCCGCGATATCATTTTATATTCTGCGCTTTCTGCGCCTCATTATTCAATTTTAATGATCGAATTATTATGAGAAAGAAATTTGGTGAGGCTTTTAATGAATGGGAACGTTTCTTCCTAAAAATGTTCAACGAAATTGTATATTTTAGTGCTATTGCTTAGCTATATGTTATAAGATCGTGTTCTTGTTTATTTTCACGCAGCTCTTTAATTTAGTTGTACTGCTTTTAAAGCTATCCATAGAAATATCTTTTGAATAACGCAGTTTCTCAATTTATCATGTTTTTATTCTTTGTATACTTAATAGAATAATGCTGTGATTTATAAAAATAGTTTATCGTTTGTCAACCCGAGTGAACTCCACGAATATCCCTCTCATTTTGAACACTTTTATATTGAATCAATCAAAATCTTTCGTTTGCACGCCACAAGCAGAAGGAGCTATGTGGAGTAAAAACATTTAAAGAAAAACACGCCCTCTTATAACCCCTCTTAAGTGCCAAGGATTTCGCAATATTTAGTGCTAGCAAAGCGTGTGATGGTGCCGGCTTGCACTTTTATTAAAGATACTTGCACTTTTATTAAAGATATAAGTGTAAAATGGGGATATAATCAATTTTATATGCTTCATGGAGATTCCTATTTTTCGTGCCCTGCCATGGAATAAGCTTGAAAGTATTAAGAGATATTTCTCTAAAATCAGCACGTAAATATGCAACTTAAGTTATTCTACTTGAAGCATTCTGTTTTGTGTTAATGGTGCATATGTCTTTAAACCGTAAAAAAAAGAAGCATGATGCAATGCATAGTGTGTAAGACAAATAGTCTTTATAAAAATTAAAAATGAGGAAATATTGTATTCAAAGCGCTTACACAAGAGACGGAAGTTATAATTATAAGTCAACATGTTATTATATTCTTCTATGATCTACAATATATGAAACCTTTTGAAATCAATATTGAACCTGAAACAACTGCAATAGCATCACATCCCTTTTCTCGATACAAAACGACGCAACCAAACATAAAGCGCACCTTCACCGCCATGCTGACGTGCTGCCCGCTCAAACGCATGAACATAATATCGAAAAGCTGGTGTTGATAACCAATACGGAACAAATCTATACAAAGCCCCATCACTGCCAACGGATCGGCCTTTTCCTGTAATCACAAGAACATAACGCAATCCACTCTGCTGAGAGGATTGTAGAAATTTTTTTAAGAAAAAATAAGCTTCTTCCTGCATATAACCATGAAGATCAAGACGTGCCTCAAGAGAATAATGACTTTGGGAAATTTTACGATGTGCAACATGATCAAAAAAATGAATCTTATGCGCTTGTGTAACTGCTATCTTTTCTTTTTTAATAATTTTCGCGTGTTGTTTATTTTCCTGAGAAGCTGAGAAAATTTGAGTTATATACTGCTTTTTATCATTAATATTTGCAATCACTTCTGAAATAGAAGAGGACCTCTTGCTATGAAGCGGTGTTGTCGTGCGACAAACCATCTCCCATAAAAGGCGATCTTGGGAAGCCAATAAATCTCTTTTTTGTCTCCATTCCGTTGAGGACATTTTAATTTCTCATCAATCATTGAGTGCTTATGGAAGAAAAAAGTATTTTAATTTTCATCTTCTGTAGCAAAAAGCTTCCAGTTTGGATCCGGTGATAAGCTGTTACGGACAAAAGTCCAAATATCCTTAATTTCTACAATAGTATCAGGATCACCATCGATACGTTCACCCTGTTCATTATAAGTAACAGAAATCATCTCACTGACAATACGTATCGTTAAAAATTCATCCTTTTCTTGTATTGCCGCTGCAACAAATTCGATCTTATTAATTCCAACAAAAGTGAAATCTATTTTTTCTTTGTGTTTTTCTCGTTGCTCAATAGCCGTACAAAAGTTCTCAAAAACATCATGACAAAGCAAACTTTTAAGTTGATTTCGATCACCTTTGGCAAAAGCTGTTACAATCATTTCATAAGCAATTTGTGCACCTTTTATAAACAATTGAGGAGAAAAATGAGGATCAATTCTACGCAATGCTCGCAAATTTTCATTCAAAACACTTCCCTCTGGTACAATCTCATCAATTTCTCTAAAATCGCCTTTTTTTGAATTCTTCTGATGAGGGAACGAAACCATATTATCAGCCGTTTCTGCCTCAGCTTGTTTTTTAGAGCGATGTGAATAAGGATCACAGGGAGGCTTTTCAAATCCAATTCGCTTCCCTAATACACTACGGAGTTGCACAAAAATAACAACCATAACAACAAGAGCAATAACAAGTATAACGTCAAATTCCATGGGCGCTGTCAATCTCCAAAGTCTAAGTCTGTAATAAACATTGCAGTCAATACCATTTATCAATAAATATGTAAAATAGGGAATCCTACCATTCAAATATTTTTATAGATTTTATATGAGGAGTGTTCTCAAGAATTTCTCCTCTTACTCATACAGAAGGAAATTTTTATGTGATAAAACTTTATTCTATAAATCCTCGTTTTTCTGTCGTTATCTTTCTCTGCTTTCTTTTAATTGAGATCGCTGGTTTTATCTTTGTTGGTCAAGAAATTGGCATTTTGGCAACTTTGAGTTTGGTTATTCTCACCACCATAGTTGGGGTTGTTTTATTGCGAATTCAAGGAGTTAGCCTTTTAAAAAACATACAAAGTGAACTTATCCAAGGGCGCACATTAGAAAAAAATATTATTAACGATACTTGCATCATGTTGAGTGCAATTTTGCTTATTCTGCCCGGTTTTGTAAGTGATCTCTTGGGAATATTACTGCTTATTAAACCAATTCGCTCTGTTGCTTGGCATTTTTTTTCATCATTAAAAAACAAATAAACCCCAATACTAAAAGAAAAAATGACTCTGAAAAAATAATTGATCTTAACGCTGAAGATTACAAAATTCATGATACGACAGAATCTCCATGGCGCAAAAATGATGATAACCATTGAAATGCCTAAAAAATTGTAACAAACAAAAAAAATAATTAAGATAAAGAGCGCATTCCTTGCAACCTCTTGCAAGGCGTGATAACCAATCCAATCTTTAGATCTTAAAATAAATATACATATTATTATAATGAGAGAGGTTCGTCTTATGGCCGAAGGTGAAATAAACAACAGTGGTGGAGAGCCGGTTTTTGCTGTATTAACGCAATATTTAAAAGATTTATCATTCGAGAATCCAAGAGCTCCTCATTCGTTGCGTGCGCGTGAAAAATCACCACAAATTGATATCAATATTAATGTCAATGCTAACCCAATTGGTGATGACAATTATGATGTTGTTTTGTCTCTTTCCGTTAAAGCCAATGATGACACTGAAACCTTATTTCACGTAGAACTGATTTACGGTGGTGTTTTCCACCTTGAAAACATTCCACAAGAACATGTTATGCCACTGGTCTTTATTGAATGTCCCCGCCTTTTATTTCCATTTGCTCGCCAAATTATATCTGATGCTACTCAAAATGGTGGTTTTCCGCCTTTGTGGATTGATCCTATTGATTTTGCAGCCCTCTTCCAAAAGCGTCTCGCTGAAGAACAAAAAGACAATCAAATACAACCTTCTTAAAAATTTATTTCTTTGCTATCATAAAGCCCCTTTATATATTATTAGTATATGGGGCTTTTTTCTTTTAGACGACTTTTGCCGCATGATACGCTGCAAGCATTGCAATATTGACAACATCTGTATCGTTTCCACTAAACGGTACAATTTGGACAGATTTTTCTAATCCAATTAAAATAGGACCAATGATGGTTGCTTCACCAAGTTCTTGTAACATTTTGCTTGCAATGGAAGAGGCGTGATATCCAGGCATAACCAAAATGTTAGCAGGCTCTGTTAATCCCATAAATGGATATTGCTGCATCAATTTAGAATTAAGCGCTACATCAGCACTCATTTCTCCATCAAACTCAAAATCAACTTTGCGTTCATGCAAAATATTAATCGCATCCTGAATTTGCTGTGTCGTCTGACCTTTCATATAACCAAACGTAGAAAATGCCAAAAATGCAACTCTTGGTTGACACCCAAATCCACGCACAAACAAAGCAGTTTGTTCTGCTATATCCGCAAGCTCCTCGGCATTAGGATTTTCATAAACAGCAGTATCCGCAATAAATACAGTTCGACCACGGCAAATAGCCATTGAAATACCAATTAATCGTTCTTTTGGTTTTTCATCAATTGCCCGACGTATATCAACCAGCGCTGTTTCATAATTGCGTGTCACTCCTGTAACCATTGCATCCGCATCTCCTAGTGCCACCATACACGCAGCAAAATAATTTCGATCATTATTGATACGGCGATGACAATCGCGCAACAGCCAACCTTGACGCTGCATCTTTTTATAAAGATAATTTGCATAAGCATCTGTACGATAGGAAAGCTTAGCATTTATAATTGATATACCTTCACGATCCATATCAATTCCAGCGATAACAGCCGTTTCTCTAACTTGCTCTTCACGACCAACCAAAATCGCTTGTCCTAATTTTTGATGCACATAGGAAACAGCAGCCCGCATGACTTGCTCTTCTTCACCTTCTGCAAAGACAATTTGTTTTGGTGCTTGACGAACATGGTGATAAACTCCTCGCATCACCGAAGAAGTAGGATCACGTCTCGCATTCAAATCGCGCTCATAGGCCTCTAAATCATCTATGTTCTTTTGTGCGACACCGCTTTCCATTGCTGCTTTTGCTACCGCACTTGAAACAACCGTGAATAAACGCGGATCAAAAGGAACAGGGATGATATAATTAGGACCAAATTTTAATCGCTTTCCACGATAGGCTTCTGCAACGCTGTCAGGAACTTCCTCATGCGCTAAATTGGCAAGAGCTCTTGCCGCAGCAATTTTCATTTCTTCATTAATAACCGTTGCACGTACATCAAGTGCACCACGAAATATATAAGGAAAACAAAGAACATTATTAATCTGATTTGGATAATCAGAACGCCCTGTTGCGACAATGGCATCCTGACGCACTTGCAAAACTTCTTCCGGCGTAATTTCTGGATCCGGATTGGCCATGGCAAAAATGATTGGTTGTGGCGCCATGGATTTTACCATTTCAGGAGTAAGTGCGCCTTTCGCAGAAACCCCAAAAAATATATCTGCCCCTTCCATTGCTTCCATAAGCGTACGTTTATCCGTTCGAATAGCATGCGCAGATTTCCACTGATTCATCCCCTCTTTACGACCTTCATAGACCACACCCTTTGTATCACATAATATGATATTTTCAGAACGAAAACCCATTGCTTTAATCAGTTCAATACAAGCAATCCCTGCAGAACCAGCACCATTACAGACTAACCGCGTATTTTGCATATCGCGCCCTGTTAAAATCAAAGCATTGAGAACACCAGCAGCCGCAATAATTGCTGTACCATGTTGATCATCGTGAAAAACAGGAATGTTCATCACCTCACGTAGACGACTTTCAATTATGAAGCACTCAGGCGCCTTAATATCTTCAAGATTGATTCCACCAAAAGAAGGTTCTAAATGACGTACCAAATTGATAAAACTTTCCGTATCATTTATATCGATTTCTAAATCAATGGAATCAATATCCGCAAAACGCTTAAACAGTACTGCTTTGCCTTCCATAACCGGCTTAGAGGCAAGGGCACCTAAATTGCCTAGCCCTAAAATAGCTGTACCATTTGAAATAACCGCAACAAGATTGCCTTTTGCTGTATAATCGTAAGCGAGTGCTGGATTTTGAGCAATTGCCTTAACTGGAACCGCAACACCTGGTGAATAAGCAAGTGCTAAATCATGTTGTGTTGCCATAGACTTTGTTGCAACAATCTCAAGCTTTCCTGGTCGACCACGACTATGAAAATCAAGAGCTTCTCGCTCACTAGCACTATAAATCACTTGAGGTATTTTTTGATCCTGCTCGCTCTTTTTCATCTCACTTTATTTTCTCCAAAAACAGTGTAAATTTTGCTTGATAATGCGTATAATTATCAAATTTGATTCATATGTTAGAAATCGCTATTCTTGCCTTAGCAAATCTGATGATGCGTTTCAATTTAGAGATAAATAAATATTGAAGTAAACACAAAAAGACTAAAAGCTTCACTGGAAGGGAACAGGCCACGTAAAAATGGATAAAAAAAACGACCATAAAAATAATTTAATTCCACAGCCTGCCTCCTCATCTTCTTCCTCTCAAGAACGTCTTACACCTATGATGGAACAATACATAGAAATCAAAGCCGTCCATCATGATTCCCTTCTTTTTTACCGAATGGGGGATTTTTATGAATTATTTTTTAATGATGCCATTGAAGCTGCTCAGGCTTTAGGAATTACACTTACAGCACGCGGAAAACATTTAGGGCAAGATATTCCTATGTGTGGTGTTCCCGTCCATGCGGCAGACGATTATTTGCAAAAACTGATTGCTTGTGGTTATCGCGTTGCTGTTTGTGAACAAACAGAAGATCCTGCGGAGGCAAAAAAACGGGGATCAAAATCTGTTGTTCGGCGTGATGTTGTTCGTCTTGTAACGCCTGGAACAATAACAGAAGAAAAACTCCTTGATCCAACACGTGCAAATTATTTGATGACACTTTCCTGTCTAAAAACTAGCGATGGAGAGGAATTTGCTCTTTCTTGGATTGATATCTCAACAGGTATATTTCGTGTAACAGAAAGCCGCCAAGAAAAACTTTTAGCAGATATTATGCGTGTGGATCCGCAAGAAATCATTGTTGCTGATTCCTTTTTTCATGATAAATCGCACAAATCACTGTTTAATGTTCTTGATCATATTGTTTCACCTCAACCGGCTTGTCTCTTTGATACCCTCACCGCTGAACGCGATATTTGCACTTATTTTAAACTTTCAACTCTTGAAGGTGTTGCCGATTATTCACGCTGTGAACTCTCTGCCATCGTGGCTGCTATTCGTTATATCGAAAAAACACAAATCACGCATCGTCCTCCCCTCATGCAACCTGAGCGCCAAAATGAAAGTGCTACTCTTTTTATTGATGCTGCAACCAGACTAAGTCTTGAACTTATTCGAACAACATCAGGTCAACGGGATGGAAGCTTATTGAAAGCTATTGACCGCACTGTAACAGGAGGAGGATCACGCCTTCTTGTCGATCGTCTTATTGCTCCCCTCACCACCCCTTCAGCTATTGATATACGTTTGGATTCTATTGATTTTTTTCTCTGTAATCCTTCTCTTGCACAAGCGATAAAGCTCATTTTAAAAGGGGGACCAGATATGCCCCGCGCCGTTTCACGTTTGGCTCTTGGACGAGGAGGTCCCCGTGATATGGCAACAATCCAGCGCGGCTTTGAAATCATTCGTGAACTGAATCAACTTCTTAATAATGAACTTCTGCCTCAAGAAATAAGTGATGTACAACAGGTATTCTCAAACTTACCCGTTTCTTTACATTGCCATTTAGAACAAGCATTAGCTGATGATCTCCCTCTGCTTAAACGTGATGGTGGTTTTATTCGTTCCAATTATCATAAAGAACTCGATGAAATGCGTGCTTTACGTGATGAATCTCGCCGTGTTATTGCTGAACTTCAAGCACAATATGCCCAAGAAACAGATATTAAGACTCTTAAAATCAAGCATAATAATATTCTAGGCTACTTCATTGAAATCACCAGTACACAAGCATCTAGCCTTACAAACAATCCAGAAGCTAAAGCACGTTTTATTCATCGCCAAACAATGGCAAACGCTATGCGTTTTACAACAACAGAGCTTGCTGATCTTGAAAGCCGTATTGCCCATGCTGCCAACCATGCATTGACACTTGAACTAGAGATCTTTGATATTCTCATTCAGGAAATTACTGAACAAGTTGATTTTATTCGTAAAGCCGCTGAATCACTTGCCATTTTAGACGTCTCTGTCGCTTTAGCACATCTTGCTGAAGAGCAAGGATATTGCCGCCCTAAAATTGATCATTCACTGACCTTTCATATCACCGCAGGACGCCATCCTGTCGTTGAGCAAGCACTCCGAAAACAAGCAGCCGAACCCTTTGTTGCCAATAATTGTGATCTCTCTGTACAAGAAAATCAGCAATATGCAGCAATCTGGCTTTTGACTGGGCCTAATATGGGAGGAAAATCAACTTTTTTACGACAAAATGCTCTCATTGCTATTATGGCGCAAATGGGTTCCTTTGTTCCGGCAACCTCAGCGCATATTGGCGTCGTTGATCGCCTTTTTAGTCGTGTTGGTGCTTCCGATGATCTTGCACGGGGGCGCTCAACCTTTATGATGGAAATGGTTGAAACAGCAACGATTCTCAATCATGCTAGTCACCATTCTCTTGTTATTCTCGATGAAATAGGACGTGGAACATCAACCTTTGATGGACTTTCTATTGCTTGGGCTGCCGTTGAATATCTCCATGAAGTTAACCATTGTCGTGCTATTCTCGCTACCCATTTTCATGAAATGACAGCACTGACTGAAAAACTTGACAGACTGCATAATGTAACCATGAAAGTCAAAAATTGGGATGGTGATGTGGTTTTTCTTCATGAGGTCACACCAGGAGCTGCTGATCGTTCCTATGGTGTACAAGTTGCAAAGCTTGCTGGCCTTCCTCCAGCCGTTATTACACGAGCGACAGATGTGCTTCATCAATTAGAACAAGGTGAAATGGCTGGAAAAGGCATAAACTTATTGATGATTTACCACTCTTTTCCCTTAAAGCAACCTCTCCCCTCAACGAAGAGAAAAACAAACATGACGTTCTTCACGAAGCTTTAAAAAATATTCACCCCGATGAGCTCTCCCCTAAACAAGCTTTAGAAGCAATTTACCACCTCAAACAGCTTGAAAAGAGCAATCTCCTATAAAAAATAGACGTTCTTTTTTTATTAAAAAGCTTTCTTAATAGGAAATTAAAGTCTCCTTTTTGGGTATTTCTTAGCACAAAACAATTTTGTCTACTGTATCTTCATCGCTTTTTTATATAATATATTTTGATATGTCTAATGCATATAGAGAAATAATTCCATATACTATATTTCATACCTTCTTACTCTTATACAAAAAAATTGATCACCATCGACTCTTTTAAAAAATAGGCATTTTTTTGCAAAGACTGTAAGTCCCCTCCATCTTGCAAATATACAATATCTAATGAATCATACTTTTTCATCTAATGAAGCATACTTTTTCACAATCAATATTATTGTTATCATAGCAACAGCTTTGGTTTAAAGCTGTCTGTGTTGGAATGCCCTCCATTTTGCATGATAAATTTATGTGCAATGGATCACATGTTTTCTTCAAATTTTAAATGATAAAAAGCTCTGTTGCTATTTTCACACGAAATAGATAATGAAATATATTAATAAATCCAGCAGCGTTTGATTTTCCTCAAAAACTTTTGAATTCCTTCTAATGCTTCAAAGGATGAAAATTTTCATTCAAATCTGGGCTTTAGATAGTCCAGATCTAACGGTTTCCTCTTCGCTTACCAGTCATGTGATTCAATGACACAAGAGTTGATAAGAAAATCTAAAATATTCATCCCACACGTTAAAAATACTTAATATTGAAGGCTGTCTTATATCATACTCCGCAATGACAGTGTTTTAGAGCACAACAAGATAATATCACCAGTACAATAAATATCTTTCATAAGATAAGTCAGAAAATTGTCATCTCGTATAAAACTAGAATATGACGTGAAAAGCGAAATGCTATATCCAGTTTTATCGACCTTATATCATTGCTAAAAAAATCCTCAGCTGCTTTTTTCTTGTCCTCACGATGACTCGAAATATTCTGATAAGCGCTAAATTCATAAAATAATTCGCTTAGAATATCGTGCAAAAGATGCCGCAAAATCTCTCAGAGTACTATCCTCTTTTACACCAGACCGCTTCATCTCAACAATATCAACAAACATATAAATACTACGGTTTGGAATATCAATTTTTATGATATCGCCTCATCAAATATTGCGAACTGCACCCTTTGCAGCAGATGTGGTCATCGCAGCATAAGCTTTGAGAGCCTTTGAAACTTTACGCTGACGCTTCTCAACCGGTTGCCAAGCGCCTTTTCCTTTTGCTTCCATCTTAGCACGACGCTGCTTCATCTCAACGTCATCAACCAACATATGAATGCTACGGTTTGGAATATCAATTTCTATGATATCTCCTTCTTCCACCAACGCAATTTCTCCTCCTTCCGCAGCTTCTGGTGAAATATGTCCTATCGAGAGACCTGAGCTTCCCCCTGAAAAACGCCCATCCGTAACAAGTGCACAAACCTTGCCTAATCCTTTAGATTTGAGATAACTGGTTGGATAAAGCATTTCTTGCATCCCAGGTCCACCACGGGGACCTTCATAACGGATTAAAACAATTTCACCTGTTTTAATCTGATCCGTTAATATAGCTGAAACAGCTGAATCTTGGCTTTCAAAAATTCTTGCCGGACCTTTAAAGGTTAAAATTGATTGATCAACACTTGCTGTTTTTACAATACAGCCATCTTTGGCTAGATTTCCATAAAGAACTGCCAATCCTCCATCTTGTGAATAAGCATGTTCCTTATCGCGGATCACACCTTTTTCACGATCAAGATCAAGAGTCTCATAGCGACAAGATTGGCTAAAAGCTCTCTGCGTTGGAATCCCCCCTGGAGCAGCACGATAAAATGCACAAACTGTTGGTTCATTGGTTTGTTTTATATCCCAATGATCAAGAGATTCTTTCATCGTTTTTGCGTGAACCGTATAAGTTGACGTATCAATGAGTCCCGCCGCATCCAATTCACCTAAAAGCCCCATAATACCACCGGCGCGATGAACATCTTCCATATGGACATTCGCAACAGCAGGAGCAACTTTGCATAAAACCGGAACACGACGTGAAAGATGATCAATATCCGTCATGGTAAAATCCACCTCACCTTCCTGCGCCGCAGCTAAAAGATGCAGTACGGTATTGGTTGACCCCCCCATGGCTATATCAACGGCCATAGCATTTTCAAAAGCCTTGCGTGAAGCAATAGAGCGTGGCAAAACTGTTGCATCATCTTTTTCATAATAACGCTTGACCAATGCAACAATCTGCCTTCCAGCTTCTTCAAAAAGCATCCGTCGATCTGCATGTGTTGCGAGCACTGATCCATTTCCGGGAAGCGAAAGCCCCAAAGCTTCCGTTAAGCAATTCATGGAGTTGGCCGTAAACATTCCTGAACAAGAACCACATGTAGGACAAGCGGCTCGCTCCATTTCAGCAACTTCTTCTTCTGAATTCTGTTCTGAAGCGGCTGCGACCATAGCATCAACCAAATCAACCCTTAAATCTTGATCTTTCCATTTAATCTTACCCGCTTCCATAGGACCGCCTGAAACAAAGATTGTTGGAATATTCAACCGTAAAGCAGCCATTAACATTCCAGGGGTAATTTTGTCACAATTAGAAATACAGACAAGAGCATCCGCACAATGGGCGTTGACCATATACTCTACAGAATCAGCAATAATTTCACGTGAGGGCAAAGAATAAAGCATTCCATCATGCCCCATCGCAATTCCATCATCGACAGCAATGGTGTTAAACTCTTTTGCAACACCACCGGCAATTTCTATCTGTTGTGCAACCAATTGTCCAAGATCTTTTAAATGAACATGCCCTGGTACAAATTGTGTAAAAGAATTCGCAATTGCAATAATGGGTTTACCAAAATCCGCATCTTTCATCCCTGTTGCACGCCAAAGACCGCGGGCTCCTGCCATATTACGCCCGTGAGTCGATATTCTTGAACGGTAAGAAGGCATTATTTTTTCCCCTCAAATAATTCCATTTTGCTTGTTGTGCTGTAATTTCACTATAAAAACAAGTGCTTTAATATTCAAAAGAGAAAAATACCTTGTACTGAGGCATTTGAAGCACAAAATTAAAAGTTATACATAGATTTTCTCATAAAACTTTATTTTTTTATTACCTGTTAATTAACATCTAATCCCAACACAACTTCATGTTTGAAACAAGTATCAAGATGGTTCAGTGCAACATGAAATGTTCCAGATTTTTGTATGTTAGATTGGGTGAATATATTCTGTATATATGTTTGCGTAATTTCTGGAACAAGAAGACAGCCTAATTGGTGAAGAATATCATCTCCTTACAGTTCTAGCTTTACACCTTTCAAAACTGCCATAGCAATATCTTTTAAATAATGATGACGCATTGTCTCATGCTTTGTTTTTAAAACTCTTCGATATAGAATACTTGTATAGCCAATTCACGCATTCGTTTTAAAGAAACATTTCTCAATATACTCTAGCCTATCTCATCACCAAGCCCGTGAGTAGTATAACGACCCCATAATATAAATAAAACTTATAAATCCCCCCCTTTACACTCATGTAAAGAAAAATTTAGCAAAATCACACATTTTGCTCATCCCCAATGTTGCGAAAGTCCTTGGCAATTAAGACAATTCATAAGAGGCACTTTTATTTCTTTCTTCACGTATTTTTTACCTACACGCTAACTCTACTTATGACGGGCAAACAAGTAATTTTAATTGATCAATATAAGAGAATCTTAAATGAGAAAATCTCATGATTTTCGGAACCCTCATTCCAGTTGCAAAAAATAAGTATGAATACTTATCGCTATCTTATTGATATGATAACGCACATTGCAGACAATTGCTAATCCTTGTTTAAGCCCTCACATACAATACCAAGACACCACGCGCCCTCACCAACACAAAAAGGCAAAAGTCCAACAATACTGCTAAACAGCCCAAGACCCTTTATGAGAAAAAACAAATAGAATTTACAAAGAGCTTAAGTTTTTTCTCGTAAAGCGCAATTTAGTGCAGAGTTACAATTTGTAGCTCATGCTCATTGGCTCCAGCAAGAGCAATAGAGCGCTCATCGGATAAAATGATAGGATAACCTGTTTCACCAAAGAGAGCCCATATGGTAATGCCTGGGGTCATGGGGGGAAGATCTGGAAAATTTTTAGCCAGATCATCTGTACAAACCTTTTTTAAATAGGCAATCTGTCCCGCATCAGAGTAGGACGTATTCTGAAACGACAAATTTTGTTTATGTTCTCCCATTTCACTATTCCTTTACGCCTTAACTTTTATAACTCACCACTACTGACTTTAATTGGTATCTGTTTTATTTCTTTTTTTAATTTCGGTTGATACAGATTAATTGATAAAAGACCATTTTTCAACTCGGCATTTGTGACGTGCATTCCTTCCGCGAGAACAAAGGTCCGCTGGAATTGTCGCGCGGCTATACCGTGATATAAATATTGATGATTTTGATTGTCTGTTTGTTTACCATGAATAACCAATTGATTATCATCGAGTAAAATATTAAGATGATTAATCTTAAATCCAGCAACAGCTAAAGTTATCCGGATATGATTTGCATCATCGTTTTTATGTAAACGTTCAATATTATAGGCTGGGTAAGCCTCATCAGCTTTACCGATACGTTGTAATATTTTTTCTACGGTTTCAAATCCTAAAAGAAAAGGATTGGAGAAAGGTGTCACATGTGTCATTCATGAGTATCCTCTTTAAAGCGGCTTTACTTGACCAAACTCTATATTAAAGTGTTCGCTGCATTCTTCTCATATGGCGAGCGTGAATGATAACTTCAAGAGAGAAGATTAAGATAGTCCAATGCCTCAAAGTAACATAAAAATACCTCGAAATACCATAAAATTGTCAAAGGTGCGAAATTTATCTAATATATCGTATAATAAAGATGAAATTGCGGAAATATTTCGCCGTTTTTCTGTGCAACGCCCAACACCTAAGAGTGATCTTAACTATATAAATACTTTTACACTTTTAGTTGCCGTTGTTCTTTCAGCTCAAGCGACAGATGTAAGCGTTAATAAAGCGACAAAAGAATTATTTTGCCTTGCTGATCAACCGGGAAAAATGGTTGCATTAGGGGAAGAAAAAATAGCACATCATATCCGTTCAATCGGTCTTTGGCGTGCAAAAGCACGCAATGTTTATGCACTTTCTAACTGTTTAATTGATCAATATGGCGGTCAAGTCCCTAACACACGTGAAGCACTTATGGCCCTTCCAGGCGTGGGACGCAAAACAGCTAATGTTGTTTTGAATGTTGCTTTTGGTCAGCCTACATTGGCGGTAGACACACATATTTTTCGCTTAAGCAATCGTCTTGGTTTGGCGCTAGGCAGAACACCAGAGATTGTTGAGAAAAAATTATTAAAAATTATACCAGCTCATTATCTTCGTCATGCGCATCATTGGCTTATTTTACACGGTCGCTATATTTGTCAAGCCCGTAAACCACAATGTACGCAATGCATTATTGCCGATTTATGTAAAGCCGCCAGCAAAACAAATGCTATTCCGGCACCTTTGGTTGAAATTCAAGGCAATGGAGCGCCGATTTTTTTATAATACACTCTTGCTATTTTGTGGATACTAGCTTATAAAAGTCTCTTTAAAGAACCGCCCGGCAGGGCATGCCGTGGCTGTTTGAATGCTTGTTCAAGCGTTGGTCCGCTTGAGTGAATAAAATGTTTGATTGAATCAATGAATGTTATGGAGTAGCAAAATGCCCAAGATGAAGACCAAATCATCCGCTAAAAAGCGGTTTAAAATCACTGCGTCAGGCAAAATTAAAGTAGCAGCTGCCGGTAAGCGCCACGGCATGATTAAGCGTTCGAATAAATTTATTCGCGACGCACGTGGAACAATGGTTTTGTGTGAACAAGATGCTAAAAAAGTTGTTCAGCATTATTTGCCGAATGGTATTTAAACCTTGCGCTTTTGATTTTGAGGAGATTATAATATGGCACGTGTGAAAAGAGGTGTGACAGCACACGCTAAGCACAAAAAAGTTCTTAAACAGGCTGAAGGCTTTTATGGGCGACGTAAAAATACTATTCGTGCTGCTAAAGCAGCAGTTGATCGTTCAAAGCAATATGCTTATCGTGACCGCAAAAATAGAAAGCGTACTTTCCGTGCTCTGTGGATTCAGAGAATTAATGCGGCTGTTCGTGCAGAAGGTTTAACTTATGGGCGTTTTATTGATGGTTTATCGAAAGCCGGTATTGAAGTTGATCGTAAAATTCTTTCAGATATAGCAATCTATGAGACGGAGGCATTTTCTGCTTTAGTCGCTTCGGCAAAAAAAGCTTTAGAATATTTAAAAGATACAACACCTAATGCTTTTGAAGGCGCTGTCAAGTAAGCCAGTCGTGTTCTCTTAAAGCATTTATTTATTCGAGGTCCCGTGCTGGCTATGGCGAGTGCGGGTTTTTTTTATTAAAAAATAGGCAAAAATATGAACGATATTGAGCGTCTGGAACAAGAAATTTGTTTAGCCTTAGAAGCTGTGGGTGATGAACAGGCACTTGAAGAAGTGCGTATTGCAGCATTGGGGAAAAAGGGGAGCATCTCTGAAAAATTAAAAGCATTAGGAAAGATGGAGGCTAGCGAGCGCCAAAAAGCTGGACCAGTTCTTAATGGGTTAAAAAATCGTATTTTAGAATTATGGGCGAAAAAGCGCGATCTTCTGAAAAGACAAGCAATGAATACCCGCCTTTCTCGTGAAACGGTCGATGTTACCCTGCCTGTTCGTTCTTCACCTATAGAACGAGGGCGTATTCATCCTATTTCACAGGTCATTGAGGAAATTATAGCTATTTATACAAAAATGGGTTTTTCTCTTGCAGAAGGTCCAGATATTGAAACAGACTATTATAATTTTACGGCATTGAATTTTCCTGAAGGGCATCCAGCGCGTGAAATGCACGATACCTTCTTTTTTGATGTTGATGATACAGGAAAGCGGAAATTATTGCGGACCCATACATCACCTGTACAAATTCGCACACTGGAAAAACAAAAAGCACCGATACGGATCATTATTCCCGGAAAAACTTACCGCATGGATTCGGATGCAACGCATTCGCCCATGTTTCATCAAGTCGAGGGTCTTGTCATCGATAAAACCTCCACTATTGCCCATATGATGTGGCTACATGAAACCTTTTGTAAAGATTTTTTTGAAGTTCCCTCTGTAAAAATGCGTTTTCGTCCCTCTTTTTTCCCTTTTACTGAACCATCTATGGAAGTGGATATTCAATGTGATCGTTCTGGCTCAGAAGTAAAATTTGGTGAAGGACAGGATTGGTTGGAAATTTTAGGATGCGGAATGGTGCATCCTCATGTGTTGAAAAATGTTGGTTTAGATCCCGATGAATATCAAGGCTTTGCATGGGGAATGGGCATTGATCGTATTGCCATGTTGAAATACGGTATGCCTGATTTACGGGCTTTTTTTGATGCTGACCTGCGTTGGTTAGATCATTATGGCTTTCGTTGCTTTGATATGCCTGCTTTTTTTCCTAATAGAAATGTGTGATCTTATCATCGTTTTCATGTGAGGTTTTAAAATGAAATTTACTTTGTCGTGGTTAAAAGATCACTTAGAGACAGATGCATCTTTGGACGAAATTTGTGAGAAACTAACCGCTATCGGTCTTGAGGTTGACCACGTTGATGATCGCTCTTCTTTAAAAAATTTTGTAATTGCAAAAGTTTTAACAGCAATAAAACATCCTGATGCAGATAAACTTCAAATTTTATCAGTGGATATGGGAACTTCTACGCCTGTTCAAGTTGTCTGTGGCGCACCAAATGCGCGCGCTGGGCTTGTTGGTGTCCTTGCACGACCAGGCACTTATATTCCAGGACTCGATGTGACATTATCTATCGGAAAAATTCGCGGTGTTGAAAGTTTTGGGATGATGTGTTCACAAGCAGAGCTTGAATTATCAAATGAGTATGATGGCATTATCGAACTTCCAGAAGATAGTCCTATTGGAGTTTCATTTGCTGCTTATGCCGGTTTAGATGATCCGATCATTGATATTAGTTTAACCCCCAATCGCTCTGATTGCACAGGTGTTCGTGGTATTGCACGTGATCTTGCTGCTGCTGGAATCGGACAATTAAAAGAATTGTCTTTACCAAAATTTGAAACTTCCTTTGATACCCCCCTCGATGTTTCATTAAATTTTTCGCAAGATTCATCGTTATGTTTAGGTTTTGCTTGGCGTGAAGTGCGTAATGTTCAAAATGGTGCATCACCACAGTGGATGCAACAACGTTTGAATGCAATTGGTTTGAGACCGATTAATGCGCTTGTTGATATGACCAATTACCTCAGTTTTGACCTTGGTCGTCCGCTCCATGTCTTTGATGCAGATAAAATTAAAGGGAACTTATATGTACGTTGTGCTCGTAAAGGAGAACAACTTCAAGCACTTAATGGAAAAATCTATCATTTGAGCGTTCAGGATTGTGTCATTGCAGATGAAGAAGGTGTAGTTTCGATTGCAGGCATCATGGGGGGTGAAAGAACGAGTTGTGATGAAACAACACGGCGCGTTATTATTGAATCGGCGCTTTGGGAGGCGCAAAGCATCGCACAGACAGGGCGAACTTTAGGTCTTATCAGCGATGCACGTTATCGGTTTGAACGAGGTGTTGATCCGGCTTTTATGGAAACAGGGCTTGAAATTGCAACAGAGCTGGTCTTACGTCTTTGTGGTGGTGAAGTATCCAAGGCAAAAGTTGTTGGCTATCAGCAACAAGAAACCAAACAGATCGCTTTTCCTTTTTCTGAAATTAAACGTTTGACACATTTGGAAATAGAGCCTGCAAAAGTCATCTCTATTTTAACGAAACTTGGATTTTGCATTGAGCGAAAAGGAGATGTCGTTACAGTAAAAGTGCCATCATGGCGCCCTGATATTATGGGTAAAGCCGATTTGGTGGAAGAAGTCATGAGGATTTATGGGTTAGATAAAATTAAGCCTATTCCTTTGGAAAACTTCGCAAAAGGAAACGATCAAGGTTTAACATGCGTGCAAGTTCGTTCACGCGCGTCCCGTTTGGCTCTAGCACTTCGCGGTATGAAAGAAGCGGTAACGTGGTCTTTTATCTCTGAAAATCAGGCTCTTGCTTTTGGGGGAGGTAAAGCAGAGCTTAAATTGGTCAATCCTATTGCAGCTGATATGTCAGTGATGCGTCCTTCTCTTTTACCTGGTTTGCTTATAGCAGCGCAGAAAAATGCTGATCGTGGTTTTTCTGATCTTGCTTTGTTTGAAGTTTCCAGCATTTATGAAGGCGATACCCCTGATAAACAACGACGTGTTGTGAGTGGGATTCGTCGTGGCACAGAGCAATTTGAAGGCACTGGACGTTTTTGGAATGGAAATGCAACCGCCGTTGATGTTTTTGATGCCAAAGCAGATGCTTTAGCTGTTTTAGAAGCATGCGATATAGATGTTGAGAAAGTACAGATTGAAGTTGGAGCCCCTGATTGGTATCATCCAGGTCGTTCAGGAGTCATAAAACTTGGATCAAAGATTATTCTTGGTTTTTTTGGTGTCCTTCATCCTGCAACCTTAGAAAAATTAGATATCAGTGGTCCTTTATGCAGTTTTGAAATTTTTCTCGATCAAATTCCAGAACCAAAGAAAAAAGCAACAAAGAACCGTCCTCCTTTGAAATTATCGCCTTTTCAAATGGTGGGGCGTGATTTTGCATTTATCGTTGATAAAACGATTGCTTCTTCTCTTATTGTTCGTGCTGCTCAAGGAGCTGATAAAAAACTTATTCATTCCGTGCAAGTTTTTGATCTTTTTGAAGATCAAAGCCTTGGTGAAGATAAAAAATCTGTTGCCATTGAGATTGTTATTCAACCGATTGAACGCACTTTGACAGATAAGGATCTGGAAGAAATTGCTGCAAAGGTAATAGAAAATGTCACCAAAATGACAGGCGCTTATCTTCGTCGTTGAGTATTTTCGGATTACTTTTATAAAAATATGAGCGCTTTTGAGTGCTCCTTTATTTTTTTAAGAGTTTAAGATCTATAGAATTCTTTTGAAAGAAAGTTTTA
>NZ_HE997998.1:59554-91677 GCF_000312585.1 Bartonella queenslandensis AUST/NH15
TTAAAGTGGAGTGGTTATGTAGAGACCATAAAAAAGAAGTAAAAATGCCTCTTATACAGGCTCTTAAATGCCAAAGCCTGTTGCAATATGAGGGATTGAAAAAATAAAATAATGGTACCACATTTTGCAAAGTAAATGATGGTGCTCAATGGATCCCGTTCCCTTTGGAGTATTTACCCCTTACAGGTATTGCTATGAAATGAATATAAGATGTTTTGTTAAAACAAGTGCATGAATGACATGATAAGTCTCTGTTTTGAACTTTTTGTTCTTTGTGAGAAGCGCGTGATTTCATTGAAAGATGAAATAAAAACATGGCGCAATATGCATTCCATGAATTAAAAGAATTGCTTGAATGCTTTTGAAAAGCGCACAAATTGCATAATGGCTGTCAATAACTTGACTAACCTGACCTATTACAACCATCAGTAACATACTAAAACCTTTTGGGTTTTCAATATTCATTTTACGTCAAGACAAATTAAAAAGGGAAGATAATCGAAAGACAGTTTTTACTTTACATCTTCATATTTTTTTCTAAAGAGGCTGCGTTTGCGTTTCAAAAGGCTGTAATATTTTTCTCCATTTTGACAGCTAAAAACGAAAATTGCTTATAAAGCCTTTAAACGTAATATCTTTTCAAATGTGTACTTGTTTTAAGAAACCTATTCCTGTGTTTCTCAGTTTATTTTACGATAGCATCTATGAATGTATGGTATGATTAAAGTTCTATTCTACATTATCCTCTTTATGCTTAGTAAAGGGCAAATTGGCTCCATTATACTTTCTCTTTTTTAGCTTCCATAGAGCCGACAAGTCCTTGTATTTGCGTAATACCATAAGGAGGATTTTTATTCCTTTTTATAGTTTTTGTTCACAGACTCACTCTGCTTAGAATGGACATATAAAAAGTAGTAATTGATTCATAATAAAAGGGGTTAAAATGAGAAAAACTTATAATATTCAGTTTATTAACTTAATAAAACAATACGTTTCCTTATAAATTAATTTGTTATCATTAGGATTAGATGTTGATTAATGAGCAACAAAAAAACACAGGCTTTATGAAATAAATAAGTGCTATAAAAACATAAGCTTACCAGAAATGAATGAGAAAGATATCTTAGCTTTTTTATAAAGCTTTGCAAAACAACAAAGCAATTTCTCTTTACAATCATCTGTTTTTTCAAGATGATTTTTAAAGCAAAAAAGAATTGTTTTTCAAAGGGCTTGAAAAGTTAATTTTTGTAAAAATCCTTCATTGCAAATGCAAAAAATAACTGTTATTGCTAAATGATAATGCAAATCATTAGCAATAAAATAAAGAGAAAATTAATGAATATAAAAAAGATTTTTACTCTAATTCTGGGAAGTCTTATTTTTTTTACTCCCAATTTAGCGGTATGTGCTGGTAAATTTAAAGCTGTGACAACATTCACCATTATTGCTGATATGGCGCGAAATGTAGCTGGTGATGCCGCTGATGTTGAATCAATCACAAAACCAGGTGCAGAAATTCACGAATATCAACCCACCCCACGTGATCTTATGCGTGCACAAGGCGCAAATCTTATCTTTTGGAATGGGTTAGAGTTAGAACTTTGGTTTGAAAAATTCTTTCAAAATATCAAAGATATTCCAAGTGTTGTTGTTTCAAAAGGTGTTGTACCAATTAAAATTGGCGAGGGTCCCTTCAGCGGTAAACCCAATCCTCATGCATGGATGTCACCGACCGCTGCTCTGATTTATGTTGATAATATTCGTGATGCTTTTGTAAAATACGATCCTGAACACGCTGTTATTTATAAAGAGAATGCCGAAATTTATAAACAGAAGATTCGTGCAACAATTGATCCAATCAGAGCTGAATTGTCAGCAGTTCCTCAAGATAAGCGTTGGCTTGTAACAAGTGAAGGTGCATTTAGTTATTTGGCACGTGATTTTGATCTGAAAGAACTTTATTTATGGCCAATCAATGCTGACCAGCAAGGAACACCACAACAGGTTAAGCATGTTATTGATATGGTTCGCAAATACAATATCCATGCAGTTTTTTCTGAAAGCACAATTTCTCCAGCACCTGCTAAACAAGTGGCAAGAGAAACAGGAGTTAAATACGGTGGTGTTCTCTATGTTGATTCTCTAAGTGAAAAAAATGGTGAGGTCCCCACGTATATTGATTTATTACGTGTCACGAGTGGCCGTATTAGCAAAGCCTTATTAGAGGGAGTAAAAAACTAATGACGGAATGTGGAATATTTGCCCAAGGAGTAACGGTAACTTATCGTAATGGACATACAGCGTTACGTGAAGTAAATTTTGAAAGTCCAAAGGGTTCTATTACAGCATTGGTTGGTGTTAATGGATCCGGTAAATCAACATTATTTAAAGCGATTATGGGGTTTGTACGCCCCTCAAAAGGAAAAATTCGCATGTTTGATTTGCCCGTTGATATAGCTTTGAAAAAAAATCTTATTGCTTATGTTCCTCAAAGTGAAGATGTGGATTGGAATTTTCCTGTTCTGGTTGAAGATGTTGTCTTGATGGGGCGATATGGTCATATGAATTTCTTTCGCTATGCACGGGCGCGGGATTATGAAGCCGTTCGTGTTGCATTGGAACGCGTGGATATGTTGCCTTTTGCCAAGCGCCAGATTGGAGAACTTTCTGGGGGACAAAAAAAGCGCGTTTTTCTAGCGCGTGCTCTGGCACAGAAAGCAAAAGCTATTTTATTAGATGAGCCGTTCACAGGGGTTGATGTTACAACAGAAGATAAAATCATTGCTTTGTTACAAGATCTTCGTAAAGAAGGAGCAGTAATCTTGGTCTCTACCCACAATTTAGGCTCTGTTCCAGAATTTTGTGATCATACAGTTTTAATAAAAGGAACCGTTTTAGCTTCTGGGTTAACAGAAAAAATCTTTACACAAGAAAATCTGGAGAAAACTTTCGGAGGATCTTTGCACCACCATATTTTTGATCTTCAAGGCACGAAAAAAAATGATGCTTTCATGGGGAGAAAACAGTCTGCAGTTTGCGAAAATATTGAAAGAGTGGAGCACGTCGCATGATTTCTTGGTTGCTTGAACCACTGAGCTATCAATATATGGTGAATGCAATGTGGGTTTCTGGATTAGTTGGGTGTGTTTGTGCCTTTCTTTCAGCTTTTTTGATGTTAAAAGGTTGGTCATTGATTGGTGATGCACTCTCCCATTCAATTGTTCCTGGTGTAGCAGGAGCTTACCTTTTAGGGTTACCTTTTTCACTTGGCGCTTTTTTTTCTGGTGGCCTTGCTGCGGCAGCAATGCTGTTTTTTAATCAGCGGACAAAACTGAAAGAAGATACCATTATTGGTCTCATTTTTTCTTCCTTTTTTGCTTTTGGATTATTTCTCAAATCATTAAAACCAATGGCTGTTAATATTGATACAATTGTTTTAGGAAATATTCTAGCAGTTAGCTCATCAGATATTATACAATTGGCTTTTATTGGTTTTTTCTCTTTATTTATATTGTTTTTGAAATGGAAAGATCTCCTTGTTTCTTTATTTGATGAAACACACGCTCGTGCCATTGGATTGAATGTAAAGTTTTTAAAGATTCTCTTTTTCACGCTGCTTGCTGCTTGTACTGTTGCTGCTATGCAAACGGTTGGAGCGTTTTTGGTTATTTGTTTGGTTGTAACGCCTGGGGCAACAGCTTATCTTTTAAGTGATCGTTTTGTGAATATCTTGGTTATTGCAGTTATAATTGGGACACTCACAAGCGTATTAGGTGTTTATGTGAGTTATTTTTTGAATGCACAAACGGGCGGGGTTGTCGTGCTTTTTCAAGCATTTTTATTTATGTTAGCTTTTATTTTTGCTCCTAAACACGGATATATTGCTGCGCGTTTACGTATAAATGCAGCAAAAAAAGGTGTGATTTTATCATGATTGATCAATTACTACTTCCTTTTCAGTTTTCTTTTATGCTGAAAGGCATGCTTATTGTTATGATCCTTTCTATTCCAATGGCGATGCTTTCCTGTTTTCTTATTTTGAAAGGATGGGCACTGTTAGGCGACGCCATTTCCCATGCAGTTTTTCCAGGTGTTGTTGTTGGTTATATGACAACACCGTGGGTGATAACATTTTTAACTTCTTTGCCATTTGCTTGGTTCCAGCATATGCGTCCAGAAAATATTACAATGACCTTGATTACTTGCGGTGCTTTTGTTGCGGGTATGGTTTGTGCACTTACAACAGGTTTTTTGGGAAGTAACAGTCGTATCAAACAGGATACAGTGATGGGTGTTGTTTTTTCATCGATGTTTGGTTTAGGGCTTATTTTGGCAACATCTATCTATAGTAGTTTAGATTTAAATCATATTCTATTTGGTAATCTGTTGGGCGTTAATTGGCTTGATATTACGCAGACAGCAATCATTTCTGCCATTGTTACTTTTACTTTAGGAGCAAAATGGCGCGATTTTATGCTGTATATTTTTGATTCAGTACAAGGTCGTGCAATGGGATTGCGCATATCACTGCTCCACTATACCCTTCTCACGATGATTTCTCTTACAATTGTTGCGGCTTTGAAAGCTGTTGGAATTGTGCTTGTTATTTCTTTACTGATAGCACCAGGAGCAATTGCCTATCTTGTTACGAAGCGGTTTTCTTTTATGTTAATGATCGCGATACTTATTGCAGCTTTTTCTGGTTTTTTAGGGATTTATCTTAGCTTATTTATCGGCTCTGATTCTGCTTCCACAATTGTGTTAATCTTGACATTGATTTTTATTGCCATTTTCATGATGACTTTCTTTCGTCGAAATACAGTTCAAGAAACTTGATGGTGATTAAATTCATGCATATCAGCAATGCATTTTTATATATTGTTTTTCACACTTATTTTAATTAGAGGTTGAGTCGCTAGGTTATTTTTCCTCCTAATGTCTAGCAAATGAATGCAGTACATTTCCCCCCCCCGAATGCTGCATTCTTAATTAAGAGGCTGCATTGATTTATTCTGCAGCCTTTTTATTTTTTCTGCTTTTCCAAAATCTCTTCTTATTTCTTGAAACTACTTAAAATGATTATCATATTGCAAAGCTATTTAGTATCTTGAAGGAACTTATGAAAGTCAAAGACACTTACACATAGAAATAGTGGCACATAGAAATGTGTAGCGAGAGGGGAAATGATGGAGAGGAATTATCCACTCAAACATATAAACAAGGAAACAGATATAATTTTTTGCGTAAAATTTTACGTAGAGGAAAATAATACGAGAGAATGAAGAAATATTTCAAGATATCACACCCTTTGCGCCTCTGCTATTATATAGCAGGTTGGGCAATGGTTATATTAGGTATTATCGGTGTGGTATTACCTATTATGCCAACTATGCCTTTTTTGTTGATTGCCTCATGGTGTTTTACGCGTTCTTCTCCACGTTTTCATTACTGGTTGAATAATCATCGTATTTTTGGTCCCCCTCTTAAACAATGGGAAGAAAGAAAAGCTATCTCTCCATTTGTTAAACTTTTTGCAGTGATGAGTATGACAGGAGGAGGATTATCCTTTTTCGTGATGGTCCATCCTCCTTTATGGATTTTTTTACTCGTTGCCGTTATATTATTGTTGATTGCTATTTATATCGTGACACGCCCATCTTCATAATGGCATAAAAAACTTTATGAGATGCTCTTTTTAGCTTTGCCTTATTTGTTAAAATGATGAGAGAGACTTTTCCCTCAAGTTTTGTATATAACATCTCCCTATTCAAAATGCATATGAAATAACAAGCTTTTTAAAAGCAATTGCTTAATGATATACTTGTGAAATAATTTTTATGAGCAAAGAAAATTATGTACAAAGCCCTTTTAAAACTCATAAAAAATTGCTTTGTAAACAATGATAAATCACATTCATGAAGAGACTTTATTTTTGTAAAGCATGCTCGTACAAATTTCTATATATACATCTCTACCGAAAACACATTGATATTATATTTTTTTCTAACAAAATACTTCGTTTGTTTTCATATCTCTGGATGAGAACATTGTATTCCTGCTATAATATGCGCGTAAATAAATTTTCTGACTTTGCATAAAACTTATTCGAAATAAAAATATTATAGTATTCTCTGTTTTTTTATGAGATTCAGGAGTTCTCACTCAACATGCATAATGATAGTAATCTGTTATGCCGTAAAATACCTTTATCTATAACAATGATATAAAACATTTAAGCTTCCTTAACTAAAATTCTTTAGCAGGTTAAATTTTTTAAGTGCATCGTGATATTTTTTAAGTTTTGCTTATCGAGCCTTATTTATGTAAATAAACCGCATGTGTTGGAAGCAAAGTGGAATCCGTTCAACGAGTAGCCTAACTATTTACAGCTCCGTAAGGGTTAAACATCCCCGTTCTCATGGTGGAAAAAGGTTAACCTTATGAACAATAGGATGCGTTAATATATCCGTTTAAAGAGCTGAAAATTACATCTTGCTAGGTCTAGTAACGCGCTTTTTATTGCCAAAAAAATTGAGATAACGTTGTACTTCTTTTGAATCACCGATCGTTTTTTCAGGATTATCTGAAAGTTTTACGGCTGGTCGTCCATTGGCATGGGTCACCTTACAAACAAGAGAAAGAGCATCAAGGGTTGTAATTTCTTTAGGTGCACAGCCTGTAAAGTCATTGGTAAGATCAGTGCCCCATCCAAAACTCATGCGCACTTTTCTATGAAAATGATGATAGGTTTTTTCAATTGTATCGACATCAAGTGCATCCGAAAAAATTAAAAGTTTTTCGCGTGGGTCTTTTCCTTTTTCTTTCCACCATTGAATAATACGTTCTCCACCTTCTATGGGGGGTGCACTATCCGGTCTAAAACCCGTCCAATCTGCTACCCAATCTGGAGCATCACATAAAAATGCTTCTGTACCAAAAGTATCAGGTAAAACAATGAGAAGATTTCCACCATAATAACGGTTCCAATCTTGCAAAACTTGATACGGAGCTCTGCGTAATTCATCATTATTGTTGCTAAGAGCAGCAATGACCATAGGCAATTCATGCGCATTGGTTCCAAGAGCCTCTAAATCTGTATCCATGGCGAGAAGGACATTAGAAGTTCCCGTAAAAGAACTCCCAATACCTTCTTTTAATGCTTCAACACACCAGCGCTGCCATAAAAAAGAATGGCGGCGCCGTGTGCCAAAGTCAGATATTTTAATATCAGATAATTTTTTGAGACGTTCAACTTTACTCCACATTTTTGCTTTAGCGCGCGCATAAAGCACATCAAGAGCAAAACGATCTAGATTTTTCATAGCAGCACGTGAACGTAATTCACTAATAATAGCAAGGGCGGGAATTTCCCACATAGAGCTATGAGCCCATGAACCATGAAAATGAAGAATATATTGGCCATCTTTACGGGTTAGTTCATATTCTGGGAGTTGAAAATTTTCAAGCCAACGAAGGAAATCCGGTGTAAAAATTTGTTTACGTCCATAAAATGTATTACCAGCAAGCCAGATCATTTCTTTTTTCGTAAAACGCAAACTGAGGGCGTGGTCAAGTTGAGCGCGCAATTCACTCTCGTCAATATCGTCAGCCAGACGTATTGTTTTTGTGCGATTTATGAGGGAGAAGGTAACATTAACTTTAGGATAAAGTCCCCAAATCATCTGTACCATAAGAAGTTTATAGAAATCTGTATCAAGCAGCGAACGAATAATGGGATCAAGTTTCCAAGTATGATTATAAACACGCCTTGCGATGTCTGGATGATTCATAACCTTCTTTCTTTCAATCTCATAGAATTTAAAATTTTTGTGCTCCAACAAGGTCCATATAGGAGTGAGAGAAACTATAACAACTCTAAGAGTTTGAGCAAGAATAAAAAAGCCCTTTAGCTTTTCTATTTTGACGATTTAAGTACGCGTATAATTTCATGTTTTCCAGTTTTTTCCAACTTTATCCCTGTTTGAACATGAGCATATTCTTTTCCATTAACTCTGAGTATATTTTCAGATCCCCATTTTACTTTAAGAATATAAACAGCCTCATAAAACTTCATTTTTGCTTCATATTCGGGCCAGAAGGAAGGCAAGTGTGGATGTAAAAATAAAAAATCTCCTTGACGCTTTATTCCAAGGATAGCTTGTGTTGCAGCGCGATAAAACCAACCGGCTGAGCCTGTATACCATGTCCAACCGCCTTGATCACATCGTGGTTCAACGGCATAAATATCTGCTGCCATCACATAAGGTTCAACACGATAGGTTTCAGGATCTTGTCCATGAGTAATAGGGTTAATCGCGGAAAATAAACGATAAGCCTTATCGCTTTCATCTATTTGTGCAAGCGCTAAAATGCTCCAAATAGCGCCATGAGTATATTGCCCACCATTTTCTCGAATGCCAGGGGGATAACCTTTTATATAACTGGGCTCAAGTGTTGTTTTATCAAAAGGGGGCCAGAAAAGACGTAGAAGTTTTCCTCGTTTATCATAGAGATGTTCAAGCATTGAGGCCATAGCTTGTTTTCGGCGCTCAAGCGGTGCCATTTGAGAAATGGCAGCCCAAGATTGAGCAATGGTATCAATTTGGCATTCATCATTGCTTTTAGAGCCAAGAGGTGTTCCATCATCAAAATAACCACGTCGATACCAGGCACCATCCCAACCGTTTTCTTCTAGAGATTTTTTCAAACGTTCAAGGTACGTACTCCATATTTGCATATGGCTGTTGTCACCACGTTTTTCGACCAAAGGAATAAATGCTTGTAGTGTGCATCCAAGAAACCATCCCAACCAAGTGCTTTCACCTTTTCCTTCAATACCTACCAAATTCATGCCATCATTCCAATCACCACCTAAAATAAGAGGAAGACCGTGGGGTCCACAGCGTTTAATGGCAAGGTCTAGCGCTAAAACACAATGTTCATAAACTGTTGCAACTTTTGAGGATTGGGTGGGTTGAAAATAAGCGTCCTGTTACCCACTTTTGAGAACATCACCTTCAATAAAAGGAATAAGCGTATCAAGAAAGGCATTATCGCCAGTGGTATTGACATAAAGAGCTGTTGCATATGCAAGCCAAACGATATCGTCAGAAATGTATGTGCGAACACCAGCATTTGTTTCAGGCAACCACCAATATTGCACATCCCCTTCAAGAAATTGGTGCGCTGCAGCATTTAACAATTGTTCATGGGCTAATCGTGGTTCCAGCAATAACAAAGACAAGCTATCTTGTAACTGGTAACGAAAGCCAAATGCACCACTCGCTTGGTAAAAGCCTGCGCGCGCCATGATGCGGCATGCATAGATTTGATAGGGAAGCCAATGGCTGACCATAATATCAAAAGAGGGATCAGGTGTTTTGACTTGGAGTGGAGAAACAAAATCACTCCAATATCGTTTTTGTTTTGTGAGCAGAGTTTCAAAATCACTTGCACGTGCTTGATTGAGTAATTTTTCAGCTTCTTTTCTATTTTCAGCGCTGCCAAGATAAAAAATGATTTCTTTTGTTTGCCCTGGTTGAAGATCAATATCATAGGAAAATGCTGAACAAGGGTCACATCCTGCTTCAATGGTATTTGAAAGTGCGCTGGCTTTACGGATCGCATTTGAGTGTGTTATGCTTCCCGTTGCACCGATAAATTCGCTGCGATTGGTTGTGGTGCTGGTTGGCATTTCCGATGCTGATAAAAATGTGACTTGTTGAGATTTTTCAATGTGATAAGGATTTTCAATGAAATGTACCCCTCTTTTAGCCTCATAAGAAGGAATAATGAAGGGAGCATATTTTGTACGGACATTTCCTAAAACCCACTCAACATAATTATAAAGGCGTAAACTGCGTGGTTTTTCCCCTTCATTCGTAAGGATAAGACGTGAAAAGCGAACAGGTTTCTCTGAATCGAGTGTATGGGTCAGTTCTAATGCGATTTCTGAATGTGTCGATTTAAAAGTTGAGAATCCAAAACCATGACAAGCCTCATAAACAACATTTTCATCACATTCTACAGCAGAAACAGGTGAGAAACGTTTTAAAGATTGGCGATCAACCAGATAAAGTGCTTCGCCTGGTCGGTTAGACGTTGGATCATTCGCCCAAGGGGTTAATTGATAATCGCGGCTATTGTTAACCCAAGTAAAAATGGCACCTTCAGCAGAAACATGAAAACCAAACCCATGATTAGCAATGATATTAACCCACGGATGCGGTGTCGTGGTGTGTCCATGAAGACGTATTACATAATGATTATGCTGATTAAAACCACCATAACCATTCCAATATTTTAGATCTTCTCCATCAATGAAAGGAGAAGAGGTTTTTTGTTGGCTAGCAAGACCAATGTAAGCAAAAAGATTTTGTTCAGTTTGTGTTATAATTTGCCTTTCCTCATTATATCTTGGTAAGTCTAATTGATCATGAGGTCCCGGATAATTTTTACGAATTGAGAAATCAAAATCATTCCCCTCAATTCGTTTAAGCTGTTCAGATAGAGAGCCATTTTGGGCATCAAGAATAATGCGTGCTGATGCAAGAAGCGTTTTAAAACTTTGTTCATTTACTTGATCACGCCGAAGTGTAAAAATATGTTGGCGTTCATCTGTTTTTTGCATGTGATGTCGATAAGATTCGCATACCCATTCAAGGGCGCGTTGTGTATTTTGTATATAGGAAAATGCTTGTTCATTGAGAATGACCAAATCAACAATAAGGCCACGCGTACGCCAATATTCATGTGCTTTAAGAAGTTCACGCAGTACAGTTATATTTCCCTCGTTATTTAATCTAAGAAGACAGAGTGGATTGTCTCCTGAGATGGACATGGGCCAAAGATCAGACTGTTTTCCAAGCGTTTTTGCCAATATTTCAGAAGGAAGACGCCATGTTCGATCAGGATAGATAAGCGGCGTTGCATATTTTTGATAAACAATAGCTTCTTTAAGCTGGGTTCCACTTTGATACAGTGCAACTTGTGAACGTGTCCATGCCATTGAAAATTCTTTTTGAAACATATCAGGTTGTCGATAATGTTTTATATAATTATCCAGCACTTCTTTTGTATGCGCAGCAAAAGTCCAAAAGGTAAGTTCTGCTTTTCCATAAGCTGGAATTTTTATACGGCATCGCAATGACATAATAGGATCAAGAACGCAACCTTGACTGTTACTAAAACGAGTATTTTGGTCAAATGCAGCGGGACGATGAATAGATCGCGCCCGACCAATAAAAAGAGAGCGATCTGTTTCAGCTTCTGTCTCTTGAAGAGTATCCGTTGTACTAGAAACAAAATGGGCAATATAAATCTCAGGATCGTTAGGTGAGCGTTTGCGCCTTTTGGCAAAAATTGTTTTGCCTTCCTCAGCAATTTCCGTCTCTATAAACATCCGCGAAAAAACAGGATGAGCATTATCCATATCCATTGTTGCAAGCGCTAGTTCACCATAAGAGGTAACTTCAATAAGACAATCTTTGTTTGTTGTATTTATCAGTTGAAGACGTCTCCCTTCGCCACATCCTTCAGATGTAATAAGACATTCAAGTGTTGATTTGATACCATCAACCATTTTTGTATATTCAGCCTTTTCATCTGTAAAAATGCTGACAGCTTCTTCTTCAATAACGCGTGTTGGTTCACTGGTCACAGACCACCACCGTCCACTATGTGTATCGCGTAAGAAGAATAAAGTCCCTTGTTGATCTTCTGTTGCATCAGGAATAAAGCGTGTAATCGCATAATCGTGCCAACGGCTATAGCCAGAACCATTCGCTGTTAGCATGGTAGAATAAGAACCATTTGATAAGAGCAAAGTTTCCCGTGGTTTGAGCAACGGATTTGTAATAATGCGTAAAGGAGCGGCTTCCAATGTTTGAGACTTATTGCGTATACGATTAATCGCTTTGGTGTGAATAATAGGAATAAGATAGGGAGTATACTCTTGTAAAAGCAATTGCGTTGCTTCAATAATGGGATCGCGATGAAAGCGATCACGCATTCTCCCTTGAAAAATAACATTGTTAAGAGCAAGGATAGACATACCTTGATGGTGTGCATAATACATACCTTGATGGTGTGCATAATAATTGCGTACAACAGCGTATTTTTCCCCTGTTTTTACGCGTGAAGGGGTAAAATCAATAGAGTCATAATAACCGTATGTTCCTAAAGCTCCAAGATCACGGAGTCGTTTTAAATTAGCAACAGCGCAAGCAGGAACATATTGTGCCGCTAAAAGGCTGGCATAGGGAGCAATAACAGTATTGCGTGAGAGACCCCGTTGGAGTCCGAGGCTTGGAACACCAAAATGAGCATATTGGTAATTCATTAAATGATCACGAGCATTAAATGCGGCCTCTGAAATACCCCACGGCAATTCCCGTGTATGAGCATATTGTATTTGACATCGAATAACCAATCGATTTGTTTGATCTAGTAAAGAGCCTAAAGGTTCATGCATTACAAGAGATGGCATAAGGTATTCAAACATGGAACCAGACCATGAGAGGAGCGCACCTTTCCAACCTACGGGGATGAGGAGTCGACCAAGATGAAACCAATGTTTAAGTTTTATATCTCCTTTCGCAATGGCAAAGAAGCTTGCAAGACGTGCTTCTGAAGCAAGCAGATCATAACAATTTTCATCGAGTTTGTTTTCTTGTACACGATATCCTTATCGATAAAAGATGCCGTTTAGGTTGTTCTAAAAAATCAAATTTCATGTCAAAGGCTATTTGCCGTGCCGATGTAGCTAACCTATTTAGTTTTTTGCATAATTTTTCAGTATCACAATGAACCGTTGCATCATGATGATGAGCATCGCAGGTTTCGATAAGGCATTTAACCCAAGAAAGTGCACGAGCAGATTCTATTGTTTGAATTTTTTGGTCGAGTTCATCGATTAAATGTAGAATATCGTGGGCTGCACATGAAAGATCCTTAATGTGAGAAGGGATCGTATTTTCTTGATCTACAAAAGTACGGACAGAGTGATGAAAACGAGCGATACTTTCTTCGATTCTTTGGTGTAAGGAACATAAACGGGGTTGATGATCTGGAATTTCTTTGACAGTTTCTTCAAGAATAGTCAGAACATCCGATAAACCTTCTCGATTACTTTGAAAAAGAAGAGGCGGTTTTTCAGCCCATTCACTTAAAGCAGAAGAAAATGTGATCAAATGACCAGCAAGATTTCCTGAATCAACGGTTGATACATAAGTGGGTAAAAGAGGTCTGAGTGTATCGGTTTCATACCAATTATAGAGATGACCACGGAACTTTTCCATTTTTGCAAGAGAGTGTAATGTACATTCAATACGGGTGATGGTCTCTTCAAAACCAATCCAGCCAAAATCACGGGCAGCAATAATAGAAAGAAGATAAACCCCGATATTCGTAGGAGATGTACGTTGAGCAACAAGAGGTTCAGGATCTTCTTGAAAATTATCGGGAGGCAAATAGTTGTTTTGTGCATTGACAAAGGTTGCATAATAAAGCCACGTCCGCCGTGCAATAGAACGAAGAATTTTTTCATCTTTTGAAGAAAGATAAAGGCTATCTTGAAATGTTGAAGGTCGACTCACAACCCAAGCAATGAAAGGTGAAAAAAACCATGCTATCCCAAAAGGCAAAGCAATAAAGCTTACAAAACTATCAAAAAAAAGAGGGAGTATTAGAGCAAGAGCACCAATAAGCGACGCTGGTGCCATTGTAAGCATGTAGAAACGCAAACTATTGGGCATTGATTTTGTTGCGACAAAAGTTTTCCATTCAAGCAGATGCTGTTTTGAAATCATCATACGATAGAGTGTACGAATAATCGCATCAGTCATAAAATACGCCGAATGAGCAAGAAAAGTTATTTAAAGAAATATATAAGCACCTGTAAAAGCAGTTTTATTCCAAATTAATTGAAAATGTCCGCGCAAAGAATGATCTATATTGGATGCAACAAGCGTTTTTAATACACATAAAATGGGTGCAATGAAGACGCTAAGCAATAAAAATATCTGCCAGACGATAGCACTCTTTAATGGCAAAAGAGCCCATCCTGCAAATGCTGCAATTAACCACATCAGTGGTGTGAGAGAACGACGCAAATTATCCTGCATTTTCCAACGCGTCACCAAGCTTATTTGACGAGGCAAAAAAAGATAAGGCAAAAGTTGCCAATCACCGCGAATCCAGCGATGATAACGCATAACATCAATATTATAAGCTGTTGGATAATCCTCAATGACTGCTATGCTACTTACAAGAGCACTACGAGCGTATCCTCCTTCTAATAGATCATGACTGAGAACCGTATTTTCTTTAACTTTGCCGTTAAGTGCTTGTTCAAATGCATCAATATTATAAAGACCTTTACCGATAAAGGTGCCTTCTCCTAAAAGATCTTGGTAAGTATCAGAAACAGCAAAAACATAAGGATCAATCCCACGGTTGGTAGAAAAAACCCGTTGGAAAATTGATGTTTTTTTTCCTGTTGTCAGAGAAGGAATAATACGTGGTTGCAAAATGCTATAGCCTTTTACAACTTTTCCACTTTGCGGATCAAAATGGGATGATTGAGTGGATGGTTAAGCTTTCCAACAAGTTTTGTGACGCTCTCGGGGGTAAGACGTGTATCGGCATCCAGCGTCATAACAAAACGGCAATCCATAGGAAGATATGGACTGGTAGGGTAAAAGCTCGTATTTTTATCGCCTCTTAAGAGCCGATTGAGTTCATGAAGTTTTCCCCGCTTTCGTTCCCATCCCATCCAACATTTTTCGCTGCTATTATAAAGACGTCGGCGATGTAAAAGGAAAAAAACAGGAAGTTCATCACGATGATAACGACTATTGAGTTTATCAATACTTTTTTGCGCATAGTGCAACAAATCAAGATCATCTTGCGTTTCTCTCAAGGGAGCATCCACCCAATCTGTAATGAGTGCAAAATGAACAGCACCTTTAGAATTGGAAAGATAGTGCACTTCAAGATTATGCACTTGCGCATCAATATCATCGCGTGATGTTATCAAAGTAGGCACAACAACCATTGTACGTGCATGTTTCGGAATACCTTCTTTATATTCATAACCAATGAGCTGTCTTGATGGAACAAATCACGAAATAACCGTATTAAATAAAGCACAAGCCGCATCCATAGCAGGAAAAAGCGCCAATACAGTAAAACAAAGGGACATCCGTGGTGTCATACCAGATATTTGTAAAAGGGTGTAAACTGCAAGTAAAAGAGCAAGTGTTAGAAAAGAAACAGGAATGGCAATGACTCTCAGTTTTAAGCAATAAAAAGTGCCTGCCCATTTTATGAGAGGAGGCGGAGTATATCCACAAGCCTTTTCAAAGGCATAACGACCATCATCGACAAGATACCACCCAATAGAGGAATAATGAGGCATATCTTCAAAGGTGGTGTTGGCCATTTCTACAGCTTTATGGGAAATTTCCAGCTCGCTAAGAGGCGAAAAACGTGCAATTTTTTCAATGATTTGTCGATAAGTACTGCGTAAATGAGAATCAATTTCAGAAAAATCACTATTCTTACGCAAAATAGCATCGACACAACTGACTGTTTCAAACCATACAGTCCAATCAACATCATCTATAGCTTTAAGAGCACGAATAATATTGCCCATGGTCACACCATCTGCCGCTTGTCGAGTGTGTTCATCAGCTGTTGCGCTTTCTAAGCTACTTCCTTGACTTTCCAATTGCTTTTCAAGCCAAGTTAATACTATCGTTGAATCGACAGATGCACTGCGTAAGCGATAGAATAAATGCGCTGAAAAAGTTGAGTCAACAGTGAATGGTTTGTACTGCGTAAAAAGAGAGTTTAAACTTGTTTTATTTTCTACAAGAGAAATTTTATCAGCTACTTGATTAGCAAGATGGCGCATATGTCGCGCTTTTTCGATACGCACTGAAAGACGACGAACATTTTCAATGAGCAGCATTTGCATAACAGAAGGAAGAGCCCACAATTCACCAATTGTGAGCGCACAAACTTCTTGAAACCCATTGATCATAGCTGTAAGCGTTTCTTGTGAGAAACTGCTATCGGTATGTGCAATATAAAACCAAGTTAAAGAAAAAATACGTGGTATCCCTGCTTTTTGAGTAGAAAGAGGAAGTTGCTTTATGAAGGACTTTGGAAGATTACGGCGTAATTGTTGTATGGTTTTATCAATGCTGTAATGATTATCAATGAGCCATTGAGCAGATGGTGCAATAGTTTCATCATTTTGAGCAGCAAAATCACTGGTATGAAAGGCATGCAGGATAAGTTTAGCATTTTCATTCAATCTCTTGCGAAAATCCTCTACTCCTTCATATTCAGGAAGTAAAATTTCTTTGCCAGAAGCTATATCATCCCTAGGGTATAAAGATCTTCCTGTATTTTATAAATTGCACGAAGAGGAAAGTCCGTATTAATAAAATAATTTTTTCCCTTCTTGTGAGAAAAAAAGTATTTTATGAGAGGTATTGTGCACGCCATAATGTCCCATTGTTATTCAATTACATCGTTTTTTATTTAAATTGTAAGCATTTTATCTCAATCGTGAACCGTTGATAGACAAAAAACAAACTTTTTGTTTTTATTTGCAAACAGTTATAATATTTTTTAATGCAATCATTAAAAAATAAGTAGAGAATTTCTTTAGAAAATAAAAAGGTCACTCCTAAAATGAGTGACCTTAATAACACCATTAATTTTAATGATTGATGATTAGTCTTGTTCTTGTTTTTTTAAAGCTGCACCAAGAATATCGCCAAGAGAAGCCCCTGAATCTCTGGAACCATATTGAGCAACAGCTTCTTTTTCCTCTGCAATTTCTAATGCTTTGATTGATACTGAAATTTTACGTGTTTTTTTATCAAATGCTGTGATGCGTGCATCAACCTTTTGCCCAATTGCAAAACGCTCAGGTCGTTGTTCATCACGATCACGGGCAAGATCAGCACGGCGAATGGTTGTCTCAAGGTTGTGGTCAATCAATTTCACATTAATGTCATTGTCGTTAACAGCAACCACTTCACAAGTTACAACAGCACCTTTTCGCAATTCGCCAGAAGCAGCCGCTTCTCCAACTTTATCACTAGAAAGCTGCTTAATTCCAAGAGAGATACGCTCTTTTTCAATGTCAACATCAAGGACCACAGCTTTAACGATGTCGCCTTTATTGTAAGTATCAATGACTTGTTCACCTGGACGGTTCCAATCAAGATCAGAGAGATGAACCATACCATCAACATCGCCTTCAAGCCCAATAAATAAACCAAATTCTGTTTTATTTTTAACCTCTCCCTCAATTTGTGAATTGACAGGAAATTTATTGGCAAAAGCTTCCCATGGATTTTCAAATGTTTGCTTTAAACCAAGAGAAATACGCCGTTTAGAAGGATCAATTTCAAGAACAACCACTTCTACTTCTTGTGATGTAGATAAAATCTTTCCAGGGTGAACATTTTTCTTTGTCCAGCTCATTTCAGAAACATGGATCAACCCTTCAATTCCTGGTTCAATTTCAACAAAACCACCGTAATCCGTAATGTTGGTAACAGCACCCGTAATTCTTTTACCGATTGGATACCGGACACTGATGCTTTCCCAAGGATCACTTTCAAGCTGTTTCATGCCAAGAGAAATACGGTGTGTATCTTGATTGATGCGAATAATCTGAACTTTAATCGTTTGACCAATTGTCAGCACTTCAGATGGGTGGTTAACACGCCGCCATGCCATATCTGTAACGTGTAAGAGACCATCAATCCCACCAAGATCAACAAACGCACCATAATCTGTAATATTTTTCACCACACCTTCAACGATTTGGTTTTCTTCAAGATTTTGTACAATTTCTGAACGTTGCTCAGCGCGACTTTCTTCTAAGACAGTACGACGTGAAACAACAATATTGCCACGACGACGATCCATCTTCAAAATTTCAAAGGATTGTGAATTATGCATGAGAGGCGAAACATCACGAATAGGACGAATATCAACTTGGCTACGCGGCAAAAAAGCAACAGCACCATCAAGATCGACTGTAAAGCCACCTTTTACTTGGCTAAAAATAACGCCCTCAACGCGCGCACCTGCATTGAATTTTTCCTCTAAACGGACCCAACTTTCTTCGCGCCGTGCTTTTTCACGCGATAAAACAGCTTCACCCATGGCATTTTCAATGCGTTCAATATAAACCTCAACTTCATCGCCAACTTGCAAAGAACCATCTTTTGCTTTCGCTCCAAATTCTTTGAGAGGAATACGTCCTTCAACTTTAAGTCCAGCATCAATAATGGCCATGTCTTTTTCGATTGCAATAACACGACCTTTAACAACAGATCCTTCATTAAGATCATTGGTTTGAAAAGATTCTGTTAAAAGGGCTTCAAAATCCGCTGTTGTGGGATTGTATTGTGACATAAGAACTCCTAAAATATACCTTGTATAAGGTATGAGCGCTAGGTTAGTGTTAACATTGGCAACTCCTTAGCCTTTTCCTTGAATAAAGGAAAAATGTTAGCGCTAGGCTGGAAGCTACCTTAACGAGTTTATCTAATTATATGTATTTTTATGATTGGATCAATAAAACTACATGCAATTGCACATGTTGCTTCTATACTCAATTCTGACGTATCAAGCAAGTGGGCGTTTTTTGCTGGTTTTAGGGGACTTTGTTTGCGCGTTATATCGCGACTGTCTCGCTGTTCAAGTTGAGAAAGGATTTTATAATAATTTGCTTGTCCTCCCTTTTTTAAAATCTCTTGGTAGCGACGTTTAGCACGTGTTTGAACGTTAGCTAGAACATAGAACTTGATATCAGCATCAGGACAAACGACAGTGCCAATATCTCGCCCATCGAGCACGCTTCCAGGTAAAGTTTTAGCAAAATTACGTTGTTTTTCGACAAGAATTTTGCGCACAGCAGGCTTAAGCGCTATTTTCGAAGCCGCTTCGCCAAGTTCATGAGAAGAGAGGAGAATAGGATTTAAGCTATTAAAATCAAGTTCTTTAGCATAAGTGATAGCACTTTTTTCATCATCAAGAGCTAATTTTTTTTGTAAAAGCGCATGAGCAACACCACGATAAGTAAGCCCCGTATCCAGATGATGAAGATGATAATGTGCGGCAATTTTGCGTGCTAAGGTTCCTTTACCTGAAGCGGCAGGTCCATCAATGGCAATAACAAAAGGCTTCAAGCGATTTTTCCCCCAAGTTGTTTTATAAAAGGAATAAATTCTGGAAAGCTCGTAGCGATCATGCGTTGATCATCAATGGTAACAGGCTTTTCTGATACAAGCCCAAAGATGAGAAAACACATCGCAATTCGATGATCAAGATGTGTGGAAACATGCCCACCACCTAAACCTTTGGCGGAACCTTTCCCATAAACAACAAGAAAATCTTGACCTTCTTCACAGTCTACGCAATTAATTTTTAAGCCTTGAGCAACAGCAGACAGTCGATCTGATTCTTTAACACGCAATTCTTCAATTCCTAGCATAACTGTTTTACCTTCCGCAAAGGAAGCTGCTACTGCCAAAGCAGGATATTCATCAATCATCGATGGGACGCGTTCTTTAGGCACAGTAACTCCTTTAAGAACCGATGATTTTATCCGTAGATCGGCAACATCTTCTCCACCTGTTTGGCGTTGGTTCAAAAATTCAATTTGAGCGCCCATTTCCCACAATGTTTCGATAAGCCCTATTCGAGAGTTATTGATCAGAACATTTTCAATGGTGATATCAGAGTCTTCTACAAGAAGGGCTGCGATAATTGGAAAAGCAGCAGAAGAAGGATCACCGGGAATATGAATCGTTTGTCCCGTAAGATGGGGGTGACCATTAAGATGAATCAAACGCGCACCTTCTTTATCTCTTTCTATGTCAAGTTTAGCACCAAATGCTTTTAACATTTTTTCCGTATGATCGCGTGTGAGAACCGGTTCAATAACTGTTGTAATGCCAGCGGTATTGAGTCCAGCAAGGAGAACCGCTGATTTAACTTGAGAGGAAGCTATTGGAACACGGTAGCGAATCGGATTAGCCATTTTGGGACCATGCAGCGTTAAAGGAAGATAATCACCGTTTGTTGCCTCAATTTCCACTCCCATAAGACGCAGTGGATCGAGGATACGTCCCATAGGACGTTTAGAGAGAGAAGCATCACCCATAAAAGTTGTTTTCATATGATAGGGACCAACCATTCCCATAACCAAACGAACACCTGTTCCAGCATTTCCAAAGTCTAAAGGTTGTTGTGCAGCTAAGAGGCAACCATTCCCTGTTCCTCGTATGATCCAGAAGTCATCTTTCTTAATTATCCAAGCGCCCATAGCTTGCATAGCAGAAGCTGTATTGAGTACATCAGCGCTTTCAAGCAATCCGTGGATACATGTTTCACCATTTGCTAACCCTCCCAATATAAGAGAGCGATGGGAGATTGATTTATCTCCTGGTATTCGAATTTTTCCAGAGAGACTACTCGATTTATAGGCAGTTATAGGGATTGCTTTTTGCATGGAAATTCTATTTAATTCTATCTAACTTTTATGAAATTACGTATCCTTTAACATATGCTTTAAAAAACGTCATGAAAAAATCTACATGGAACAGTGTATTTATCTTTGACAAAGGTATCATTTTTCGATTAAGCACCATAAAATTTATCTTTTAATGGAATGTAGTTAATCAAAGAGGCACGGTTTATGGCAAAACAAGAACTTGGAACGAAACGTGTTGATCCAGAAACAGGAAAAAAATTTTACGATCTAAATCGCGATCCTATTGTGTCACCTTATACAGGAATTTCTTATCCGCGTTCTTATTTTGAGGTTGCGGCAGCTGAAGCAAATAATGAAGAAGAAGTAGATACTGAAGAGCTTGATGCAGCACTTGAAAAGTCTGCTTTTATGCTTCTTGAAGAGGATGATGACGGTTCTAAAGATGATGATCTTCCCGATTTGGAAGATGGTGTTGTCGATCTCGGTGATGACGATGATACATTTTTATCTCACGATGATGACGATGAGGAGGATGATGTTACCGATATTCTTGGAGGCGGCGTTTCTAATGATGACGATGCTTAAAAGAAGCAAAAGAGAGCATCTTTTCCGTTAAATGTAGATTTTTCTTGATCTTCAATTTTTCTCGTTTTAGAAAAGTCGAAATTGTGGATGTCCTTTTAGGAAAAATTTGTTTTTATAGGGGCTATAGCTCAGCTGGGAGAGCGCTTGCATGGCATGCAAGAGGTCAGCGGTTCGATCCCGCTTAGCTCCACCAAAAGCACTTGTCATACTATCAAGAGGAATCAATCTGAAAAGTTGATGTGCTTTGCAATCTTTAGTCTAACAGCGGGCTGTTTGTATTTCAACGCTATCATAATAGTGCACTTTTAATTGTTTGTTGGATTGTAAAATTTTACTTTCATGACAATGAAAAATAGGCTGTTTAATATAAGCCTTTCTTTAAAGGACAAAATTTCAATTTCCCTCTGCTATGATATTTCCGCAAAATCATAATATATTCATTATGGATATCTTTTAAAAGGTGTAAACTACTTCAATAAAGACTCGAGAACAGGATATATTTTTCAATTATTGCGAATCAGAACTTTTTTGGGGTGTTTTTTAACCTTATCAAATGTCCACTCATTTTAAAAAATTATCCCTCTTGATCAGCCTTCGCTAACTCATTCCTAAGGTATGTTAACATATAAAGAACATATTGATTCGTCATGATAAATTATCTACTCTATAAATAATAATTCTAAACAGTGTAAGCTTCTCTTATCATAACCCCGCATATATTGAATCAGTTAAAATCGTTTTCTTGGCACATTATGAGCAAAGTTGAGGTATAGGAGAAAAGCAACGCTATCATAACATTGGAAGCTGGCGTGTTGTTTCATAAGCGCTAAAGACAAATCTTGCCCTGAATATTCATTATATGTAAAGCTGTATATACCTTTCCTCCTAAACGATAGGGCTGTACAACAAGATAACTTTTTTCAATTATAATGGACAGAAATGCTTCATTTCATACAATGCGCAAGATACTTAATCTTTTAGAGGGCTTTCATTATCCCTTTATACAAGGCAGCATTTTATGATCGTTTAATACATGTCTCGTTTTTTATATCGAATATTTTACCCTTTTTATGATGCTGAAATTGCATTTGTTTTAATTGCTATTTTATACGCTTCCTAAATAAATATTCATGTTATAATCAGCCAATAATGCGCATAATGAAAATTGACATTATATTTTAAAATTTCCTTTCAATAATCTCTGATATTTCGTCTAGGGTTAAATGCCAGCACTAAATGGATGATGGTGTTCATTATAAATTTTTTGAACAAAGAGGGACAAAAATATCGAGAGTATCTTTCAAATATATTGTGTAGTGCAAAAGCTTCTACTGCTTAAGTTTATTCTAAAAAATAACAATTTATCCATTCAACAATCGAAAAAATGACACTGTCTTATCATGCCATAAGAAATTTTGCTTTCAATAATTTTACCCCATCAACTCTCTCATTGAGATTTTGAGAACCTTTGCTAATGCCATCCACATCTCTTTAATTGCTGTTCATAGAGCCTCGATATCCCTGCCATGCGCTGTGCTGCCTGTGATAGCGCAGCACTGACATATCCGCTACTACGCGCATAAGCACCATGCCCCATGTGATAATTTAAATAAAGGCTATATGCATCATCAAACCTCACCCCATTGCGTTGAACACTTTGGCGATGGTACCAAGCAACAAAATCAGCAGCATCTGCGAAATTCGTACGCCATGCAAAAGACTTTCCTGTAGAGCGAAGATACATTGCCCATGTACCGTCAAGCGCTTGAGCATAACCATAAGCGGTCGATCGGCGCTTCCATGGAATAAAACCAAGTAGTTTTTTGCGTGGAGGACGTGCATTGTGACGAAAGCTCGATTCCATCTTAATAGTTGCAAGAATAATCGGCATAGGAATTCCATAGCGCATTTCCGCTCTTTGAGACGCCTTACCCCAATTATCAAAAAAACCATTTTTTTGTGCTAAAATAGCGCAAGCATTGTTTGTGTGGACGGGAGTGGTTGTTGCACACCCCCCTAGCAGAAACACCAGTACCCCTAAAAACAAAAGGTGCCGCATCTTCCCTATTCCTCTCGTTTAAGAAATAAAACAAGATAGAAATACTAAAAAATTATTACCAATCAATAAAGAACACAATCCTAACTTGTGATCATTCAGAAGCTTGCTTTATTTTATTCTTCATCAACCAAACGCAATATTTGCGACTGAGCCGATGTTGTCATTTTTTGTGGTTCAGAATAATTTTCTTTTAATTCGACTGTTTCAATGCGATTTGCTCGTTTCATAATTTTGGAGGACGATATTAAAATTCCCTCTATATCTTCACCTGCTTTGTTAAAATGCTTCTGTAATGCGCGAACACGCGCATCCATTCGTCCAAAGTCTTCCATCAATTTCGCTACTTCTGATTGAATTAAATGCGCTTGTTCGCGCATCCGTGCATCTTTCATAATGGTTTGTACAACTTGGACAGAGAGCATCAACAAAGACGGTGACACAATAATGACATGGGCTCTATTGGCTTTTTGTACCAATGGCTCAAAATCCTCATAAATTGTTGCAAAAATTGATTCCGATGGCACAAAAAGAAAAGCGGTGTCATGGGTTTCTCCAGGAATCAAATATTTTTGCGCAATATCACGAATATGGACGTCCATATCGGTACGAAATTGTCGTTCTGCCTCTTGACGCTCTTGCGCTGCTGCCGCTTTACGCATTGCATTCCAAGCCTCCAGAGGAAATTTAGCATCAACAACAAGAGAAGGAGCTTTATTGGGCATATGAATAAGACAATCTGGGCGCTTTCCATTGGAAAGAACAGCCTGAAAAGCATAGGCATTTGCTGGTAAGGCATCAGCAATAATTGCTTCCATCCGCCCCTGACCAAAGGTACCACGTGTCTGCTTATTGCTTAAAATAGATTGCAGTTGCACAACTTGTCCCGTAAGTGATTGAATATTATTCTGTGCCGCATCAATGACTGCTAAACGTTCTTGCAAGCGATTCAAATTTTCATAAGTGGATTTAGTCTGTACCTGAAGTGTTTGACCTATATTGACTGTCATGCCATTGAGTTGCTCACTGAGTGACTTATTCAACTCAGCCTGTCTTTGACCAAAAATTTCAGCCATCGTTTGCATGCGCCCTTGCATTTCAGCTTGTGTCTTCAGTAAAGTAGCCATCTGCATTTGTGTCTCACGCGCGCGTTCAGCAATTTCATTTTCCAAAAGTGCTTTTTTTCGATGAGAATGTACCAGCATAAAAAATGCCAAACAGACGAGGATAAACAAAAGCAAAAGCATTAGTTTGGAAAAAAGCTCACTAGCCAGTATAGAAAAAAACGAATCAAACATAAACAGTAATATAACGCTCTTATCGTAAAAAAACGCAAGAATCCGTTTTCAATATTGACCAATAACAAACCATTGATTAATCTCTTTGTTATGCCAATAAGATCTTTAGTTACTTTACCTGATCCGATTTTACGGGAAATATCCAAACCTGTTGAGCAGGTCGATACAGCTCTCCAAAAACTCGCGGATGATATGTTGGAAACCATGTATAATGCTAAAGGCATTGGTCTTGCTGCTATTCAAATTGGTATACCACTACGTATGTTGGTTATAGATGTCTCTGGAAATTCTGAAGATGAGCAGAAAAAACCACTTGTTATTATCAACCCTGAGATTTTATGGCTTTCAGATGAACGCAATGTTTGCAAAGAAGGTTGTCTTTCTATCCCTGACTATTTTGCAGAAGTTGAACGCCCTAAACGTCTGCGCGCGCGCTATCAAGATCGTGAAGGAAAACAAAAAGAAATTGAAGCAGATGATCTGTTGGCAACTTGTTTGCAGCATGAAATTGATCATTTAGATGGTCGCCTGTTTATTGATTACATTTCAAAGATCAAACGCGATATGGTGATACGAAAATTTAAAAAACGTGCAAAAGAAAAAAACAGGCAGGAAGCAGTTTTATAATGGCATTACGATTAAGTTTTATGGGAACACCAGATTTTTCTGTTCCTATTTTGCATGCTTTATTGAATGCGGGTCATGATATTGTCGCCGTTTATAGCCAACCTCCTCGTCCAGCTGGACGTCGTGGTCTTAAACTTATTCCCTCACCCGTGCAAAATGCAGCAGAAGAAAAATCTATTCCTGTATTCACACCCCAAACACTCAAAACAGCCGAACAGCAAGACCTATTTGCAGCCCTTTCTGTTGATGCGGCTATTGTGGTTGCCTATGGCCTTCTCTTACCGAAAGCTATTCTTGAAACACCGCGTTTTGGTTGTTTTAATGCCCATGCTTCGCTTTTACCACGGTGGCGTGGTGCAGCTCCTATTCAGCGTGCAATTATGGCTGGTGATAAGGAAACTGGGATAATGATCATGAAAATGGATAAAGGACTTGATACGGGGCCTATCGCTTTTTCCCGTTCCATCCTCATTCCTGATAACACCACCAGTGCTGAGCTTTCAAATAAACTTTCAAATATAGCCGCAGAACTTATGATAGAAACTCTATCAAATCTTGAAAAAGGCCAACTTAAACTGACCCCTCAATCAGAAGTAGGCATCACCTATGCTGCTAAAATCAAAAAGGAAGAAACCCGCATTGATTGGACAAAACCTGCTGAATTTATTCATCGATATATCTGTGCGCTCTCTCCCTTTCCTGGCTGCTGGTGCCACATGAATATCACTGGGCAAGAAGAACGCGTAAAAATTCTTGGAAGTCGTTTAATAACAGGACCTTCTCTTGAAATTGGTCGTATAGAACCAAATTCTTTGATTATCCATTGCGGACAGGGACGAATAGAAATAACCTCTCTCCAAAGGTCTGGCGGTAAAATTCTTGATAGCGCAACCTTTTTGCGAGGCGCTCACATTTCTGCTGTTTTTTAAAATGCCACGTTTTAAACTCACTCTTGAATATGATGGATCAAATTACGCTGGCTGGCAACGTCAAGCAGAACTGCACACGATACAGGGAGCTCTTGAACAGGCGATTTTTTGCTTCAGTGGACAGCAATTGACCATAACAACAGCAGGACGAACAGATGCAGGGGTGCATGCTACAGGACAAGTTGTTCATGTTGATTTTGAAAAAAATTGGCTCTCCCGTACTGTCCGTGATGCGCTCAATGCTCTTTTACGTAAGAAGGGAGAAGCGATTTCAATCTTAAATGTAGAAAATGTTCCTGATGACTTTGATGCACGATTTTCTGCTGTAAAGCGCCATTATCTTTTCAAAATCCTCAATCGTCGCTCTCCACCAGCTTTAAATGCTAAACGCGTATGGTGGATACCAAAGCCTCTTAATGCGCAAGCTATGCATGAAGCTGCGCAAAAGCTTATCGGACAACATGATTTTACAACTTTCCGTTCAGCACATTGCCAAGCCAAAAGCCCTATTCGTACCCTTGAATGCCTCGATATTCAAAGAGAAGAAGAGGAAATCCTCCTTTATGCGCAAGCCCGCTCTTTTCTTCATCATCAAATCCGTTCATTCGCAGGAAGCCTTATGGAAGTGGGTATTGGACGTTGGACAGCTCAAGATCTTGAAGCAGCTCTTCATGCTAAAGATCGTAAACGTTGTGGCGTTGTGGCACCCCCTTCAGGACTTTATTTGACTAAGGTAGAATATTAACTGTTTCAAAAAAATGACTTTTTCAAAAGCAATTAAGGCAATTTATAAAAAGAACGAATCTCTTCAAAAGCTTCTGCTGCTGTATTAACAAATTTCACAAAATTAACATCACTAGGAGAGATTGTACCTTGCGAAGCTAAATATTCAAAATTGATAGCATTGCTCCAAAATTCTTTGCCAAACAATAAAATTGGTATCCGTTTCATACGCCTCGTCTGTATTAAAGTTAACGTCTCAAACAGTTCATCTAGAGTCCCAAATCCTCCAGGAAAAATAGCTAATGCTTTCGCTCGTATTAAAAAATGCATTTTTCGCATCCCCAAATAGTGGAAATTGAAACACAGATGCGGTGACACATAAGGATTAGGCTCTTGCTCATGGGGTAAAATAATATTCAAGCCAATTGTTGGAGCACCAACATCACAAGCACCACGATTTCCCGCCTCCATGATCCCTGGTCCGCCCCCTGTAACAACCACAAATTCACGATATTCTGTCGTAGCAGAATAGAGTGAGCACAAACGTGCAAACTCTCTTGCTTCATCGTAATAATGTGACATAGCACGCAAGTTTTTCTTTTGTGTTTCATTTTTTGCAGCCCACGCTACTTGCCCTGGTTCGGGAATACGTGCACCACCAAACAAAACAACTGTTGATTGAATATTATATTCTTTAAGTGTTATTTCCGGCTTTAAAAATTCAAGACCAATACGTTGTGAGCGCAACTCTGGACGCATCATAAAGTCTTGATCGATATAGGCTAGACGATAAGTAGATGAACGCATTTGTGCTGAATTAGAGACTTTATGGATCTGTTGTAGAGCCTCCTTTGTATGAAGAAGCGGTGTCCAATTTTCTTGTTCTTTTTTTATTTTTTCTTTACAGCCTTTTTTCATACACATGTCCTACTTTCTTATCTCTTTATTGACTGAAAACATTTCTTCGCGTAGGTCATAGAGAATAAATCTTGAAGCTTTCAACTTGTTTAACGGAACTCTCATCATGACCTATCTCACGCAACTTGAAATCATCATCGAAAAAGCATTTGATGATCGCGATTCTATCAATACTACTACAAAAGGTGAAATCCGTGAGAGTGTCGAACACGCACTAAACCTTCTTGATAAAGGTGAGATTCGTGTTGCAGAACGACAAAAAAATGGACAATGGCATGTTCATCAATGGTTGAAAAAAGCTGTTTTACTCTCTTTTCGACTCAACCCAATGCAAATTATTGCTGGTGGAGTCAATGGAACACATTGGTGGGATAAAGTCCCTTCAAAATTTTCTGGTTGGCAAGAAGATGATTTTCAAAAAGCGGGGTTTCGTTCCGTCCCTGGAGCTATTGTACGCCATTCTGCCTATATTGCACCAAACGTCATACTCATGCCATCCTTTATCAATCTTGGTGCTTTTGTTGATGAGGGGACAATGGTTGATACATGGACAACCGTTGGTTCTTGCGCACAAATTGGTAAACATGTTCATCTTTCCGGTGGTGTTGGAATCGGAGGTGTTTTAGAACCACTGCAAGCAAATCCAACCATTATTGAAGATCATTGCTTTATTGGTGCACGCTCTGAAGTTGTTGAAGGCTGTATTATTCGTGAAGGAGCAGTCTTAGGAATGGGCGTTTTTATTGGAAAATCCACCAAGATTATTGATCGTACAACAGGAGAAATTTTTATCGGTGAAGTACCCGCCTATTCAGTTGTTGTGCCAGGATCTCTCCTTGGAAAACCACTCCCAAATGGTGAAGTAGGCCCAAATCTTTATTGTGCTGTTATCGTAAAACGCGTTGATCAAAAAACACGAGAGAAAACATCCATTAACGATCTTTTACGTGATTAGACACAATATCGATTTATAATAATCATTCCTTGTTTTTCAACTTGAATAACATTCTAAAATACAAGAGTTGTATCCTTTTAAATTCTTTCATATTGAATCAATTGCTCTCATGTCCTTGTGCATCACAAACACAGTCAGTGTATGAATAAGACACACCTTAATAAAAGAATAAAAATGTCTTGAATGAATTTTCTCAAACACCAAGAGCTATCATGATATTTTAAACGCACAAAGAATATGATGATAGCGCCCTGCATCTTTGCGACATATAAATATGGCAATGAATTTTATGTCATTTACAAAGGCTTTATCGTTATACTTTTTATGAACACCATTGTGCAATGAGGTCAGGTGTATTGAGAGATATTTATGTAAAATAAGTCCGCCAATACAATATATAATACAAATGTATTTTGTTTAAAGCATTCTGTTTTACGTAAGCAACACGACACAATGAAAAACACTATCCCCAAAAGTGTGAGTACTGCGCAATTTCCATTCAAAAGCACTCTTGAACAACGAAACCAATCAACAAAAGCAAAACACAATTAATGAAGGAAAATACTCTCTTTGCATTATTTATTCATTTTGAGCGCTTGAATAAAAGCAGACTGAGGAATTTCTACTTTCCCAAATTGACGCATTCGCTTTTTACCTTCTTTTTGCTTTTCCAAAAGTTTGCGTTTACGTGTTATATCGCCCCCGTAACATTTTGCTGTTACATCTTTACGCAAAGCACGAATCGTTTCGCGCGCTATAATTTTACCACCAATAGCTGCTTGAATCGGAATCTGAAACATATGCTGAGGAATAAGATCTTTCAGTTTTTCGCACATGGAACGCCCACGCTTTTCTGCAATCGTACGGTGCACAAGCATCGACAATGCATCAATAGGCTCTCCATTCACCAAAATAGACATTTTAACTAAATCGCCCTCTGCGTAATCGGTCATCTGATAATCAAAAGAAGCATAACCCTTTGAGATTGATTTTAGGCGATCATAAAAATCAAAAACGACTTCATTCAGCGGTAAATCATACGTTACCATAGCACGCGTTCCAACATAGGATAAACCAACCTGTATTCCCCGCCGCTCTTGGCATAATTCTAAAATTGATCCAAGATAATTATCAGGAGTCATGATTGTTGCACGGATCCATGGTTCTTCAATGGAAGAAATTTTAACCACGTCAGGCATATCTGCCGGATTGTGCAATTCTTTAACAGAACCATCATTCATATTCATGCGATAAACAACCGAAGGTGCCGTTGCAATTAAATCTAAATTAAACTCACGCTCTAACCGCTCTTGAATAATTTCAAGATGAAGAAGCCCTAAAAAACCACAGCGAAAACCAAATCCCAAAGCTGCTGATGTTTCCATTTCAAAGGAAAAACTCGCATCATTTAAGCGTAATTTGCCCATGGCTGCACGCAAATCATCAAAATCGGCAGCATCAATTGGAAAAAGTCCACAAAAAACAACCGGTTGCGCAGGCTTAAAACCAGGCAAAGCATTTTCACAAGGACGACGCTCTTCGGTAATCGTATCCCCAACCCGTGTATCTGCTACCTCTTTGATAGAAGCAGTGATAAAACCAATCTCGCCTGGTCCTAATTCATCGACCTGTACCATTTTAGGTGTAAACACACCAACGCGCTCAACGGGATATTTTGCCCCTGTACCCATCATACGAATGGTTTGACCTTTTTTTAAAATACCATCTATCACCCGTACCAAAACGATAACACCAAGATATGCATCATACCAGCTATCAACCAACATTGCTTTCAAGGGATTTGTAACATCGCCTGTACGTGGAGGTGGCAGTTGTGTAACGATTGCCTCCAAAACATTAGGAATTCCCAAACCTGTTTTTGCTGATATCTCCACAGCTTGAGATGTATCAATGCCTATTACATCTTCAATCTGTTCTTTAACACGTTCAGGTTCTGCTGCTGGAAGATCAACTTTATTGAGCAAAACAACCAATTCATGAGAATTATCAATGGCTTGATAAACATTTGCTAACGTCTGCGCCTCTACACCTTGGCTTGCATCCACCACCAACAGTGAGCCTTCACAAGCTGCCAATGAACGCGAAACTTCATAAGCAAAATCCACATGACCCGGTGTATCCATAAGATTTAAAATATAGGTCTCACCATTCTTTGCTTTATAGTGTAAACGTACTGTTTGTGCTTTAATCGTAATTCCACGTTCACGCTCAATATCCATGGAATCGAGCACTTGTTCCTTCATCTCACGCGTGTCAAGCCCCCCTGTCATCTGAATCAAACGATCAGCTAAAGTGGACTTGCCGTGATCAATATGCGCCACGATGGAAAAATTACGAATATAATTACGATCTATTGTCATATAAGGCGATTTAGCAAAGAATAATACAAAACGCAAAGACCAATTATGTCATGTCGAGAACCTTTCAAAAGAATATTAGCCAAAAGAGCTTCTCAAAACACAACTTTTCATAGCCTAAAAAATAAGGCTTTTGTTTACGCAATCAAATACCAAAGGAACTCTAATGATCTTTTTACATCTTATTTTATGACTCATAGACTGGATAAGCCAGCATCATCACACACTTTGCCAACCTCCAATGTTGCTACAATCTTAACAATTAAAAGAGTTTATAAGAAGATGCCTTTCTTGTATAGTTTTCACCGACATACACTGCCCGCTTGTGACGTACAAACAAGTGATATGAATTGATTTAACGTGAAAAAGATTTGAAATGAGAAAATTTTACAGTTTTCAGGGTTCTCATCCAAGGCGAATAATTCTATACTATAATTATAAATTAATGTGTTGTATGGATATATGGTAGACGCGTATATCATTTAAACTTTTGATAAAATTCGCAAAAAACGCTTTGTTTATTTTCAGGCAATAATCTGCTCTTTTAGCAATCTTCTATAAAATAAATGCATGTCAGGAGAATTAATTTTTTTTCATAACGTTTAAAACTTTAGAAATAGGCTTTATTGAGTAGAGTTTTTATGTACTTTTTATACAACTCCTTTCTTCTTCGACAAAAGATAAAAAACATAAACACTCTGCAATTTATTGGTTAATGCTTTGATTTATAATGATCGTTTCTCATTTTAAACCTTCTTATGAGTGAAACAATCAAATTTTTTCTCTTCTCTATTACAAACAAGGCTGGTGTGTGAATAAAAATTCTTCATCCTCTTTCAAATGCCAAAGGCTATCGTATAATATTGGGAACTGATAAAAAAATGCCGGTGCCTTTTATTTTAAATAAAATGGTGCTGCTCTGTGCGTTTTATATACTTCACACGGACCACCAATGAATATGACGTATATTGAGAAAAGTTTCTTTTTAAAAAGTGCAGCAATAGACAACATGATAGGAGACTGCTTTGGGCGTTCTATTTTACATGAAAAGCGTAATCCCTTGAAGAAATAACGTGCAGCAATATAAAATTCCCACTATAGGTATTCTCTTGAATGTTTTTTGA
>NZ_HE997998.1:92081-95290 GCF_000312585.1 Bartonella queenslandensis AUST/NH15
TTTTTGAAAGTTGTAAAACCAAATTTAAAAATAACAATAAAGATGAGGGCTGGTTTTTATTTACCCCTTCATATTTTAATCCCATGAAACTTATCTGCTCATTTCAGAGATTAGACAAATAAATACTCTTGCTCCGATTTGGCATACAAAAGCAGAAACAGCTTATAAAGCCTCAAAAATGAAAACTCTGCAAGAAAGAAACGCATGCACTAAAATCGTTATAAGAAAGATGCATAGCTAATCAATTTTTTTGAATTGCTTTATTTTTTTTACGCCATTGTGAAGGTTGTAGTTCAGCAACAATGATCCCAATCAGAATAAACAAACCACCCAATAAAGCTAAAGGAGATAAATGCTCTCCAGCCAAACGCCCTACAATACCAGCCCATACTGACTCACCCGCGTAAATGAGTGTTGCACGCGTAGGAGAAATAGACTTTTGTGCCCAATTCATAGCCAATTGAATAATAGCACTCATTAATGCCAATCCCATACCAATACTAAACCATACCCACGAAAATTCAGGAATGCTTTCACCCATCAAAGGCATACAAACAAATGAAAAAAAACCACTAAAGAATAACTGAATAACGGTCACACGCCGACTATCAACCTTGTTGGCAAAAATTCCGATGAGTATGACTTCTCCAGCAATCGCTAAAGCGCCCAACAAAGTCAAAATTTCACCTTTTGAAAAATCAAAACTTCCCGGCTTTTGTCCTGAAACAAGGACAAGCCCAATAAAAGCGAAAATAATACCAACCCAACAGGCAAAACGGGGAGGTTTTTTGAAAACAATCCATTGCAAGATTGGAACCATCGGAACATAAAGCGCTGTGATAAAAGCCGACTGACTACTAATAATCGTTTGCAGTCCAGCTGCTTGAAAAGCATAACCCAAAAACATGGATAAACCAATGGCCATCCCAGCAAAAACTTCATAAACAGTTATACCTTTTATAGAGCGCCCAAAAATTGCTCCACATATAAGGGATGCAACAATAAAACGAAATCCAACAAAAAATAGAGGACCGCTATAGCGTACCGCAATGTGAATGACTAAAAACGTAATACCCCACAATATTGTTGCAGCAAATATTGCCAATTCTGGTTTACTTAATAAAGGATATTTAAACTGTTTTATATTCGTCATGAAAGGCCTTCTCCTCCAATTTTCCGTACAATTTACGAAACAATAAGCGTTCCAACTCCCTGTTCGGTAAACAGTTCTAGTAAAACAGAATGAGGGGTTTTTCCATTTAAAATGACAACACCTTCCACACCATTTTGAAGGGCTTTCACACAAGTCTCTACTTTTGGAATCATGCCTCCTGAAATTGTTCCATTTTTGATAAGTTTCTCAGCTTCAGAAACTGTTAATTCTTTTAAAAGTTTACCCTGTTTATCCAAAACACCAGGAACATCAGTGAGAAATAAAAGACGTTTTGCCTCTAATGCCCCCGCAATAGCTCCAGCAAAAATATCAGCATTAATATTATAAGTTTTACCATCCCGACCTGGAGCCACAGGAGCAAGAACTGGTATCATTTCAGAACAGGCTAAAAGATCCAGCAATGTGCGATCAACTTCAATAGGTTCACCAACAAACCCTAAATCTAAAACACGTTCAATATGCGAATCAGGATCAATGACAGTTCTATAAGCCTTTTCGGCAAAAACCATATTGCCATCCTTGCCGCACAACCCTATTGCCCATTCACCCTCAGCATTGATGAGAGCAACTATTTCCTTATTGATGGAACCCGCTAAAACCATTTCAACTACTTCAACGATCCGCTCATCAGTTACCCGTAAACCGTTTTCAAATCGTGATTCAATTCCCATTTTCATTAAAATTTCAGCAATTTGAGGCCCACCACCATGAACAACAACAGGATTAATCCCCGATTGCTTTAAAAGAGCAATATCACGCGCAAATGCTCGCCCCAAAGCAGGATCACCCATAGCATGACCGCCATATTTTACTACAACCGTTTCATTTTCATATTTTTGCATATAAGGTAAAGCAGACGATAAAAATGCTGCTTGTTTTTCCAAAACATCTACAGCACTGTTTTTAGCATCATCCATTAATAGAGCCTCCTCATCACTTTTTACTATCTCTTAGTGAAATTTAGGAAAAGTGAAAACAATAAAACAAAACTTTACTCTATTCACCCCCCCCTGAAAATCGTCAATCTACCTTCAAATTACGAAAAAGTCATAACGAGATGAAACAAGAAAACAACTTCCTTTAAAAATTAACAGCGAAAAGTTAAATAAAATAAGCGCAAAAAACGTCGGTATTTTTATGATCTTATGTATAAAATCGAAAAGAAGAATTTTTAAGCCCCACTGTACATTCAACGCATTCGTTTACCCTTATGGATATTTAACAATGAATAGGAATATATGAAACCATTGATCTTGTAAGATAAAAATAAAATTTCTTTACAGTAATAAGATTGATATATCACCGACATAGTAATCGTTCAATTGCTTTATTTATATCTTCTCTAAAATTGAACATTCAAAACTATCAATTAAATGATTTACGCAAATGCATGTTATGGAGAATGATAATAAACTGACTTATAATAGTTATTTATCTTTTTATATCGTAAATAAGAGATTTGAACATAAGAACAGTTTGTCATTTTAACTCCCAAACTTCAGCTCAATAAAAACCATTGGTTTTCACATTAAAATTGAAAGTAGCGTATAAACACCATATAAAGCTTACAATACAATTGATTTATAATCATAAATAGCGTTATCCGAATAGAATGGCCCATATTTTAGCGGAGGCAGCGATTAAGACTATGAAAATACTGTCTCTATACAATTGGTAATGAGGGGGTATATTATTAGGAAAAGATGGATTGTGCCCAACAGCTTCTTTAGCTTTACGTGGTAAGACATTGCCATTTTACAGTTTTATTATGAGAGATTTTGAGTGAAAAAATCATAAAAAGAAAGATAAACACAAAATTCTGAATGCTTGGCTTCTTACTTTCCTTTAAAGGAGAGGATACTTTAGAGATTTCGTCTGTAAATAATCTGAATTTTTACTGGTTTGGTTTCACCTAATAATCGTTCATGTAGTTTACTCACGTAAGACTCTACGAACAAGCCTAATAACCACACACACTTCTAAAAATACTTCATCTGTAGAAGCCAACTTATATACCTTGTATCACCGCCCTAAA
>NZ_HE997998.1:95466-105343 GCF_000312585.1 Bartonella queenslandensis AUST/NH15
ACTCGAAATATTATCAGTCATTCAATTGCATCCTTATATGGATAAGTCTTTTTTAAAACGTTATAGACACTCAAAAGCAAGACTTATCCATAAAACTTGTGAAATGTAAAAAACTCTCAGCAGCAGGAACTTAGACTCAATTAATCGCTTCTCCCTTTTCTTTTCAAGCACAAAGAAGGCTTTTCAAAGATGGTGAGACAATAGAAAGTTTAATGAAAACAGCCTTTCAAAAGTGTTTTTTCATTTATTCTGAGAATATTCACATATTTTAACCAGAAATATTTTCAAAAAATTCTTTCATACGGGAAAAAAAACCATGCGATTGTGGTGAATTTTCATGATTTGAAAGCTTTTCAAATTTTTGCAACAATTCACGTTGCTCTTGCGTGAGTTTCTGTGGTGTCTCAATCGTGATATGGATGTAAAGGTCACCTCTTGCTTGCTGACGGCGCAGCATAGGCATACCTTTGCCTTTAAGGCGGAATTGACGTCCATTTTGTGTCCCTTCAGGAATCTTAACACGTGCTTTAACACCATCAAGGTCAGAAACTTCAAACTCTCCCCCTAAAGCCGCTGTTATCATTGAAATAGGAACGCGACAGTGAAGATCTGCACCTTCTCGCTGAAAAAATTCATGCGGTTTAACGGAAAGGAAAATATAAAGATCACCACTGGGACCACCACGAATACCAGCATCTCCCTCACCAGAAAGACGAATACGCGTCCCATCTTCAATACCAGCTGGAATATTCACGCTCAATGAACGTTGTTTCTCTATGCGCCGTGTCCCCTGACATTTTGGGCATGGATCTGTAATCGTTTCACCACGTCCATGACATGTAGGACATGTTCGCTCAATAGAAAAGAAACCTTGTGCAGCACGCACACGACCAGAGCCATGACATGTTCCACAAACTTGTGGCCTAGAGCCCTTTCTCGCTCCTGAACCTTCACAAACATCACATGTGAGCGAACTAGGAATATTAATTTCTGCAGTTTTTCCTGAAAATGCCTCTTCTAAAGTCACTTCCATATTATAACTTAGATCTGCACCACGTTCGCGACCATCACCACGCTTACGGTGTGCACCTCCCATAATCTCACCAAAAAAGTCTTCAAAAATATCAGCAAATCCACTGCCAGAAGCAAAACCGCTAAAGGGATTTCCTCCCCCTTGACCACCGCTATTTTCAAAGGCCGCGTGACCAAATCGGTCATAAGCAGCACGCTTTTGAGGATCTTTCAGAACTTCATAGGCTTCGCCAATTTCTTTGAATCTTCGCTCTGCCTCTTTATCCCCGGCGTTGCGATCAGGATGATATTGCATTGCCAACTTACGAAAAGCAGATTTCAACTTTTTATCATCACATTCACGAGTCACGCCAAGAATTTCATAATAATCAACCTTCATCATGTATTCCTGATAGTTTTTCTGTCATCCATCTTTATGGATAATATCGCTTTTAATGTATATTTTTAGCAACAAAGTTGCAACTTATCTCAAATAACAAAGCCCAGCCCTATATTTCAAAGGCTGGGTTTATCAATTAATCAACACATAGGCTGACACTATTCCTTCTTATCATTAACTTCTTCAAAATCAGCATCGACAACATCATCATTCTTTGTCTCTGTTTCAGTGTCAGCGCTCGCTGCTTGTGAGGCTTCATACATAGCTTGTCCAAGCTTCATACTGACTTCTGCTAGTTTTTGCATCTTTGTTGTTATTTCTTCCGTATCACTGCCTTCAAGCGCAGATTTCAAATCAGATATTGCTGTTTCAATCTGTCCCTTTTCTTCAGCTGATACTTTATCGCCATATTCATTGAGCGATTTTTCAGTTGAATGAATAAGAGCCTCCGCTTGATTCTTGGCTTCAACACCTTCACGGCGTTTTTTATCCTCAGCCGCGTGCTCTTCGGCATCCTTTACCATTTTTTCAATATCAGCATCACTTAAACCACCTGACGCCTGAATACGAATCTGATGCTCTTTACCCGTTCCCTTATCTTTGGCCGAAACATTAACAATACCATTTGCATCGATATCAAAAGTAACTTCAATTTGAGGTATACCACGTGGTGCGGGGGGAATACCAACAAGATCAAATTGAGCCAATAATTTATTATCACTTGCCATTTCCCGTTCACCTTGGAAAACGCGAATCGTCACAGCACTCTGGTTATCATCAGCTGTCGAAAAAACTTGTGATTTTTTCGTCGGGATCGTGGTATTGCGCTCAATGAGGCGTGTGAAGACTCCACCCAAGGTTTCAATACCCAAAGATAAAGGTGTTACATCTAGCAACAAAACATCTTTAACATCGCCTTGCAATACACCTCCTTGGATGGCAGCACCCATTGCAACCACTTCATCGGGGTTAACACCTTTGTGGGGATCCTTGCCAAAAAAGCTCTGCACAACTTGCTGAATCTTGGGCATACGTGTCATACCACCCACTAAAACAACTTCGTCAATCTCACCAGCCTTTAATCCAGCATCTTTCAACGCAGCTTTACAAGGCTCGATGGTACGCTGCACTAAATCGTCAACCAGAGATTCAAATTTTGCCCGCGTCAACTTCATTGTTAAGTGCTTGGGACCTGATTGATCTGCCGTGATAAATGGTAAATTGATCTCCGTTTGCTGTGATGAAGAAAGCTCAATCTTTGCTTTTTCTGCCGCTTCTTTTAACCGCTGTAAAGCGAGTTTATCATTTTTCAGATCAATTCCTTGCTCTTTTTTGAATTCATCGGCAAAATAACCGACCAGACGCATGTCAAAATCTTCACCCCCTAAGAATGTATCTCCATTAGTTGATTTAACCTCAAAAACGCCATCTCCGATTTCAAGGACTGAAATATCAAATGTACCACCACCAAGGTCGTAAACAGCAATTGTCTTTCCGTCCTTTTTGTCCAAACCATACGCTAAAGCAGCGGCGGTCGGCTCATTAATAATCCGTAAAACTTCAAGTCCAGCAATTTTACCCGCATCTTTAGTCGCTTGACGTTGTGCATCATTGAAATAAGCAGGAACGGTAATAACTGCTTGCTCAACTTTTTCACCAAGGTAAGATTCAGCTGTTTCCTTCATCTTTTGCAAAATCATCGCTGAAATTTGCGATGGAGAATATTTCTTACCTGCTTCTTCAACCCATGCATCGCCGTTGTCACCTTTAACGATTTTATAAGGTACAAGTGCTTTATCTTTTTCAACCATAGGGTCATCAAAACGGCGCCCTATCAAACGTTTTACTGCAAAAACTGTCCCTTCAGGATTTGTTACTGCCTGACGTTTAGCAGGCTGTCCAACAAGCCGCTCTCCCCCATCAGTAAAGGCAACAACAGAAGGTGTTGTTCGCGCTCCTTCTGAGTTTTCGATAACCTTTGCGTTTTTGCCATCCATAACAGCCACACAAGAGTTTGTCGTCCCCAAATCAATACCAATTACTTTTGCCATATTATAATCTCCATTCAGCAAGCTACCTCAACCTTCATAAAGCATCTTTTTAAGATAGCTCCTCATAACACTCAAAGCCCGTATATTGCTTCAAGCAACATAAAAATAATCATAAACCGCAAGTCGCAACAAGCCTCGCTGTCTCGTATATAAGAACAGGATTTTATTGCTACAAGAGAACAATGAGAGAAACATCTCCAAAATAAAAAATTTCTTTTAAAATAGGCACTCTAATAACCCATAAATACCATATTTATGAAAGATTTGAGATCATAATCTATTTTTCTCGCAATTCTCAACAACCATATCTGTCTATAAAAATAAAAAATTAAAAGAGCAATTGTAAACGCGTTCTTGATCTCTTATCGCTCATTAAGAAATACTGACATAAAAGCTTTTTTTAATATCTCTATAAAAGGGAATAACTTATATCACAAATATTATAAAATATTACAAAACTTCCTGAGACTAAAATATCCGCATCTTATGAAACTATTTTTATGAGCTTTCTTCATAGTATTAAACGCTGCCTTTCCATATGCTTATACTGATAATTATATTACCTATCAATCTCCTCTCAAAAGCTCTTCTTCTAATATTCTCATTATTCATTGCTATTTAAAAGTTGTACTTTAAATTCACCGAAAAAGCTTTTTCTTAACTGTATTCTTCTAAAATTTGAAAATATATAAAATGCCTCTGTATAAACATTTTAAATCATAAATAACTGTCGTAATACTAAAAGTTGGTCAAGTGTATGATCTTTTTGTATTGTATCTTTATTCAGTAAAATAGTGATGCACCATAAATTTCTACCATTTACAAATAACGTTGTGAGATGTTTTGCCTTTGTAAACCCTATTTTTCCTTTAAGGTCCAAGAACTCTATGATTTTTATTTTCATATTTAAATCGATTTTATTTTAGCAATTCTTTGCTTTTATTTTAAATAAAAAATCTGCTAAAATGAAAAAACATTCAAAGTGTGAATCTTATGAAGGAGGGTAAATCAATGGGTATATCTCTTATCAAGAAAATAACAAATTTCATCTTTAAAAATACAATACATGCGCAATATTCATACAAAAAGGTTATCGCGAATATCGTATGTGCTCTTCTCTTTGCAGGTATAACACTACCCGTAAGTGCCCAGCAATATAAACTTGGTGACATAGAAATTCTCAATCCTTGGGCACGCGAAACACCTGAAGGTGTAAAAGTTAGTAGCGGTTATTTGTATATTATTAATCACGGTAATACCCCAGACCGTTTAGTTTCTATTTCCACAAACGGCGTAAAAACAACAGAAATGCACACTATGGCTGTTGTCAATGATATTATGAAAATGGAAAAAATGCATAATGGCATTGAAATTCCGGGAAATGGCGAAGTCACACTTAAGCCGGGTGGTAACCATATTATGTTTATGGGGCTTTCACAACCATTCAAGCTAGGTGATAAAATTAGCGCAAAATTAACATTTGAAAACGCAGGAACCATTGATGTTGATTTCTCTGTAAACGCTATGAAAACAACTTCACCCTCTAATTCCACTCATACTCACTAAACCTTTTTTATTATAAACACACATTTTATAAATGAAGAAGCGTGAAATTTTTTTACGCTTCTTATTTTTGTTTAATATCATAAAATAAGCAAAAAATTATCCTCTTTGATGTGTTAAATATGGTCAATTTCAGGAATACGCAAAACTTGTCCAGGATAAATTTTATCAGGAGATTTTAGCATTGGTTTATTGGCTTCAAAAATAAATGTGTTTTTATCACCTTGCCCTTTTCCATAAACCTCTTCAGCAATTTTCCAAAGATTATCACCAGATTTAACCTCATAAAAACGAGAAGTTTTTCTAGGCGTCGTATCTATAACCTTTAATTGCTCCACATCCACAGAAGAGATACCTTGTGAATTACCAACAACCAAAAGTGCTTTTTCAAGTGTTTCCCTATCTGGAACCTCACCACTTAAAATAGCTTTACCATCTTCAAATTGAATATTAACTTTTTCTGTAGCGAGTTGAAAATGATCAAATGCGGCTCTAAAGTCTTTTTCTTTTGGTTCATGATCCCCAACACCTAGTTTTTCCCCTACAGTTTTAATAAAATTAAAAAATCCCATTATGACCTCCTTTCGTATAGCAGAAACAAATTTTTGTGCATATATTGCCACATTCTTGTCTTTGCTCTTAAAACACATAGGCGGATTTTCTAAACTTCAACAATCAAAACTAAACCTGTTCGATTTTGGGACAAAGACAATAATAAACTGTGCAATAAATTTTGAGAAAAAAAGCCTTTATGCAAATTTTCTCTCAAACGAAGGGATCTTAATAGACGTAGAAACATTATAAATTATGAAAGCAAAACAAGATTTTACAGGAATGATAAAAGGTTTTTTACTTTGCTACAATTTGTATCATATTTGTTTTGCAAAAAAAATGTGAACTCCCATATAAATAGGTGTGGGTAATTTGCTACCACAGCAATAGAAAGGTCTAAGAAACCATGAAAGATACACCAACAATCACGCAAACGATTGTACTTGTTGATGATGATCGCAATATTTTGACTTCTCTATCTTTTGCACTTGAGACAGAAGGATATCGGGTTGAAAGCTATACAGATGGAGCATCTGCACTCAAGGGTCTCACACTTCATCCCCCACACTTAGCTATTTTTGATATTAAAATGCCCCGAATGGATGGGATGGAGCTCTTGCGTCGTTTACGTCAAAAATCTGATCTTCCAGTTATTTTTCTCACCTCTAAAGATGATGAAATTGATGAATTATTCGGTCTTAAAATGGGAGCTGATGATTTTATTACGAAACCTTTTTCCCAACGTCTTCTCATTGAGCGTGTGAAAGCTATTTTGCGCCGTTCCAATGCACGTAACCAACCGCTTTCTACAGGAACTGCTTCCACCTCTTCTCTCAAACGTGGAGACCTTGTGATGGATCAAGAACGTCACACCTGTACATGGAAAGATAAACCTGTTATCTTGACTGTTACGGAATTTTTGATTCTGCAAACCTTAGCACAAAGACCAGGAGTTGTAAAAAGTCGTGATGCTTTGATGGATGCTGCCTATAGTGATCAGGTCTATGTGGATGATCGTACCATTGATAGTCACATTAAGCGTCTGCGTAAAAAATTTAAACAAGTGGATGATGATTTTGCAATGATTGAGACACTTTATGGTGTAGGTTATCGTTTTCACGAGGTATAAGACTGCTTTGCCGCAAAATTTGAATGGCAATCAAATCGATGACAGACAATTCTCAACTGGAAACTCTAAAAAAAACAGCCCCTAACGGTATATCCTCAACACCATTTCTTATGTTTTCTCGTTTGCATCTTCGAATACAACGTCTCCTTAGACAATTGCTTTTTTCCAGTCTCACACGCCGCATTGTTATATTAAACATTGCTGCCCTTGCCGTTCTCGTTACAGGCATTTTATACCTTAACCAATTTCGCGACGGTTTAATTGAAGCAAAAATTAAAAGTTTATGTACCCAAGGTAAAATTATCGCTGGAGCTATTGCTGCTTCTGCAACGGTAGATACAAACTCTATCCTTATTGACCCCCAAAAACTCTTAGAGTTACAAACTGGTGAAAGTGTTACACCTGCCCCCCAATCAACCGACTCTTGGGATTTCCCCATTAACCCCGAACAAGTTGCTCCTCTTTTACGACGTCTCATCACACCTAAAACGACAATAGCACGTATTTATGATCGTGATGCTACTTTACTTCTTGATTCGCGGGTTCTTTATTCTAGCGGAGAAGTTTTTAGCTATGATTTACCCCCACTTAAAACAGAACAAAACATATGGGATCGCCTGACTTCATGGTATTCAAATACATTTTATGACAAAGGTATTGCGCTTGATAGAGAGCAAACAAAAAACCGTGGCATTGCTTATCCAGAAGTATACCGAGCATTAAACGGATCTCTTGCTACCACCAAAAGACGAAATAGACAAGGTCAACTCATTGTTTCTGTTGCCGTTCCTGTTCAACGCTATCGTGCAGTGGTTGGTGCCCTTCTTCTTTCAACAACTGGCTCCGATATTGATAACATTGTAAAAGCTGAAAGACTGGTTATATTTAAAGTCTTTGCCGTTGTAGGCAGCGTCCTTTTGGTTCTTTCGCTCTTTTTAGCCCATACAATCGCCCATCCCTTAAGCAAATTATCTGCCTCTGCTAACCGAGTACGTAATGGCAATAATCAGCGTGTAGAAATCCCTGATTTTTCAATGCGTGAAGATGAAATTGGTCATCTCTCAACCTCTATTCGTGACATGACCAATGCCCTTTACATGCGTATTGAAGCCATTGAACGCTTTGCTGCTGATGTAAGCCACGAATTAAAAAATCCCCTCACTTCTCTACGCAGTGCTGTTGAAACTCTTCCCCTGGCTAAAAATGAAGAAGCACAAGAAAAATTGCTTGAAATTATTCAACATGATGTGCGCCGTCTTGATCGGTTAATTACAGATATTTCTGATGCATCGCGGCTCGATGCAGAGCTTGCACGAGAAACCGCAGAGATCATTGATATGACACCACTTTTGGAAAGCCTTGTTCATGCCGTTCAGGAAGTATACCGCAATGCGCAAACCATCGATGTAAGTCTTAATATTATCCCACGTCCTCATGGAAAAGCTTATCTTGTGTTGGGACATGAACTCCGTTTAGGGCAAGTAATTTCCAATCTTCTTGAAAATGCACGTTCCTTTATTCCCCGTAATCGTGGCAAAATTTCCATTACTATGAAAAGTCATGCTTCAACACTTATTTTAACAATTGAAGACAATGGCCCCGGTATTCGTTCAGAAAATATTGAACGCATTTTTGAACGTTTTTATACAGATCGACCAAATGAAGATGCTTTTGGACAAAATTCTGGACTTGGGCTTTCTATTAGTCGGCAAATCATCGAGGCCCATAATGGGACAATTACAGCCGAAAATATTATTGATCCGGCACTTGGAAAATGTAAAACTGGTGCGCGTTTTATTATTATGCTTCCTCTCGTTAAATAAATCTTTTATCCAAAGTAAAAAGTATGAAAACAAAATGTGAACTACGCCACGCAAATTGCCTTCAACTGGGGGGCAAGGGGCTGTTAATTATGGGTCCATCGGGATCAGGGAAATCAACCCTCACCCTCTCTCTGCTCGACCGCGCTGAATGGTCAAAACGTGAAGCGAAACTTATCAGTGATGATTATACAGTGCTGCGTGCAGAAAACGGAAAACTTCACGGATACACGCCTGATAACTTACAGGGCGGTATTGAGGTTCGTGGCGTTGGCCTTTATATGATAGAATTCCAAAAGCATACAACTATCGATTGTGTTGTCTTTCTCGGTCCCCAATATGAACGTTTTTCCACAAATAAAACTTTTCAGTTTGAAGATTTGCACATTCCTCTTTTAAAACTTCCCTCTCTTCGTGAAGCCGATTGTACCGCCATTTGTCAAGCTATTGAAGCATTTTTGTTTAGAAAAATATGGCGCAAACATGTCTAATTTTTTCTAAAGATAAAAAAATCACACTTTTTGCCTTTTTTTTGCAAATTTTTCTTGGCAGCAAGATAAAGCATTGTAAAATATCTTTCCCACCAATATGGTCGGATCTTATTAGTTAACAGGAGTTTGCGTAAATGATTGGACTCGTGCTTGTAACGCACGGTGAGCTGGCTGTCGAATTTTTACATGCCGTGGAACACGTTGTTGGAACACAAGAAAAGTTCGCAACAATATGCGTTTATCCCGATGACGATATAGATCAGCGCCGAGGTGATATTATAGCCGCAGTTACCGATACAAATACAGATAATGGCGTCATCATATTAACAGATGTGTTCGGTGGGACACCGTCAAATATAGCTATTCCTGCTATTGAAAAAGGACGCGTTGAAATGATTGCGGGGGTTAATTTGCCCATGCTTATTAAACTGATTTCTATTCGAAAATGTCCTGATATCTCATTATCAGATGCGTTAAGAATAGCACAAGAAGCAGGGCGTAAATATATTAATGTACCAAGTATGATTTCATAGCGGATGATAAAATATTGATGCTTTCTAAAGATACCCTCCCATGCATAAGCCGTCATTTCAATATCTGTAATAAACGTGGTTTGCATGCAAGGGCTTCTGCAAAATTTGTACAAACTGTTGACAACTTTAACGCCACTGTTGAAGTTGAAAAGGATGGAAAAATCGTTGGTGGATCATCAATTATGGGACTTATGATGCTAGCGGCTTCATCTGGATGCAACCTTACCATTCATGTTTCAGGACCAGAAGCAACAGATGCTCTTAATGCTCTTGAACAGCTTATCAATAACAATTTTGGAGAGGAAAATTAGTGCTTTCTCACCATAA
>NZ_HE997998.1:105565-108644 GCF_000312585.1 Bartonella queenslandensis AUST/NH15
CAAAGATGATAGTCCTTAGAGAATAAGGACCTTCCATCATTATCTTGAATTTTGATTGCTTTTTCCGTTTTTATGCCAATATTAATATCCACTGTAGATTGGCACAATTATCATAAATTGTAATTGTTTGTCATAATTATATTATACAGAATTTTTTTTCCTAACATTATTTGGACAATTTAAATAGTTGTCCCATTATATCTGATCTGTTATCATGCTTAATATTTATAAATGATATCTTTACAATAAAGAAAAACTTTTACCCACACCGAATAAGCTACTTTCAAAATATAGCTGCAATAACATCATAAAGAATCTCTTAATTTTCTGGATCTTAAGCTAAACTTTTTGTATTTGTATAGAGAAAACACACGTATCTTCGCAATAAAACACATGTGAGTACGCTTATCATTGCCCCCATAAATATTCTTTTTTTTAAATTTCATAAGCTTTATTAACTCAATGCAATAATTATAGAGCAAACATTTTTTAGACATTATTTTTCTACACAATTGCCTTATCGTTATCGGTGTATTCATCTTTATTATTATCGGCCATTGTGCTTGCAGTGGCACTTTTTACTTCAAGGAGATAACCATGTCTCGTCTATTTAGTGCCCTTCAAATTCCTCAACAAACAACACAACAACTTATATCATTGCAAAACGGCTTACCAAATGCGCAGTGGATCAATCCGCAAAATTTTCATATCACTTTGTCTTTTTTCGGTGAAGTTGAAAGTTCTACAGCAGATGCACTTATGCACGCCTTTGACACAATAAAGCTCCCTCCTTTTATGCTACAAATGAAGGGTTTTGATATTTTTGGTTCAGAAAATGCTCCACATTCTCTTGTTATTCGTATTGAACCTTGTGAAACTCTCAATCTTTTACATGAAAAAATGCAATGTATTCGTGGTCATTTAAGACTAGCGCCTAATGAAAAACAATTTACTCCACATATTACTGTTGCACGATTACTCGATATTAAACCCGAAGATCTTCCTCTTTATCTGTCCTATCGGGGGGATTTTTCATTTTCTCCTTTTGAAGTTGATCATTTTGTTTTATTTTTATTACCATCTCCCTCAAGTGATGCACCATATATTGTAAAAGGGAATTGGCCACTTCAAAGGTAAAAGGGTGTTTGTAACACCCTTTAAAGCTCTTTGATTGAGATCCCATACATGCGAAATTGCAGGGAGTGCTGCATTTTACGTTGGAGTCTTGTTATTGATGTGAAGTCTTATCAATTTCAACAGAAGCTTCTTTTGTTCCTCCTTTGGTTACACCCACTATAGCTGGACGTAAAACCCTTTCCCCGATAATATAACCAGCCTGAACCACTTGTTGAACAGTGTTATCGGGAACATCGGCATTAGGAATTTCAAACATCGCTTGATGAAAGTGAGGATCAAATTTTTGCCCCTCTGGATGAATTTTCTGCACCCCATGACGTTCTAATGCTGCCATCATGGCGCGTTCAGTCATTTCAACACCTTCTGCCAATGATTTCAAACCAGCATCACTCTCCCGTGCACCTTCTGGAATCGCTTCCAAAGCACGATTGAGATTATCAGAAACAGATAACATATCCCGCGCAAAATTAGCAATGGAATAAGACCTTGCATCCGCTACATCACGCGCCGTACGGCGTCGAAGATTTTCCATATCGGCAGCAAGACGTAAAAGCTGATCTTTCAGCTCTTTATTTTCATCCTGCAAAGACGCTAAAGGATCAACCTCTTTATTTTCTTCTTCAACATCTTCGTGTGCTTCTGCTTTATGTGTTTTTAAAAATTCATCAGCTGCTTGTTTAAGTGTATTACGATCAGCTGGATTTTTTAAATCGCAATTTTCAAATGAAGCGTCAGTAAATTTGTTTTTTTCATCAGACATAAAAATTTTATTCCTTCATAAGATTTATTATTCTCGATATCGAAATTTTACAGACAAAAATCAAGAGGTACTGATGTACATTAATACAATGAGCTTTTATAGTACAAATACTTACCTATATCGTTTTAACGCAATAACTGTGATACAAGTTGAGCTGTATAATCAACCATGGGCACAATCCTTGCATAATTAAGCCGTGTAGGACCAATAACACCTAAAGCACCAATGACTCTTTGTTGTGAATCACGATAAGGTGCTACGACTAAAGAAGAACCAGAAAGTGAAAATAACTTATTTTCTGAACCAATAAAAATTCGAACCCCTGAACCTTCATCTGTTAAATCGAGAAGCTGTGCCATACTCTCACGCGTTTCAAGATCATCAAACAAATGGCGTAAACGTTCTAAATCTTCTTCTGCTTTCACATCTTCAAGCAAATTACTGCGTCCACGAACAATAAGATGTATTTTGTGATCAGCATCTTCTCCTCCCCAAAGAGCTAATCCCGTTTCAACAAGATGATGTGATAAATCATCAAGTGCAGCCCGTGTCTCTGCGCACAGACAAGCAATTTCTCCTTTAGCTTCACTCAATGTACGCCCTTGAATATGGGCATTGAGAAAATTCGTCGCTTCTGTCAATTGCGCATGGGTAACCCCTTCTGGCAAATGAACAATACGGTTTTCAACCTCTCCTTGTTGAGTCACCAAAACGGCAAGAGCATGCTCTCTATCAAGGCGCACAAATTCAATATGTTTCAATGTTCCTTCTTGTTTTGTTGCCAGAACAAGCCCTGCCCCACGGGAGAGATCTGAAAGAACTCGGCTTGCTTGAACAAGAAAATGTTCAACCGATTGTGCGTGACCAGCCTCTTTGACTTGCATTTCAATATTTTCTCGCTCTTCGTTTGGCAAATCACCTGCTTCCATAAATGCATCAACAAAAAAGCGTAAACCCGATTGAGTTGGCATTCGCCCTGCTGAAACATGCGGTGCATAAATCAAACCGAGATGCTCAAGATCACTCATCACATTGCGAATCGTCGCAGGTGATAATGTCTGTTGCAAAAGTCGCGAAAGATTGCGTGAACCTACAGGCTCACCATCATTAAGATAGGCTTCAACAATATGGCGAAAAATATCACGCGAACGTTCATCAAGATATTTTAGTCATTGTCAATCG
>NZ_HE997998.1:108922-132279 GCF_000312585.1 Bartonella queenslandensis AUST/NH15
AAATAGTTCCCCTTTCATTTTTGGAGAAATCTATATGAGAAGCATAGCAGATAAAAAACTTGTTATTGCTACACATAACATCGGCAAATTACATGAAATCACCACTTTGGTTGCGCCTTTCAATTTAATCATACAATCAGCAAAAGAGCTTGGCTTGCCAGAACCAAAAGAAACAGGAACAACATTTGAAGAAAATGCTTATATTAAAGCTTTTGCAGCAGCAAAAAAGACGGGACTTCCTGCTCTCTCTGATGATTCAGGATTAGAGGTAGATGCATTGAATGGTGCGCCGGGCGTTTATACAGCTGATTGGGCAATTCAAGCCGATGGTACACGTAATTTTCCAAAAGCAATGCAAAAAATAGAAGATGAACTCCAAAAAATCGGAGCACGAGAAAAAAGCCAACGAAAATGCCGTTTTATATCCGTCATTTGTATTGCATGGCCTGATAACCACGCAGACTATTTTCGTGGATGCGTTGAAGGAACATTCGTTTGGCCTCCACGGGGAGATAAAGGCTTTGGCTTTGATCCTATTTTTTTACCAGATGGATATGAAAATACCTTTGGAGAAATGTCAACAGAGCAAAAACACAGCTGGCAACACAATGACATTCTCCCTCTTTCACATCGCGCACGCGCTTTTAAACTTTTGGCAGAAAACCTTTTGGCATTCTCATGAATGAACCTTTTGGCATTTATATTCATTGGCCCTTTTGTGCAGCTAAATGTCCCTATTGTGACTTTAATTCACATGTCCGCATCCATGGTGTTGATCAACCACGTTTTGTCACCGCCTTTGAGCGCGAAATAGAAACGCAGTACCATAAAATAGGCCCACGTCATATTACAAGTATTTTTATTGGTGGAGGAACTCCCTCTCTTATGGAACCGCAAACTGTTGATGCTCTCTTACAAGCACTGGCAAGAAAGTGGATACTTGATGATAAAGTTGAAATTACATTGGAAGCGAATCCATCCAGTGTGGAAGCAGAACGTTTTCGTGGATACCGTGCGGCGGGTGTTAATCGCTTATCTCTAGGGATACAAGCGCTCAATGATAAAGCATTGCGCAAACTTGGCCGACTCCATAATGTGGAACAAGCTCTTTACGCCATTGATTTAGCTCGGCAAATTTTTCCACGTTTATCCTTTGATCTCATTTATGCGCGCCCCGAACAAACCCTTGAACAATGGAAATCTGAACTTGTACAAGCCATTGATTTGGCAGCAGACCATCTTTCTCTTTATCAATTGACAATCGAAGAAGGAACCGCCTTTAAACGACTTTATGATGCAGGAAGGCTTATCCTCCCCCCATCAGAGCAAGCAGCAGATCTGTATTATCTTACCCAAGAAATAACAGCTTTGTATGGACTTCCTGCTTATGAAATCTCAAACCATGCCATGCCTGGTGCGGAATCAGCACACAATCTTCTTTATTGGCGTTATCACCAATATGCAGGCTTTGGTCCAGGAGCACACGGACGTTTTATTGAAAACATACCGTATTGTTCTTCCACCTTTTCAAAAACATCTTTATCACACCTTGAGAACCAAGAACGTTATGTCACAATTAATGAAAAACATCCCGAACAGTGGCTTGAATTGGTCGAAAAAGCAGGACATGGCTGTATTGAAACAGAACGATTAACCACTGAGCAACAGGCAAATGAAATGCTCATTATGGGGTTACGTCTTTGCGAAGGCTTTGAGCTTACACGCTATGAAACCTTAAGCTCCAAACGCATTCCAATGGAAAAACTTATCGATTTACAACACCAAGAATTGGTAGAAATGGTGAATAACCAACGCTTAAAAGCGACAACCAAAGGACGTATCGTTCTTGATCACATTATCAGCCAACTTGCAAACTAAATCTTTTATAAAAACACATTGATTTTAATGACAATTATAATTTTTTATAGCAAAAGCACGACTAAAATATCGTAAGATTTTTTCATTTCAAAACTATTTATAATACATTAATGACAACCATTCATTTGCCCCCCTTAAACGTAGGAAATTTTTTGAATAAAAACTATAAAAGGCGTAAAAATGCTTTTATGAACAGCTTCAAATGCCAAAAGCTACCGTAATATTTTGAGCTAAAAAGTCTATGATGATCTAATGTTCTTTTTCATAAGCGTACAAAAAGTGTTTTCCTGTAGATTGTATATTACACTATCCACAAGCACCGTTGAAGGTAACACACATTAAGAAAGTTTCTTTAAAACAAGCACGTGAATACAATATAATGATTATGTTGTTTTATATAAGAGCATGAAAACCATATTAAAACATATAGTGAAAATGAGCACATTTACGTTGTAGAAAATTTTTAGAAAAGCGGCATATTCTTATGTGTTTTTATGGCTTTAATCTGTCATCACATCAATTGTAATATTAACGTGCGTTGTTTTCCATACATGAATTGCGCGTTAATTTCTTCTCTACACCTTAAAGGACGAGTATTCTCAACCCAATCTGATCCAGTAAACAGCTCTACTTCTTAAAACAGCTTTTACTTAGTTTTCCATTGATGTGATTCACTGAACTAAAGGCTTTACGAACAAAAATTCCAACTTAAAAATGCTCACCACGTGCCCTAAAACCCCCTCATACAAATTAAGTCTCACTTTATACTACCAAACCTCAATGATAATGTTTTGCGGCAACAAAAGAATTTTATGGCAAAACAAGATAAAGATATTATTAAACCAAACAGTTCTTTCTTTATACAAAAAAATCAACAATAAAACGCTCATAAATAGCAGTGAGCGTTTCTACTGCATCAAGGGCGACACATTCATCTACCATATGCATCGTTTGCCCTGGTAAGCCAAATTCAACCACGGGGCAATAATCCTTAATAAATCGCGCATCTGAAGTTCCACCAGACGTGGAACATTCCGGTAAGCTCCCCGTTACACTTTTAATAGCATTAGATAAAACTTGAATAAGTTTATCATTTTTGGTCAAAAAAACATCCCCTAAACTTGGAATCCATTCAAGCTGATAAGAGGGATAGTGATCACTATTATTTTTTTCTTGCACCAAAGCAAGACGCTTTTCAATTTCTCCCATCAATGTTTCTTTTGTCCAAAGATCATTGTAGCGTATATTAAAACGAATCGTTGTCTGCGCTGGAATAATATTGACCGCCAAATTACCGGTATCAATGGTTGTTAGCTCTAAATTACTGGGTTGAAAATTCTCTGTCCCTTTATCTAAAACAGTTTGTGTTAATGCTTGAATAAGCTTACTTGCTAAAGGCAAAGGATTGGCAGCCCGTTCTGGAAAAGCAACATGACCTTGGCGACCTTTCACGGTAATGATACCAGAAATTGATCCGCGGCGACCAATTTTGATAATATCACCAACAGTCTTTACGCTGGTTGGTTCTCCCACAAGAGCCGCAGTCCATTTTTCGCCTTTTTTTTCTGCCCACTTGAGAAGTTTTACCGTACCATTAACAGCAGGTCCCTCCTCATCACCAGTAATTAAAAGGCTTATCCTTCCTTTAATAGACCGTTTCTCAAGAACTCGCGCTAGAGCCGCAATAAAACAAGCGATACCACCTTTCATATCAACAGCACCCCGCCCATATAATCTCCCCTGATCTATAACAGCTTCAAAAGGTGGATAAGTCCAATCTTCCAATGCGCCTGGCGGTACAACATCCGTATGCCCCGCAAACATAAGATGGGGTCCTTCGCTTCCCATTTTTGCATAAAGATTTTCAACATTATTGGTATTTTTATCCGTAAAAATGGGGCGCTCGACGTGAAATCCCATTTTTTTTAAAAATTGTTCCAAAGTTGATAATGCCCCTGCTTCATGAGGTGTAACAGAAGGACAACGAATAAGTGCCTGCAATAGTTGAAGTGGATTTGTAAGAACAGGCATAAAAAACTCCCCATTTTTTATAAATCAGCGAAACTTAAAATCATTACGCTGAATAACAAAAAAGATAAAGCAAAAACATTGAAGACACTCAGCAAACCAAGCAGGGGAGGACAATCGTGCTGAGAGCTTCAATGGCTTCCTCACCATACATGACAAAGCACACACACAACGAAATACTCAACAAAAAGTTCCCGCTAAATATTGCTTTCATTTGCAAGTTTTTTACACCTATAATTTATATGAATCAAAATTAATGGCATGCAGTCTGGGAGCATTTTCTTTCAACCAAGCACGATATGTTTTGCTATCAGGGCAAAGTTTCTCACAAAGAGCCCAAAATCTTGGCCCATGATTCATTTCAACAAGATGAGCAACTTCATGGGCAACAACATACTCAACAACTTCTTTTGGTGCCATAATAAGGCGCCAAGAAAAAGAAAGACGCTTATCGATTGAACAGGACCCCCAACGACTTCTCGTATCTTTATAACAAATGGACTTGACTTTACGCTCTACCTGATGAGCATAATGTGCCACTAAAGGCGTTATAATAAGTGCTGCTTGTTTTTTTAAAACGTCAGCAATGCGTCTTGGAAGATATTCTAATTGACCATAAACAATAATTTCAGGCCCTTGCTCCGCATCTGCTGTAATAATTTCTGTTACCCCACGTCCTTCTCTATGCTTTATGGTATGAGAAACACCCAATAAGGGAATTGTCGCCCCCTCTTTGAGATAAGCACTTTTATGAGAAATTTGTACACGAGCAAGACGTGCCTCAATCCAAGACCGATGTTTTTCAATAAAACTTTCAACCGCATAGGGATTTATCGCTGGTGGTTTTGTGACACAAATTTCCTGTTTTCTGGTATCAATACGTAAAGTAAGACGGCGCGCATACCCATTTTCCCGCACTCGTACAGGAATAGCGCGATCAGAAAAAATAAAATGCTTTTCAGAAATGCTCATATATTTATCTTCATTATCAATAAATGGCTCCTTTATTTTGCATTAATCTGATTAATCAAAGATCTCAAGGCTGTTTCAAGGCAATCTAAATCTTGTGGACGAGAAAAACGATGATCTGCATCACGAACAAGTGTTAATGTTACGTCATGGAGAGGCAAATGATCAAGTAAAGTCAATGTATGCTGATAGGGTATCTCCACATCTTCCATCCCTTGTAGAATATGAATTGGACAGCCAACATCAATACATCCTTTCATGACACAATTTTCGCGTCCATCTTCAATAAATGCTTTTGTAAAAGGAACAGGCTCCGTATAACTAATTTCAGATCGTTCAATATGCGCCGTTTCTTCCAAAATTTTCCACTTCTTCACACCTAACCCTGATTCTATCAATGTTTTTGTAAAATCAGGCGCTGGAGCAATCAATATCATACCAGCAAGCTTCTTATTTTTCTGCGCTAACAACGTAGCAAGCCTTAAAGCAATCCATCCCCCCATAGAGGAACCAACCAAAATTTGCGGCCCCTCACAATAGGTTTCAAAAACCGCTAAACTTTCTCTCACCCAACGTGAAATCGTTCCTTGAAAAAAATCACCCCCTGATTCTCCATTCCCAGAGTAATCAAAACGTAAGCAGGACAAATCATTCTTCTGGGCAAAACTATCAACGAACACCGCCTTATCCCCTAACATATCGGATAGATAGCCAGGAAGCCAAACCAAACCTGGAGAATGGAGACCTTTGCGAAAGCGTACTGCAAGAGCAGTGTCCTCAAACGAAAAAAACTGGCAAGGAATATTTTGATTCATGATTCTTTCCTCCGTAAAACAATTTCTTTAAATTAAGGGAAAAACTTTTATAATCCAAATCACTTAAAAAAGTAACAAATTAAATAATGAAAAAGACACGAATTATGGTTGTTTTTATGTGCATAATTGTATATTAAATTAACTGTAGTTGAATCAAAATTAAGGAGCATAAACCATTCGTAAACCGTTTAAAATGACACCTACCCAAAAAGACGGACCACGTTCAAATCAGGATATTCGGGTACCTCATGTTCAGCTTATTAATGATGAAGGACAACATCAGGGGGTTGTTGCAATACAAGAGGCTCTTGCTATGGCGGCAGAAGCTGGGCTTGATTTGGTTGAAATTGTACCAAATGCAGAGCCACCTGTATGTAAAATCATTGATTTGGGCAAATTAAAATATCAAACTCAAAAAAAAGCTGCTGAAACACGTAAAAAACAAAAGGTCATCGAAATCAAAGAAATTAAGATGCGCCCAAATGTTGATATCCATGATTATGGTGTCAAGCTCAAAGCTATTCATCGCTTCATTGATCATGGTGATAAAGTAAAGATTACTTTGCGTTTTCGTGGTCGTGAGATGGCTCACCAAGATCTTGGATTAAGGCTTCTTAAGCGTGTGAAAGAAGATACAAGTGAAATTGCCAAGATTGAATTGGAACCAAAACTTGAAGGGCGGCAAATAATGATGGTGATAGCGCCTAAATAGTTTTTCATTGGAATAATATCTGTGTGCAACTCATCAAAATGAGCAGACAGGTATCGTTTAGAAGTGCCACAGTGCGTTTTGTGGTGCTTTTAAATTTTTATAAATCTGTATGACCCTTTTAAGAGCTTAAATAATGCTTTTTCGATTCATAAGAAAAATGCATTATTGTACGTATTATTGGACGTTAAATGAGAGAGTGCGAACATCGTAAGATCTTCCCATTTCGACTCTTTTATTTATAGATATTTATAGAATTCAGCAAAAAATCATTCGCTTGTACATCACAAACAGAGATAATGTATAAAATATTAAAAAAGTAAAAATGTTTTTTGTGAACCATTTCAAATACCAAAAGCTATAACACTATGAAAACTGATAAAAGAATTTATGGTGTTGGCGTAAACTTCCAAAACCGTAAAATAATGATGCCCGTTAGCACTATCGTCCTCATCTGTTGCTTGCAATGACAATGTACTGATTTATAAAGATATTCATTGTTTTTCATGTTGAACAAGAGTCCTCAATATCGTAGAGCTCTTTCATTTCAGCTCTCTCTTATTTTAAATCTTCTCAATATGAAATCAAACAAAAATATTCGCTTGTGTGTCTAAGTGAGAGAGGAATTATATGCTTAGAAAAAAATCATCATCCTCTTATAAATCTTGACAAAAGACTAAGGGACAGTTGCAATATGGGAATGCCAATAGAATGATAGTATCCACGTCTTATATAAATGAAATAGTGGTGCACAGACCATTTATGGAGGATTTTACTTTAATACGAGGCACCGTCGCATGAAAAAATATGACGTGCATTGAGAGAAGAAAATTCTTTTTGTAAAAAAGATTAAGGGGCTTTTTAATTAAGGGCCCTTCAATCTTGCATAAAACTGCAAGAAAATATAGAAGCACTGCATGGCAAAAAAACAACTTTCCTCTTTTGATAAACATCTTATTATCCGCCTTTTGCGAGAAAATTTTCATAAACATGCGCGTTGGTACAGTGCAGCTATTATCTCAATGATCATCATTTCCTGCACAACTGCAATCAGTGCGTGGATTATGCGTGATGTTGTTAATTATATTGTTGATGCGCAGAATTTTTCTATGATCGTTTTGATTTCTAGCTTCATTGCTTTTATCTTTATTCTTAAAGGGATTGCAACTTTTGCCCAAACTTACTTTTTAAGCAAAGCAGGCAACAGTATCATTGCTGAACAACAGCGCAAAATTTATGCGCGCCTTATGGAACAAGGTGTCTCTTTTTATCATAATAACACGTCATCTGATCTGCTTGTTCGCGTAACCCATAATGCGACAGCCGTGCGTAATATCATTGATACGATTATCACAACTTTTGTACGTGATTTGCTTTCCGTTAGTGGTCTGTTGCTTGTCATGTTCATTCAAAACTTTGTGTTAATCTCCATTACTTTAATCGTAGGACCACTGGCTTTTTTAGGTGTTCGAATGGCTTTAAAACGTGTCCGTCGCCTTATGGAAAAAGAACTTCTTTCACTTGGTGAAATTATCAAAATCGTGCAGGAAACAGCTGTTGGTATTCGAGTCATCAAGGCTTTTTCACTAGAAGAAGTCATGAAAAAAAGGATGGACAAAGCCATTTGTGATGTTGAAAAACAAACAAATAATATTGCAACACTTGAAGCTATCACCAATCCGATTATGGAAACACTCACAGGTGTTGCCATTGCAGGTATTATTTGTTTTTCCGGTTACCTTGCAACCCAACGCGCAGGTGTTCAAGGTGAATTTATGTCCTTTATTGTTGCTTTACTTTTAGCTTATGACCCCGCAAAAAGACTAGCAAATGTCCGTGTCAAAATTGAATCTGGTTTGGTCAATATCCGTACGATGTTTGAAATACTTGATCGTCCCCTTACAGTTATAGAACATAAAGAAGCTAAAGATCTGAATAAAACGCAAGGAGCTATTCGTTTCGAACATGTTTCTTTTGCATATACTGATAACAAAATGGTATTGAAAGACATCAATCTAGAAATAGAAGCCGGAAAAATAACAGCATTGGTGGGGCCATCTGGTTCAGGAAAGTCAACCCTTATCAATCTTATTATGCGCCTCTATGACCCCACAAAAGGACGCATATTGATTAATGATCAAGACATTCGCTACACAACTTTTCGTTCTCTGAGAAACCTGATAGCCTATGTAGGGCAAGATACTTTTCTCTTTCAAGGAACCGTTAAATATAATATTGGGCTTGGAAAAGAAGGCGCTCGTGATGACGAAATTATCGAAGCAGCAAAAGCAGCAAATGCTCATGATTTTATTATGAATTTGCCAAATGGTTATGATACACAGATAGGTGATAATGGCTGTAATCTTTCAGGGGGACAAAAACAACGACTCGCTATTGCTAGAGCAATGATTCACGACAATGAAATTTTGATTCTTGATGAAGCAACAAGCGCGCTCGATTCACACACCGAAGCACAAATCAATGAAGCACTTCATCACCTTACCAAAGGGCGCACAACGATCGTTATTGCTCATCGCCTTTCAGCGATTGCTCGTGCTCATAAAATTGTAGTTATACAAAATGGACAATTGATTGAACAAGGGACTCAGAAAGAATTACTCGCAAAAGAACATGGGTTTTATAAAAAACTTCATAATATTCAGTTCAAAAAACACACACCCTAATTTCTAAGACTTTAAATAAAATTTAAAATAAAAAATGGATGGAAGCTAACATTCTATTTGTAGAACAAAAACGTTACCAAGGAAAAGTATTCCTTCAATCAAAGATTAGCAAAGAGTTTACGGTTTATTAAGAAAAAACTTCTTGAATTTAAATGAAAATTAAAAACTTTATCCGCTATTTTATTGAATGCAATTAATTTTAACAATGGCAACATATTGTTTATAAAGATAATTTACTGTTTCGCATGTTGAATGAGAGACTCGAATAGCGTAAGATTCCCTCGTTTCAAACCTGAGTATGTTGAATCAATCAAAATCATTTGCTTGCACATCACAAGCAGAGATGGCGTGTGAGTAAAAATTGTATAAGAAAGGGTCAAATTGCCTATAATGAACCGTTTTAAGTGCCAAAGGCTATCACAACACCTACAAGCTGGAAAATAGAATGATGGTGCCGACTTGCTCTTTATATTAAGCTTAAAGATGGGGATGCTTAATGGCTTTATCGTTATACTATACACCGTCGTGAAATGGGGGTGGAAGTGTTATAAGGTAAGGTATTTTTCTAAAATAAGTATACAACAGCAAAATAACATACTGTCTTTCGCGAAATTTTGTCTCTTTAGAGAATGTCATAAACAAAAAATCAGATATTTTAGATCGTTCTCTTCACATCGCAATAAAACACTTCTCCTTTGAGTCTATTCCTAGTCTAAGCTTCCTTCCTCAACTTTAGAAATGAGAGATAAAAAATAAAGAAATCGTTTTTTAAACTTTAGTAATCTCTTTCATAAAAGAGACCAATACTAGAATTTTGTTCATTTCCTATGGAACCTTTCGCTTTGAGATGACGCGAAATATCCAAATTAATTGTCCCTTTTGTCGTTCCATCAGACCCTGCTTCAAAACCTAAATAAATGTTATTGTGTATGTAGCGTCCAATACGTAAGCCTGTATTACCCTTTTCATTAACGATAACATCAAGATCATCAAGACCAATTTTAGCTCGTAAAGTGTTCAACAAAGATGTATTAGAAGCCCCCGCAAGATCAGCGGCTGCTGCCGCAAGTTGAGCAATCTGAAATGGCGATAGTTCATTAAGAGAGCGATTAAAAATCAAACGTGCCAAAATCTCATCCTGAGGTAAATTCGGTTGTGAAGAAAAATTAATATCAAGATTATCAATCGTGCCACTTACGGTTACAGTGACGCGAATGTCACCACTGTTATTGTTGGTGACAAAATAAACCGTGGGATTAAGATTACCGCTAAAACTCGCTTGTCCTTGATCAAAATTAAGACGTTGTGAAAGAATATCAAAACGTCCACGAATCATTCTAAATTCACCAACTGGATGCACATCATTTAATGGACCCGCTAGATGAATACGTCCTCCCAGTTCAGCATCTAACCCTTTTCCGCGTACAAAAAATTGATTACGTGCTGTAATACGCATATTTGATAGCACAACAGATGACGATTCTTCTGTGACATTCGGGCTTTTATTTGTGCTCTTAAGATCAGCACGTTCAAGTGTTGTTTGAATTGGTGTTGTTAAATTCTTATTTCTAACATCAAGAAACTTAGCATTTTTAAAATGATCAGGAACAAGAATTTCAGCTTTTTCAACGGTGATATCACCACCTATAACAAGATCACTCAAAAAATGACCTGTCATTTTCATCTCACCTGACAATGTTGCAAGAATCATAGAGCCATCATTATAATTGGCATTATCAAGATGAAAGATCAAATCTGTCTCTAGATCATGAGAGATACGACCTGAAGCAGAAACTCTTCCCCCTTCAAACGAAAAAGCTGAAGCTTTCTCTATAAGAAGATGATTGCCATTTAATTTGCCTTCAAGCGTTATATTATTCAATCCTACATTGGTTTTTGAATCAAAAAAGCTACCATCGCCTATAGAAATATTTCCTGTCAATTGTGGCTTTGATAACGCACCATTAAGTGCTGTATCAAGTCTTGCTGTACCTGTTATATTTGCACCACGCTTAGCCAATAAGAGATTAACAAAATCAAGAGGCATTATCCCTTTAACGTTTAATTTTGCCTCTGAACCATTAAGAGAAACAGGACCATGGATGGAAAGATCTAATCCTTTATCTCCTGTTGCTATTATATTTTCAATGTAAAATGTCGATTTTTTATAAGAACCACGAGCATTTATATTGATCGACATCGGTCCTTTAGGTGTCATAGCGCTTAAACTTTGACTAGAAAGCTCAAAATGAGCAGATGGATCTTTCATTGTCCCACCAACATCAACTTTGCCTATCAAGGTCCCATCAAAAGCTTGTCCTGCAATAATACTATTTGCCAAACGTGCAGATAAACTTTGTAAATTAATATGGAGATCAAGCTTGTCTTTGTCTAAAGATACAAGCCCCTGAGCTTGTGCTTGTGCTCCTTCTCCTGTTAAACTTGCATTCAAAGTAAGATTTTGATCTAAGGTTTTCCCCGTAGCAGAAAGCGAAAAAGGCATAATTTTTTTATCTTGGAGAGCAACAGTTGTCAGTCCCTCACCTTTTATATCGTAGGTTATATCAGGTTTTTTAAAATGCCCACGAATCATAACCTGTCCTGTCACACGCCCTTCTGCTCCAAGATCGGATTTCCACAGATTGGCTAAAGTAGCAGGAAGAGCATCCGCAGTAAGTCGCAAATTCAGAGTATCTTGAATATTCCCTGCAAGGGTAATTTTACCGCCATTTATTGCAATTCCTAATTCATTAATGGCCATTCCATCTTTATCAAAAATAATTATCGATGGTTTTGGCAATGTTGCATGAAGATTGTGTTGATTTAAATCCATGGCTGCAATTTGCACTTCTCTTTTTATGCCTTCTGGAAGTTCCACAGCCGTTACACGACCAGAAAGATGAGCCTTGAGAGTATCATGCAACATCGCTTGAACAGTAAAAACCGTTTGTCCATTATTTCTATTGGCGTGCGCATTTAAATGATTGACCATTATCAAAGGTGTTTGAACATGTTCAGCATTGATAACGCCTTCAAACTGAGTCATGCCAAAAGGATCAAATATATCAGCATCTATGGCTAATTTTTTTATTTTATTCTTAGCAAAATTCAAATGGTTAACATGCGCCTTCACATTGGCTATTTGTTTGCCATTTTGTTCATCAAAAATAAAATCTCCTTTTACTTTTCCACCCCCATCTTGCAAAAATAACGCTGAAAGTACTGAAATATCATCGGCATCAATATGCAACGCTCCCTTTAAAAAACCTCCAAGTTGTTGAGAAAGATCACCCGTTATTTTTGCATTTCCCCCTTTAATATCGATATTTTCAAGTTTTCTCATTTTCTGAGAATTTTGAAAAGAAGCAGATAAATGCAGAGGTTTATGAGCAAAAATTCCTTCACCTTTTACACTCCCCGTTAACGAAGTAATCGGTGCTGTATTATCCATAAGTGCCTTTATGTTAAGTGTTGTGTTTTGAAGTTTCTTCCCAACAACTAACGCTTCAGAAATATGAGCACTTGTATTTAATTTTATATAGCTATTGCGTCCTCTTACTGTCCCTTGAATTGTAAGTGCACCGCTTATCTTCGGATCTAATTTGGCCAAATCAAATATCTGAGCAGACAAATCCATTTTAGCGCTTTCATTTGAAAAATAACCATCAGCTTTTACATTGGTGTATTGATTTTTCAAATTCAAATGACGTAACGTGAAGCCATTCGTATTTCGAGCAGCGCCACCTGAAAGAGTGATATTTCCTTTGAATAAACGATCAATAGGTTGCACGCCTATTTTCATATCGTCAGCCATTCCTGATAATTTCAGATCAAAAGTGCCACTCAATAAACTGACCGTTCCTTTGGCTTTAATATCTGCACTACCAGAGAGCGGTTGTTTACTGAATATTTCCAAAGGAGTTAATGTTTGAGCCTTTAAACCAAGATCGCCTTTGACAACAAAATACTCCATTGTTCCTTTTAACCAAGAAGAAAAACCCTGAGCTGTAACACTAAAGTCATGAATCACAATTGGTTTATTCGAAACAATATCCGTATCTAAATGCACATGAACCGCTTGGCTTAAATCTTCTACTAAGGCTCCTTTAATCTTTTTTATTCCTTGAAGCGTTCCATTAACCTGAACACCAACATGACGAGAAGCTGCATTATCAAGATTTTCGCTTACTCCTCCCATATCAAAAACTGCATCACGAATATAAATATTTTTATTGCTCAAATGATGTACAACCAACCGCCCATTCCAAGATTGTTGCCCTTCGCGGCCATAATCAATGTTCAAAGCAAGAGTATTCGCAGGTTTTGGCGTTTTTGATACAGGTAAATGAACAGAATCCTTTTCATTATCAAAAGCCATTTTGCCATCGACAAAAAGCCGCCGCAAAAATCCATCGGCTGTTATTTCAGCATTGGCTAAAACATTTATTTCTTTACTCTGAAGTACCATCTGATCAAGATGTGTCACACCTTCTCTTGTCCTCTTTGCCTCTGCTTTTAATGTTATACCAGATTTAAAAATGTCATGATATTGAGAAGGCATTAAAGGATTCAGTATACCCTCTAGTTTCGTAGAAAAATTGTATCCTTCTGAAACACTTGCAAGAATAATATTACCATCTAAAACAGAATGATGATCGGCTTCTAAAGAAAGTTTGATAACCAGATCATCAAAAGTCCCTTTACCTCCAATGACGAAGTTTAATGCTGGGCGTTTTTCAATGTTAAAAACATTCGCCAAAATACCATTTTGTGGTTCATCAGCAGAGATATCAATTTGAGCTGTACGAGCGCTCTCAGATATCTTGGTAAGAACAGAAAAAGAACCCGGTGCATCTAAACGATGCGCTGCTATATCAACATCAAAATTACCACTCGCCAAAGTGACATTGCCTTTTAAGGACATATCAGCAGGAAAACCAAAAAGATTCTGTTCAAACGTCACATGTCGCGCTGTAAGCATATTGATAGAAAGAGCAAATGGCAATTTTGGGAGAGAAAATTTACCCATCTCAAGGGAGGAAACAAGGGAAGAGTTTCCTTGCGGTTTGCGTAAAAACGTAACCTGTTCTGCCGAAAGTTGATTAATATCTATCCGCCCTCTTAGCAACGCTAGACGATTCCAATCCATTTTAGCATGTGTAATTTTAAGCCAGACCCCCTTTTTATCACTGACAGTAATAGCATCAATTGATGTTTGAGAAGACAGTGCCCCTTGTATATTGTATAAACGAACTTGACGATTAGGCGCTGAAAGCTTGCGTTCAATTAAAGAAACAAACCATGAACGATCATCTGTTGTCTCTTCGTTAGAGGGAAGACGGCCTTCTCTCTGCGCAAAAACAAAACTACCTACCCCAAAAAACAAAAACACAAAGAAGAAAGCTGATAAACGTACACTTTTTTTCATTAAAATGCTTGTCCTATACCCACATAAAAACCAATGCGAGGATCACCCTGCTCTCTCTTTAAAGGAAAGGCTAAATCAACGCGTAAAGGACCAAGACCCGTCATATAACGACCTCCTATACCAGCTCCCCATTTAATTTTTTGAGAAAAATCAAATTTAGCTTTCTCCCCTACAATACCTCCATCAAGAAAACTGACAAATCCTATTTTATCATTTAAAGAAACACGCAATTCTGCCGCACCTTCAATAAGCGCTCGTCCACCAACGACTGCATCATTTTCTACTTTGACACCAATATTACGGTAAGCATAACCACGAACAGATCCACCACCACCAGCAAAAAAGAGCGTATCCGCAGGAACTTGTGCTGTTTCATTCCCAAGAATCGTACCAATCTTTGCCCGTGCCGCAAAAACAAAACGATTCCCTTCATCTAGCGCCCAATAAGACCGACCTTCTGCCGTTATTTTTGTCACAAAATTGTTAAACCGCATTTCATAAAAAGGCTCAATCAGAACTTCACCATATAACCCTTTTGTTGCATTGAACTTATTATTACGACTATCGTAAATCAAACCGGTAGGGAAACCAATTGTTGTAAAATTACGATTCCCAAAATAAATATCACGTGAGTAACTATTTGAAATTTCTACAGCAGTCTGTCCCGATAAATTACTATTGAAAATATGCCTAATGCCTAATTTCCCTTTTATAGCTTTTGTTGTATAATTTTCTAAAACATCTTGCTGTATTTTTAATTCTGATCTGAGATCTGTATCAGGCGTGAGGACACCAGGTTTTATAAACGTACCACCGAAAAGATAATCAAAATTTTTGAAATTATATGATTTTTTTTTGTTGCTGCCAACACCACTCACTTTTGTTTCAAGTTTCAGAACTTCTGCGTGGCCAAAAAGATTGTTATGCATCCAATAAGCTTCAAAACCAGCACCATCTAATGTTGAATAACTGCCACCTATACCGAAACGACGCGGTTTGCGTTCTTGTACGACAAGCATAAGCGGTAAACTGCCATCTGGGTTAATGGTATCAGCCTCACGTATATTGATAGCACGAAAAACGCCAAGGCGCGCAAGACGCTCATTTGCCTTAGCTAACGCATCGGAATCGTATTTCTGACCTCGCTTCAATCCAGTCATCCATGCAATATAAGCTGAATTTACACGGGGGGGCTTACTTATATTACGTACACTTAAAGGACCATAATAAGCCTTTTGTCTAGGATCAACAACAATCCGTCCTTCAACACGCAATGCAGCATGGTCAGCTACGATATCACTTTTTATAATTTTAGCTTTAGCATAACCTTGTTGACGCCACCCTTCTACCGCCCATTTTTCTGCTTTTAAAATGGTTTCAGATTTAGCAATCGCTCCAACTTTATACCCCAATTCTTCAATTGTGGGCATTTTATGCGCTTTACGTTTTTCATAAGGAGCTATTTTATCAATATTTGCAAGGCTAAAAATATATTGTGGACCAGCATTAATCGTAATAACGATATTGGATTGTGCTGGAAGTTGCGTTACTGGACTTAAATCAGCAGCTTCTAAGCCATTAATCTTAATACTAATAACACCACCGTAACGCCCATCAGCATAAAGAGCAGAAAGAATAGCCCGATAATCTGAACGCGCTTTGGCTAACAAACCAGATGAACTCGCAGATGCTTTCTCTTTATCAGCAAAGAGAGAAGAGACAGATTTAACTATTTTTATACCTTCTAATGGTGCTCCTGGTGGTGTAATAATATCAACTTTATAAAATCTCTCTGTACTTTTGACATAATGTGAAGAAGAATTTGTTTTCTTTTGACCCAAAAAAGGGATGCCGAAAAAATCAAATGCAGCAAGTGGCTGTGGAAAAGAAAAAGCAAAACACAAGCTTATAAATACACAGCGCACAGTTCCTGATTTTAAAAAAACTCTTATCTGGCATACCATAAATCAGATACCTTTAATACACTTTGTATCTACTACACTTTAAATAATATAAAATAAAAAAGGTAAATATAACTACTTTGCACACTTTATACGTTTTATCACATCAAATAACACTCTGCGATACATAACGTCATCCTCCCCTCATATCTTCACAAAATTCTTCCCTGTTGTATCACACAAACAGCCTCATTCCTTTTTCTTAACATATTAATTTAGCTTATTATAAATGTTTTATTACGCTCCATATTATCATGGTTAAATTCGTATAAATAACTTGCCATGAGAACGCTATAAAAACCTGCGTACGTATATAGATCTATCCATTAAAAAAACCATAGAGATGCTTCTTGATTTTTATGCGTAGATATGATTGTCTCTCCAAAGTCTAAAGGGGGGGGAGATAAATGATAGCACGGATTACAACTGTTGCTTTTCGGGGTCTAGAAGCAGTTCCTGTCGATGTACAGGTTATGATTTCTTCCGGTAAAATAGGAATGGCTATCGTTGGATTAGCTGATAAGGCAGTTGCAGAAAGCCGTGAACGTGTAAAAGCTGCCCTTCATGCTTGTGGGCTTTCTCTGCCAACCAAACGAATTACAATTAATCTCGCACCAGCTGATTTACCTAAAGAGGGATCACATTATGATTTGCCGATTGCCATAGGCTTAATGCTCGCTATGGGAATCCTCCCTCCTGAAGTAGCGCAAGACTATGTCATTTTAGGTGAATTGTCACTGGATGGTTCACTGAGCGCTGTTAATGGTGTTTTACCCGCTGCTATGACAGCAGTGTCACTCGACAAAGGACTGATTTGTCCCTTTCAATGTGGACCTGAAGCAGCATGGGCAAATGCAGAAATAAATATTCTTGCCCCAGAGACTCTTCTCACTATCGTCAATCATTTTAAAGGAACCCAAATTCAAAAACGTCCACAACCGCGCCAATATACTATCGAAACTGAATTTCCAGATCTTTGCGAAATCAAAGGACAGAAAACAGCCAAACGTGCCTTAGAAGTTTGTGCTGGTGGACGCCATAACCTTTTGTTTGTCGGTCCTCCTGGTGCTGGAAAATCTATGTTAGCGCAACGCTTACCTTCTATTTTACCCCTTCTTGATAGTCGTGAACTTTTAGATGTTTCTCTGATTGCTTCTATTACAGGAGAAACAATTCATAATACCATTTCACTTCATTGCCCCTTTCGTGCTCCACATCATTCTGCTTCTATGGCTGCAATGATTGGTGGGGGGCTTAAAGGACGACCGGGAGAAGTTTCACTTGCCCATAATGGCGTATTATTTCTTGATGAATTGCCTGAATTTTCTCCGCAGGTTCTTGATTCTCTTCGTCAACCTTTAGAAAGTGGAGAATCGGTTATCGCTAGGGCTAATCACCATATCAGCTATCCTGCTCGCTTCCAACTCATTGCTGCAATGAATCCTTGCCGATGTGGTATGGCAGGTGAAAAAGGCCATGTTTGTGCTAAAGGAATACGTTGTCAAATCGATTATCAATCCCGTATTTCTGGTCCACTTCTCGATCGAATTGATTTACGGATTGATGTTCCTGCTTTGACAGCGATGGACCTTATACAACCAGAGCAATCAGAAAAAAGCTGTGATGTCGCAAAACGCGTCGCACGGTGTCGTGCCATTCAAGCCAAACGTTTTGCAAAACTAGGGTTTAACCATATCCGAACCAATGGCGATTGCCCTGCTAAAATTATAGAACAAATTGCCATTCCTGATAAAAATGCCGCCATACTCTTACGAGATGTGAGTGAAAAAATGCACCTTTCTGCACGTGCTTATCACCGCATTCTCAAAGTTGCGCGCACAATTGCTGATCTTGATGGAGCCGATAATCTTTCACGTCATCATCTCGCGGAAGCCATCTCCTATCGACTCGGTACGGAAAGATTAACAGCTCTTAACTAAAAAAACTAAAAAACTGTTCATCAGTAAAAACTTATTGGAAAATAACGCAAATAAAGCTCTGTAAGTTTACCATCCTCTTCCAGAGCTTTGAGTGCATAATTGAGGATATCAATCAATCTTTCGTTCTTTTTTGCAACAGCAAGCTGCATTCCTTGCCCCAATAACTGTGGTGCCATATATACTCCTCCAACAAAATGGCAGCAATCAACAGATTTTTGATTTTGGGCCCATAACGATAAAGCAAATCCATCATCAAAAATAAGATCAATTTTATGCTCCTGTAAGGCTTTATAGAGCTCTTCTCTCTCTTTAAACCCTTGCCATTGGGCTTTAGGAAAATAATAATGAAAGAGCTTTTCGTGAACACTTTTAGACAAAACACCACTGGTTAAATGGACTAATTGATTGCTTATTGGTTCATCGAGATTTAACTTTCGAGAAGCAAAAAATCGCGCTGGAAAGCGCAAATATGACTTTGTAAAGACAAGATCTTGCTGGGTTTCACTTGTTTCCTTTAAACCAGCAATAATGACTTCTGCACCACCATTTTTGACATGCTCCACAAGCTCGTTCCAAGGAATAACTTCTACTTCACAAAATTTTTCTAATTTTAATTTTGAGCAAATAGCGCGCAATAAATCGATATTATAACCTGCAAGATGCCCCGTTTGATCAAGAAAATTAAAAGGAGGAAAATCAAAAGTTGTTACAAAACGCAAACGAATAATACCCTTGGTATCAGGTTGTATCAAATGTTCATGTGAATTAAAAAAAGAAGGCAGCTTTCCAGCTATTTCAGCTTCCGCGTAAGAGGAAAATAGAAATCCTCCTGCTACAAATAAAATACGAATAAAAATATTGTATAGATTATTGAGTAAAAAATACCGTAAACACCACTGAAGATGTTTTACATGTATAGGTTTTCTTATTTTCAAAACTTCTCCCCCATTTTTCAAAATTAAGACGAAACTCTGCTTAATTATTATCTAACGCACTTCACCAAAATATCTTTCGCTTAATCCATAAAACCCTTGCACTTTTCTAAAACTGTTAAAAATTTTCATATATTTTTAAAATACATTGAAAATGCTTCTTAAAAAAGTGCGCGAATAAGACGCAAAATGGCGTTTTATTTTGAATGAGAGATGTGATTTTCATGGACAGGAATAACGCAAACAAATATACACAATATTCTTACCTCAGTTTAACATACAAAAATTTAAGCAACTTAGAGAACGCGTAATATTAACTTCATTAGAATTGAATATTGATTTATAGGTAAGAAAGTAAAAGCTTCGTTAGCGTAACATAAAGATGCACAACTCATTTTGAAATATTACGCATATGCAAAAATAGATAATAATATCACTCTTCACATAATTTTAAAATTTACGTTTAAAGTTCACGTAAAACGTAATTGATCTCGTCCCCAAAGTTTAAAAAAAAAGGATTCCTCCCAAGGTTATTCTGTAAACAATCGGCTTTTCTCGATAAATGACGCTTTTAATTCCTTTAGTCTTCCCATTCATGTGATTCACTTAAACTGAAGGCTTTCAAGCCCTACCCTGAATATTTACCACGCACTATAAAAATACTTAAATATATCAAAGAGGTGCTTACTTGTCTTATATTATTGTCCTCAATGACGGTATTTTACTGTATATATGGTGCCATATCATTTCATCATTCTTTTCATTATATATCGACAGATATTGAATCTAGAACTGATATACGATAAATGTTTAATGTGGTTATTCCATAAATAACTGATCAGAACATTGAGCTTTAAAAAAGCAAATAAAATATTGTAAATTGAACACAGAAATGGACTAACTTATGAGTGATGAAATAACCTCACCGACACAAGGCGATGACTATGGCGCCGCTTCTATTAAAGTTCTCAAAGGTCTTGATGCTGTACGCAAACGTCCTGGTATGTATATCGGTGATACTGATGATGGATCAGGGTTACATCATATGGTCTATGAAGTTGTAGACAATGCTATCGATGAAGCTCTAGCTGGTCATGCAACTCTTGTAAACGTCACACTCCATGCTGATGGTTCTTGTTCTGTTCGTGATAATGGACGTGGAATTCCAACAGATATTCATCCAACAGAGGGCATTTCTGCTGCTGAAGTTATCATGACACAGCTTCATGCCGGCGGAAAATTTGATCAAAACTCTTATAAAGTTTCAGGTGGATTGCACGGTGTTGGTGTCTCTGTTGTGAATGCACTCTCTGTTTGGCTTAAATTACAAATCAGACGAAATGGTAAAATTCATGAAATATCATTTACCCATGGGGTGGCCGATGCGCCACTAAAAGTCGTTGGCGATTGTGATCAAGAAAGTGGAACAGAAATTAGATTTTTACCAAGCTCTGAAACCTTTACTATGGTTGAGTTTGATTTTGAAACTTTAGAGCGTCGTTTACGGGAATTGGCCTTTCTAAATTCTGGGGTTCATATTCTTCTTGTTGACGAGCGTCATGCTGACATTAAATCCGTTGAGTTGCATTATGAAGGCGGATTAGTAGAGTTTGTTAAATATATTGATCAATCAAAAAAAGCGCTCCTAGACACGCCTATTTACATTGCAAATGAAAAAGATGGTATGAGTGTTGATGTTGCTCTATGGTGGAATGATTCCTACCATGAAAAGGTTTTGTGTTTTACCAATAATATTCCTCAGCGTGATGGTGGAACGCATTTAATTGGTTTTAGAAGTGCTCTTACACGCCAAATTAATGGTTATGCTGAATCTTCAGGGATTGCCAAAAAAGAAAAAGTGAATTTAACCGGTGATGATTGCCGTGAAGGATTAACAGCTATTCTTTCTGTCAAAGTTCCTGATCCTAAATTTTCTTCACAAACAAAGGACAAATTGGTTTCTTCTGAAGTGCGCCCTATTGTTGAAAATTTAGTCAATGAAGGTCTTTCGATATGGCTGGAAGAACATCCTAATGAAGCAAAGCTTCTTATTAGTAAAGTAGTGGAAGCTGCAACAGCACGCGAAGCAGCACGCAAAGCACGTGAACTCACAAGGCGAAAAGGAGCGCTTGATATCACTTCTCTGCCAGGAAAACTTGCCGACTGCCAAGAGCGTGACCCTACAAAATCAGAAATCTTTATTGTCGAAGGAGACTCGGCAGGTGGTTCAGCAAAAAGTGGGCGCTCACGTCAAAATCAAGCAATTTTACCTCTCCGCGGTAAAATCCTCAATGTTGAACGAGCACGCTTCGACCGCATGCTTTCATCTGATATGATCGGAACACTGATTACAGCTCTTGGAACGTCTATCGGTAAAGATGAATTTTCACCCGATAAATTACGCTATCACAAGATTATTATCATGACAGATGCTGACGTTGACGGAGCCCATATACGCACTCTGCTGCTCACTTTCTTTTTTAGGCAAATGCCCGAATTGATTGAACGCGGACATCTTTATATTGCTCAAGCCACCTCTTTATAAAGTATCGCGTGGAAAATCTTCTCAATATATTAAAAATGAAGCAGCCTTTGAAGAATTCTTGATGGATACGGGACTAGAAGAAACAACACTTGAGCTTTCAACGGGAGAAGTTCGTGCAGGGGCTGATTTATATCAACTCGCTAAAGATGCCCGTGTATTCCGTCAGCTTTTAAATGGTCTTCATACCCGTTATGACCGCAATATTGTTGAGCAAGCAGCTATTGTTGGTGCTTTTAGCCCTGAAGCCTTTGCAATACAAGAAAAAGCGCAAAAAATAGCAGAAGCTATTGCACACCGCCTCAATCTTATTGCTGATGATATGGAACAGGGGTGGAGTGGACAATATATAGAAGATGGAAGTTTATGTTTTGAGCGTATTTTGCGTGGCGTTAAAGATGTTATCACGCTTGATGCAGGGCTTATAAACTCAGCAGATGCACGTCAAATTGATCGAATTTCCCAAAATTTTAGCGACGTATACCATCCTCCTCTTCTTTTACGTCGCAAAGATAAAACAGAGCGAATTTTTGGACCTATGAGCCTCTTAGAGAGCATTTTTACAAATGGTAAAAAGGGTATTACTCTTCAACGCTATAAAGGTCTTGGGGAAATGAATGCTGAACAGCTTTGGGAAACAACCCTTGATCCCAATGCGCGTTCTCTTTTACAAGTGAAAATTAATGATGCAACCGATGCAGATTCACTCTTTTCTCGTCTCATGGGTGATGAAGTTGAACCTAGACGTATTTTTATTCAAGATAATGCCTTAAGCGTTGCCAATCTTGATATCTAAAGGTATTCTTTTGTTTTTAGCTGTATAAACGTCACAGTTTTATACGTTATTTTTTCGTATTTGAACATTACCTTTCTATTTCATTTACGATAAAAGAAAAATAAGGAAGGTCATGTATATGGCAACTGAAACAGAACGTGTAGGAGCCAAAGGGGGTATGGAACACTTTTTTGGTTTTACAAGAGTTGATGAAACACAAAAGCAATCCATGGTGGATGGTGTGTTTCATTCTGTTGCTGAAAATTATGACAAGATGAATGATATCTTATCCTTAGGACTACACCGTGTGTGGAAAAATTCTATGGTTGCATGGCTTTCTCCACCAGCGCTTTCTCATTGGAAAGTTCTTGATGTCGCTGGTGGTACAGGTGATATTGCTTTTCGCATCCTTAATGCTTCACGCCAAAAAGCTCATGCTACGGTGCTTGATATTAATGGCTCTATGCTCAGCATTGGCAAACAACGTGCAGAAAAAAATGGTCTTGCCCCTCTGATTGATTTTGTTCAAGCCAATGCAGAGCATTTGCCCTTTGAAGATCAAAGCTTTGACGCTTACACGATTGCTTTTGGAATTCGCAATGTTCCTCATATTGATCAAGCCCTTAAAGAAGCTTTTCGTGTTTTAAAGTTCGGTGGACGTTTCTTATGTTTAGAATTTTCAAATGTCGAAATGCC
>NZ_HE997998.1:132706-135891 GCF_000312585.1 Bartonella queenslandensis AUST/NH15
GCAAATGATGGCGATGCTTATCGTATTTGGTTGAATCTATTCGTAAATTTCCTCGACAAGATGATTTTGCCTATATGATCAAGCAAGCAGGATTTTCACGCGTATCGTACCGCAATCTCACCGGTGCGATTGCAGCACTGCATTCAGGTTGGAAAATTTAAAAATGGTGCAAATTTCTCCTTACTTTCAATTGATGCGTGCGGGATGGATTTTAACACGTGAAGGTGTTTTAAGTGCTCTTCCACATGATGATCTTCAAGGATTTCCAGCGTTATGTCATCGTATCGCGCGTGCATTAGCACGACGCAAAACGAAAAAGAAACAGCGATCTGAAAATATTTCATATGCCATCAATAAGCTTGGACCCTCGTACATAAAACTTGGTCAATTTCTTGCCACAAGACCCGATATTGTCGGACGGAATGTTGCAGACGATTTGTCACAACTACAAGATCGTGTCCAAACATTTTCTTGTACCGCCGCTATTGCTCAAATTGAAAGTTCTCTTGGTCGCCCTATTGATGATTTATTCGTCAATTTTTATCCTCCCATTGCCGCTGCTTCTATTGCTCAGGTTCATCCTGCTGAATACATTGATGAAACCGGTCATAAGAAAAAATGTGCCGTAAAAGTTATTCGCCCTAATATCAGAGCACGTTTTTCTAAAGATCTTAGAGGTTTCTATCTCATTGCGCATTTACAAGAGCGTTATATCCCTTCCTCCCGAAGACTACGTCCTGTTCGTGTGGTGGATACTTTAGCACAAACAACACGCCTTGAAATGGATTTACGCTTAGAAGCAGCAGCGATATCTGAAATGGCTGAAAATATTCAACAGGATACAGGTTTTCGGGTTCCTCATATTGATTGGGAACGGACAGGACGTAATGTTCTCACCATGGAATGGATTGATGGTATAAGAATATCTGAAATTTCCAAACTTAAAGAAGCGGGTTTTGATCTACAGGCTCTTGCCGTTACGCTTATTCAATCTTTTCTACGCCACACATTGCGTGACGGTTTTTTTCATGCTGATATGCATCCTGGTAATTTATTTGTCGATTCAGATGGATGTATTGTTGCTGTTGATCTAGGCATTACAGGAAGACTTGGAAAAAAAGAAAAGCATTTTTTGGCTGAAATTCTTTACGGCTTTATTACACGCGATTACCATCGGGTAGCCCGCGCCCACTTTGAAGCAGGCTATGTCCCTTCACATCATAATATTGAAAGCTTTGCGCAAGCCAATCGCGCGATTGGTGAACCAATTCACGGACAATCAGCACAAAGCATTTCTATGGCTAAGTTGCTCACATTGTTGTTTGAAGTCACTGAATTGTTTGACATGCAAACGCGACCCGAACTTCTATTACTGCAAAAAACAATGGTTGTCGTGGAAGGTGTTGCCCGCACATTAGATCCCAGTTTTAATATGTGGAAAGCTTCTGAACCTGTTGTCAAAGAATGGATTAGTAAAAATTTAGGACCCGTAGGCGTTGTAAAAGACTTTAGTGAAGGAGCGCAAGCTCTCCTTTCGCTGGCACGCAAAACACCACAACTGGTACAAAATTTTCAACGTATAGAAGAAGATTTCAATCAAATGAGAAAAACAGGTTTTAATCTTTCTCCTGCTACCCTCAAACAACTTGCAATTGAACAAAGTCGTAGAAACCGTTATGGTCGTTATAGTTTGTTTATCATTGCACTTTGTTGCGTTTTTTTTACTTTTTACTTTTTTCATCTTTTCTAATCTCCTTAATATGCTAAAAATATCAACAATGAAATCATTGCAATCATTTTGTTTCTTGTAGGTATTCCATGGCCAGTATTACTATTCGTAATCTCTCTCCTGAAATTAAAGAAGCTTTGCGCATACGTGCCGCGCAAAATGGCATTTCTATGGAAGAAGAAGCGCGTCGTCTTTTAAGTAATTCCACCACTTTTACCACACACTCCTTTCATGCAAGTGCCGCTGAAGTGCAATCATTGCAATCAAAATCACTCCTTCTTATTATTGGTGGAAGTATTGCAGCCTATAAAGCGCTTGATCTCATTCGTCGTTTAAAAGAACATGGAGCACACTTAAACATTATTATGACAAAAGCAGCGCAAAAATTTATTACGCCTTTAGCCGCTGAAGCTCTCAACGGTCATACTGTATATACTGATTTATTTTCACGCGAAGAAGAACAGGATATCGGACATATCAGACTAGCACGTGACGCTGACCTCATCATTTTAGCCCCTGCTACAGCCAATCGCATAGCCAAAATAGCCCATGGCATAGGGGATGATCTAGCCGATTGCGCTCTTTTAGCAGCGCGCAGTCCACTCTTAATTGCCCCTGCCATGAATCCAGCTATGTGGGCACATCCGGCCACTGTTCGCAATGTTGCACAATTGCGCGCAGATGGCGTTCATATTATCGGACCAGAAATCGGAAATATGGCTGAACGTGACGAGACAGGCTATGGACGCATGAGTGAACCCTTAACCATTGTTGCTGCCATAGAGGCTCTTTTAAATGTGTGTGAAAAGCCTCTCGCTGGTCGCCATTTCATCGTGACCTCTGGCCCTACCCATGAATCAATTGATCCCGTGCGCTATCTTGCTAATCGATCTTCGGGTAAACAAGGTCATGCCATTGCAACTGCCCTTGCGCATTTGGGAGCAAAAGTAACACTTATTTGTGGACCTGTTAATCTTGCAGACCCACAAGAAGTAAAAACTATTCATGTTGAAACAGCACAACAGATGTTACAAGCCGTTCAAGAATCATTGCCTGCTGATGGTGCCATCTTTGTTGCCGCAGTTTGTGATTGGCGTAGTCAAACGCAATCGTTACACAAAATTAAAAAGAATGCTCATAAAACACCGCCATCCTTGCATATGGTCGAAAATCCTGACATTTTAGCAACGATTGGACACGCTCCAAACCGCCCCTCATTGATCATCGGTTTTGCTGCTGAAACATGTGATATCATTACCAATGCGCAAAAAAAATGCGTCGAAAAAGGAGCTGATTTCATTCTTGCTAATGACGTTTCTCTTCACTCTGATGGCACAAGCGTCATGGGTGCTGATACAAATCAAGTTTATCTCGTAAATAAAGAAAAAGTTGAACCATGGCCCCCTATGAGTAAACAACATGTAGCAAAAAAATTAGCCAACATGATCGTATCATT
>NZ_HE997998.1:136383-147939 GCF_000312585.1 Bartonella queenslandensis AUST/NH15
TTCATAAATGGATAGTGTTATTATATAAAAATTATTTGATACAATGCACCACTTGCATGAAAAATGCTTCAATGAATTCTTACTTTATTGCACTTATAGCTCTTAAAATTCAAAATATCATTATTTTTAATCATCAGTGACATTTCCCTTTCTTTGCTTCTTCTTAAAAAACTGCTTGTTATGAAATATATAGAGTTAATTGTTTGAAATTTCTTTCTTTTCTTATTGTGATATCACATGAGTCATTTTGTTGCCTAAAATCAGAATATTTCCGTAACGAATACGTAAATTTTACCCTTATTCCATTAACTTCAATATTATGCGAATGCCAAGACGCGCCATGCCAAGCAATAGAAAAATATAGAAAATATTAGGGATCGTCTAAAGCGAATTAAGGATATAGATAAAGAAAGTTAGGCTGCTATACGGGATAAATGGAAGTAAAAAAACTCCCCCCTCAATATCTTTTACCACCTTCATTTTTTTATATACATCATGTAAATGCAATAAGCTAAACTCTGTACAAAAATATTTAAAAATTCTTCTACAATAGCTGATTCTTACAGTCTTCTCGTTTTTTAAACCTAAAATTTCTATTGATGTAAATTTTATTTTTTTACCAAATAAGATCGATGTATTTCTTTAATGTTATTGAAAATAGATCTCATAATGCAAGAAAGAAAAAATTACACTATACATTCTTTAAATATATTTCTTGTTTTTTTTGCTTCTTTCCTTAATTTATGAATCTATGATTTTTACTGCTGCCTATCGTGCTTTACAACGTCTTTTGACTTCACAATATAGTATTATGATACTGAAAGCATTGGGAGTTACTTTTTTTGTGCTCGTCATTTTATGGTTATGTGTGCACCAACTTTTTGTGTCTTACTTTTGGCCTTGGATTTCTCAGTTTCTTCCTGGACTCCCAAGTTGGGCAGGATGGTTGGGATTTAGCATGCTTATCATCTTCAATCTTGGTTTAGCTCTTTTGTTGGCTTTTTTTATTGCCCCCATCACAGCTATGATAGGTGGCTTTTTCATTGACTCTGCTGCTGAAATCATTGAAAAGGAAGATTATCCAAATGAGCCTATTGGACAAGCTATGCCATTTGGGCGCTCTCTTATCCTCTCCTTTAAATTTGTTATTTTAAGCCTTCTTGGCAATGGAATTGCTTTTATTTTATTCTTCATACCAGGTGTTAATTTGATTGCTTTTTATGTTATTAATGGTTACTTGCTTGGTCATGAATATTTCTTGTTTGCTGCTTATCGTTTTCGAACAGAGCAAGATGCGCGGGCTTTTTTACATACTCATTATACAACGGTTTTTGGCGCTGGATTATTGATCGCGGTTTTTGTTTCGATTCCCATTCTTAATTTAGCCACACCGCTTTTTGCAGCCGCCTTCATGACACATTTACACAAAATGCTTTCCCAAAAGACCATGACATACATCACACAAAAATAATGTTCCTTGAACTTTAAACTGAACAAAACTTGCCAACTAAAGAAAGCATAATATAGAATTTATGCTTTCCTTTTTTAAATCAATATATTGATTTATAATGATAACTTATCGTTTTATGACATGAGTAAAAAACCTAAATATCATAAAGCTTTCTTATTTTAACCCATTCATATTGAATCAATTAAAACCGTATGTTGAAATATCATAAACAGAAGCGGTTGTGTGGATAAAAGAACTTTTAAAAAGATATCTCTCATGCCCCCTCTCAATGCAAGAATTATTGTTACATTGGAACTGGCAAAGGGTATAATGATATTGGTTTTTATCTTCTATTTCAGTAAAAGAAGGGAGCATAGTAAATTTTATACCTTATCATGGAGGGGATATACTCTTCGCACTATCATGAGAGAATTTTTGGAATATGTGAGACTGTTAAATTTAGCAACGCGTGAATACACAATAAAAATGATATTTTTCGGTGCTTTATTTTATGTGAAACGCGCGTGCTTTAAGGAAGCCGTTTGAAAAAAATCTTGCTCTGCTGTTAGCGTTTCGCTAACATAACATTATCATATCCATTACCTTGGATGAGTGTGGCCTTGTAAGTTTTATATTATAAGTTTTTTTTTGCTTTAGAACTGTTGGTATTAATGATTAATTGGAAATTCATTTTTATTAAAAGTAACTAAGCCGTTTATTGACTAGCGCAAGAGATGAGTTTTAATACTAAAATAAAAAAATATGTAAGTTCTTAAAACTTCTGAGAAATTTGTTATAGGGAATACTCTTTGTGCATATGATTGTTATGACATTAGAAAGATTAAAAATAGAAAACAATGGAGTTAGAGCTGTACGTGCGTGAATAAAAACATTAAATAGACTTTTTTTCAGCCGGAAAAGCAAATGTAACCGCTTAAGTTCTATATTCTTTCAAATCATGCAAAAGATGTGTAATATTAAAGGAAGGTTATAAAGATGAACTGGATTACAAATTATGTTCGTCCTAAAATTAATTCTATATTGGGACGCCGTGAAATTCCAGAAAATCTGTGGATTAAAGATCCTACCAGTGGTGAAATGATCTTCCATAAAGATCTGGAGGACAATCAATTTGTGGCTCCTCATTCTGGCTATCATATGCGTATCAGTGCCAAAAAGCGTCTCATGCATTTTTTTGATGATGGTGTCTATACAGCTCTTGAAAATCCAAAAGTTGTGACAGATCCTTTAAAGTTTCGCGATGAAAAACGCTATATTGACCGATTAAAAGATTATCGTTCTAAACTTGGGGTTGATGACAATATTTTAAGTGCACGTGGTACTATTGAAGGCTTACAAATTATTGCAACCGTTCAAGATTTCGCCTTTATGGGTGGGTCTCTCGGTATGGCTTCAGGGGAAGCTATTATCAAAGCTTTTGATACTGCCATTGCTGAAAAGTATCCTTTGGTTCTTTTTGCTGCTTCTGGTGGTGCACGCATGCAAGAAGGAACACTCTCATTAATGCAAATGCCCCGTACAACAGTAGCAATTGAAATGCTGAAAGAAGCAAAACTTCCCTATATTGTTGTGCTGACCAATCCAACCACCGGTGGTGTTACTGCTTCTTACGCTATGCTTGGTGATATTCACATTGCCGAACCCGGTGCTATGATTGGTTTTGCTGGTCCACGTGTGATTCAACAAACGATACGTGAAACCCTACCAGAAGGTTTTCAAAGTAGTGAATATCTGCTCGAACATGGTATGATTGATATGGTTGTATCCCGTTTAGAAATGAAAACAACCATTGCACGACTTTTACGCTTAATGATGAAACGCCCTGCTGTTGTTAACCCTTCCACCCCGTCCCCAACAGATTCTCAAACATCGCTTTCTAAAACAAAAGCAGCCTAAATTCATGCAACAAAGCCAAGTACAAAAGGTCGTAGATGATCTACTGAAAAACTATCCCAAAAAATTTGATCTTTCTTTAGAACGTATTGTTCGCCTTTTAAAGCGTCTTGGTAATCCACATTTAAAACTTGCGCCTGTTATTCACATCGCTGGAACAAATGGCAAAGGATCTGCCTCAGCAATTTGTCGTGCTCTTTTGGAACATGCTGGATACCGTGTTCATGTCTATAGTTCACCTCACCTCGTCAACTGGAATGAACGCTGCCGGTTAGGCCAAAAAGGAGGCGGTCAACTTGTTACAGAGAGCCTATTGGCTGAAACAATCCGTGAAATTATAAAAGTAAATCGTCAAGAGCCGATTACTATTTTTGAAATTTTTACAGCTGCTGCCTTTATGCTGTTTAGTACACATCCCGCTGATGTTGTCATTTTAGAAGTTGGGTTGGGAGGACGTTTTGATGCGACCAATGTCATTAACAAACCAGCGGTATCGCTTATTATGCCTATTGATTATGATCATGAGAGCTTTCTTGGAAACCCAATGGCTCAGATCTCTTTTCAAAAAGGGGGGATTATCAAACCAAATGTTCCTGTGGTTATCGGGAAGCAAGACCATGAAGAAACTCTTGCTACTTTAATATCCCTTGCCGATAAAAATAAAGCATCTTATTCTCTATTTGATCAAGATTATCAAAGCTATAAAGAACATGGACGTATGGTTTTTCAAAACGATCAAGGTCTCATGGATCTTTCACTTCCTAATCTCATTGGAGATCACCAAATTGCCAATGCTGGTGCTTCTCTTGAAGCAGTCTATCAAGCAGGTTTTCAACTTTCAGAACAAGTCATAAATGATGCTTTAAAAAATATTTATTGGCCTGCACGAATGCAACATCTTACCCAAGGTCACTTGGTTGCTCAACTATCTCCTAATATTGATTTATGGCTTGATGGTGGTCACAATCCTGCTGCTGGAAAGGTTATTGCGGCAGAACTTACACAATGGAGAAAAAAAACAGATCTTCCCATTATTATGATTGCTGGCATGATGAATACCAAAGATGCTGTTGGTTATTTTCGTCCTTTAGCAAAGCTTGTCGATAAAGTATATACAATACCGCTTAGTAACAATGACGCCTGTATCCCTCCAATAAACTTAGCTGAATCAGCCCAACAAGCAGGAATCTTTTCTATCCCACAAGCGCACCTACAAGATGCTTTGCATAAAATTAAGGTCGAATATAAAGAAGCAATTGTTCTTATTGGAGGTTCCCTTTATCTTGCAGGCGATATTTTGCGTGACAATAAAACACCACCGTGCTAGAAATTGAATCTTTTTAAAGCTTTGAAAGATAGACTTTTTAATCATGCAACTCGATTGTGCACTTTATCAACATCCTAAACTTATTACCGTTTTTGGCGGATCTGGTTTTGTAGGTCGTCATGTCGTTGAAACTTTGACGAAGTGGGGATATCGCGTTCGCATCGCTGTTCGTTGTCCGCAAAAAGCCTATTACATGCTCCAAATAGGAGAAGTAGGACAAACCCAAATGCTTAAAACAGACATCAAGCATCGTGCATCTGTTGCACGTGCATTGCTTGGCGCTGATGCAGCAGTGTTTTTGCCTGGTAGCTTAAAACAAGCAAATCAATCGAATTTTAAAAATACACAAATTGATGGCACTTACAATGTTGCTGAATTAACAACAGAAGCTGGTATTCCACTCATCTATATGTCAACACTTGTAGCTAATGAAAATGCTTCATGTCTTTATGCACGTGTTAAATTTATAGGTGAGCAAATCATTCATAACAAGTGTCCTCAAGCAATTATTATGCGTCCATCTATTATCTTTGGACCAGAGGATTGTTTCTTTAATACCTTAGCAGATTTGTCACGTTTTTTACCCATTATGCCTCTTTTTGGAGGAGGACAAAGTAAATTGCAACCTGTATATGTTGGTGATGTTGCTGAATTTATTGCGCGCGCTTTAAATGGACACGTTGCTTGGGGAAAAAATTATGATCTTGGTGGTCCTCAGATTATCACCTTCCAAAATGTTCTTGAAAATATACTCAAAGTTATTCACCGTAAAAAAACAATCCTATCCATGCCTTTTTCTGCCGGTCTATTGATTGGAGGAATTTTGGGAGCAATCGGTAAACTGCCTTTTGTACCAACACTTGTAACAGCCAACCAGATACGCTTTTTGCAAATGGATAACATTGTTTCTCAAAAAGCTATTGAAAATGGACATACTTTAGAGGGTGTGGGAATTACTCCTAGAGCAATGGCTGCATTTTTGCCAAGTTATCTCTGGAGATTTCGTCCACATGGTCAATTTTCCCAAAACTTACTTGTCTAAAATAGATTCTCCCAAAACTGAATTAATGATTTGATTTATAATTCATAGCTTGTTGTCCGCTCTTTTAAAATCAGAGTGTTCAATAGATTGATGTTTTTGCATTTTAAATGCTCCATTCAGTATCATAAAAAGTGCTTCCTCGCACATCTATAGTATTTTGATAAAATCGTTGAAAACAGGAGAAAAATACTTCTTATAAACTGTCTTCACATAAGAGCAGATAGCAATCTTGAAAACCAGAAGAACCGATTCTGGAGTGCCTATTCATAAATATAAAGACAACAACCTATAGCTTTTGCATTATATTATTTTGCTAAAAAGCTTAATAATGAAATTAAACAGGGTAACAATGCCCTTTTTGTAAAATAAGAGTATACTCTTTTTGATTATCCCCAAAAAAGATCAACATAAAAACTGTGAAGCAATGCATCATGTTTGTTATTTAAAAGGTATTCCTCTGGAGATTTTTAAAAGTTGTAAACCCACTGAAATGTAGAATTTTTTTATATAATTAAGACTTATCATGAAATCTCTTGTTCTGTTAGTAATATCATTACTCAGATTCATAAATGCATACTTGTTGCACAAATTTATGGAGATTTTAAAAGAGCTTTTTCACATAAAGAAGTCTTCTTCTTGTCTTGCATTTTTTTTTCATTTCTCCTACCGTCCTAGAAAAAATGATTTTAAAGGAATGAAGAATGGCAGCTCAAGATTTTGTTGTCAAAGATATTGCACTTGCCTCTTATGGTCGTAAAGAACTTGATATTGCTGAAACGGAAATGCCTGGTTTAATGGCTTGTCGCAAGGAGTTTTCTTCTAGTCAACCTTTGCGCGGCGCGCGGATTTCTGGCTCATTGCATATGACAATTCAAACAGCTGTTTTAATTGAAACATTAAAAGCGATTGGCGCCGATATACGGTGGAGCTCTAGCAATATTTTTTCTACGCAAGATCATGCAGCAGCAGCTATTGCCGCAACTGGTATTCCTGTATTCGCCGTTAAGGGTGAAACATTGGAAGAATATTGGACTTATATAGATGCCATTTTTCAATGGCCCGATGGTAATCCTTCTAATATGATTTTAGATGATGGCGCTGATGCCACAAACTATATTTTAGTGGGAAGTCGTGCAGAACAAAATAAAGATATCCTCTCGAATCCCAAAACAGAAGAAGAAGAATTTTTTTTCAAACAAATCCAAAAGCGTATGGATGCAACGCCAGGATTTTTTACACGACAGCGCGCAGCAATTAAAGGTGTAAGCGAAGAAACGACAACAGGTGTAAACCGTCTTTATCAGTTACAAAAAGAAGGACTTCTGCCTTTTCCTGCGATTAATGTCAATGATAGCGTCACTAAATCAAAGTTTGATAATAAATACGGATGTAAAGAATCATTGGTCGATGGCATTCGACGTGGAACAGACGTGATGATTGCTGGTAAAACAGCCATTGTCTGTGGTTATGGTGATGTAGGAAAAGGTTCAGCAGCATCTCTTTCAGGTGCTGGAGCTCGTGTTAAAATAACAGAAATTGATCCTATTTGTGCTCTTCAAGCCGCTATGGATGGCTATGAAGTTGTTAATTTAGATGATGCTGCCTCTAGTGCTGATATTATCATTACAACAACAGGCAATAAAGATGTTGTCCGTTTAGACCATATGCGACAAGTAAAAGATATGTGTATTCTTGGAAATATTGGTCATTTTGATAACGAAATCCAAGTCGCAGCTCTTAGAAATTTACCATGGACAAATATTAAGCCTCAAGTTGATATGATCACCTTTCCCGATGGAAAACGCATCATTTTGCTCTCTGAAGGACGTTTATTAAATCTCGGTAATGCAACAGGACATCCTTCTTTTGTCATGTCAGCCTCGTTTACTAATCAAGTTTTAGCGCAAATTGAACTCTTTACCCGTACAGAACACTATACCAATGAAGTCACTGTTTTACCTAAACATCTTGATGAAAAAGTTGCACGTCTACACCTTGATCGGTTAAGAATAAAATTAACTGTTTTATCAGAAGAACAAGCCGCTTATATTGGAGTTACACCGCAAGGACCTTATAAACCAAACCATTACCGTTATTGAAATGCTTCCTTGGGTTAAAAAAGGGAAAAATGTCGTGCTCAGCTTTGGTGACCATACCCCCAAAGAAAAAGCTCAAAAAATGATCCGAGTTTATACGTCTATATTTTGCCTTTTTTTCTTTTTTTCTCCAACACGCACTGTTGCGCAATCGTTGGAAAGTTATTTGCCATTTTCCTTCACTTTGCCAAATGGTCCATGGCTTCTTTTGGCACTGTGTGGAGGGATTTCTTGTGCTTCACTTCTCTCGTGCATCGTTGTTATCATGAATGCAAAAAAAGTTGTACAGAAGCCTCTGAAGACAGTTCAGGCAGATCTTTCTGAAAAACTTAAATATTATGAATGGCTTTTGGAAGAAACCGAGCAGCTGCTTCTTATCTGGGAAAATCCAACAACCTTACCTCGTGTTGTTGGTACTCTTTCCACATTGCAAAAAATAGGTATTGATCAGCAAAATTTTCAGCGCTTTGAACTATGGGTTGAAGAAAATTCTCTGAGGGAACTTGATTATGCATTGACTCAACTGCGTTGTAAATGTCATCCTTTCGAACTTTCTATCACCACCACAAATAATGTGCTGTTACAAGTTACAGGCGTCATCGCAGGAACAGTCGCCATTGCTCGCTTTCAGGATATTTCAAAACAGCAGAGCGAAAATGCTCGTTTACAGAAAGATATCACCCACCTTCTTACTGAACTGAGAATGCAGCGTAATCTTCTTGATTTTATTCAAGAACCTGTATGGATAAAAGATTGTGAAGGAAAAGTTTGTTTTATCAATCGCGCCTTTAGAGAAATGACAAACTTTCGTGAAGGCAGTGATGAAGTGGGAGATCTTTTCAATGAAAACACACAACGCAAAACAGATGAAACAGAAACACTTTTTCAAGAACATGTTCACACTGTCATTGATGGAGAACGACGCCGTTTTCATCTCACACGTATTACAACAGCCGAAGGGATGGCAGCCTTTGCCCGTGATGACAGTGCCTATGAAAATCTTGCTCATGAATTAAGGTATGTTCTTCAAAGCCATTGTGAAACCCTTGACCAAATCTCAACTGCTGTAGCTATTTTTGATAAAAACCAAAAACTAAAATTCTGCAATCATGCTTTTAAAATTTTATGGCCGTTGGAGAGTTCCTTTTTAGAAAGTAAACCAAGCCATACATTGTTTCTTGAACGTTTACGTGAAAAAGGACTCATTGCCGAACATCCTGATTGGCGCGCGTGGAAAGAAGAACTTTTTAAAGCCTATCGGCAAACAGAATCGAACCAACAAATTTGGAATCTTCCAGATGGGCGTACGGTGCGTGTTGTCTCGAACCCTCATCCACAAGGAGGTGTCACTTGGCTTTACGAAAACCTTACAGAAAAAATTGATCTTGAACGCCGTTATAATACACTTATTAAAATACAAGGTGAAACACTTGATAAACTTTCCGAAGGCGTGGTCGTTTTTGGTACGGATGGGCGCCTTCGTTTATCGAATCCTGCCTTGTCGAAATTGTGGGCACTTCCTTATAATTTACTGGTAGAAGGGACCCATATTACCCAGTTACAAAATCATTGTTCAAGCTTAACTGTGGGACAAGAATGGGATCAGTTTACCAAATTCATTACTGGCTTTGCTGAAAAACGTGAAACATATTCGGGTCGTATAGATCTTAAAAATGATATGATTATTGATTATACTCTGGTTCCTCTTCCCGATGGACAGACGATGCTTACTTTTGTGAATGTTACAGACACTGTCCATGTTGCACGTGCTCTTCAAGAAAAAAATGAAGCCTTAGAAAGTGCTGATCGTTTGCGTAATGAATTTGTCCAACATGTTTCCTATGAATTGCGCACACCTCTCACCAATATTATTGGGTTTTCCGATATTTTACGCGATCAAATTTTCGGTTCTATCAATGAACGTCAACAAGAATATCTTGGGCATATTCATTCAGAATCAGGCACTCTTTTAAATATTGTTAATGATATTCTTGATCTTGCCACCCTTGATGCAGGCATTATGGAGTTAGACATAAAATCAGTTAACATTGCCGATGCTATGATACAAGCAGTAGCACGTGTAGAAGATCGTCTTAATGGACGTCATATTACGCTTTTACAACAAATTTCTCCTTCTTTAAATTCTATTTCTGCTGATGAAAAACGCTTACATCAAATTTTTGTGAATGTTTTGAGTAATGCTATTAATTTTGCAACGGAGGCGAGTACTATTGAATTTTGTGTCGATGAACAAGATGATAGTATTGTCTTTAGCGTTCACAATGAGGGCTCTGACATCCCTGAAGACATCCTTAATCGTGTTTTTAAGCGTTTTTCTTCTCATTCACACCATGGTGGGCGGGCGGGAGCAGGTCTTGGCCTTTCCCTTGTAAAAAGTTTTGTTGAACTACACGCTGGACATGTTGAAATTCTGACCGGTTCTGGAAAAGGAACAACCGTTAAATGTTTTTTCCCTCTTCCCAAAGGAGATAAGATTTTTTAATTTCAACCTTTACTTTTTCATCCATCTCATGGAACTCTTAATGAATTTTAGTTTTTTTCTTGAAAATGAAGAAGCAACAAAGCTTTTTGCACAAAATTTAGCTCTTTCTTTAAAGCCGGGAGATCTTATAACGCTGCAAGGAGATCTTGGAACTGGAAAATCAACCATTGCACGTACAATCATCCAAACGCTTGCAAACGATAATACTATGGATGTTCCCAGCCCTACTTTTACTCTTGTGCAAAGCTATCAACTCCCACAGTGTGAAATTATTCATGCTGATCTTTATCGCCTTTCTATGGCAGAAGAAATTGATGAATTAGGGCTTTATGAAGCAAGAGAAAAAAATATTTTACTGGTTGAATGGCCAGAAAGAAGTGCAAACCTTTTAGATATTGCTACTTTTGCACTCACCTTACAATATAAAGCACATGGACGCCATGTGACATTGAGATCCGTACCACATTCCATTGAACGTTTGCAACAGTCTTTTGCAATTCACACATAAAAAATATCGACATGATTCATAGATATCATCATTTTTTAGTTTGTGATGCCTCAACCTACTTATAAAATTTGAGATGATGAATAAAATTAAAGAGTCCATACATGAATGTACCAACCATGAAGATGAAACAAAACACTAACTCTTTTATAAAAATGGCACTAACGTGCAGAGAGCATTCGTTAATTGGGAGGAATTAATCTGTTTCTTTGAGAGAATGTTTTTTTATCTCTCATATTTTTTTAAAAAATTTAAAAAAAACTCTTTTGATTCTAGAGAAACATGTAAGAGAATTTTGTATCAAGGTGATAATTTTCTCAGAAGAGCATTAACTTATCCATGGTGAATTTGCTTTCTCCTTAAAAATTGTAAAATTTAGAAAAGTAATTTGTAAAATTTTTAAATTTCCTTCTGTTATTGCCAAACACTCCGAATAAAAAACCTCCTTATTGCTAGAGTGTATTTGCTTTTTTATGTGTTGGCCCCCCTATCTCGATAGCCTTATACAAGAAGAAAATATTATTCACTTAAATATTCGTTGGCGTGCATATAAACAAGGAATTGCCTACATTGTTCATACAGGACAGTGTGGATTATGCATTTAAATTTTTGATTTAATTGAATTACTATTATAATAGAAAAGAATGTTTAAAAAAAATCAAAAGGAGAGACTAAAATTTCTCTCCTTTATCGTTACTGTGTATGGCATTAAAGCCCAT
>NZ_HE997998.1:148387-157750 GCF_000312585.1 Bartonella queenslandensis AUST/NH15
AGAAAGACGTCCTTTAGAGGTAGCACCAACCATATTTGATGAGACACTTCCATTTTTAAACATTAATAATGTAGGGATAGAACGTACTCCATATTGGGTAGCCAATTCCGGATTTTCGTCAATATTTACTTTGACAATTTTAACTTGATTTTGCATTTCCGTTGAAATTTCATCCAAAATTGGAGCAATCATTTTGCAAGGACCACACCATTCTGCCCAAAAATCAACCAAAACAGGGGTAGAAGAGGTTAGAACTTCACTTTCGAAATTATCCTTATCAACTTTTGTACACGTCATTGATTTATCCTTTATACTCATTTTTATAAATTGGTATGATAACAATTCATATCAAGTTATTGCAAAAATAAATTATTAAGGCGTTTTTTTGTACCCAAAATTGTGGAGCGTATTTATTTGAGCATTTTATGAAAGTAAAAAAGCGTAAAGATACTTTGAAGGGAAAAAATAACTTTATAAGGCAATTTCATTAAGACATGCCTCGAGTTTTTCTGGAGGAAGTTTAAAAATTTTGGCTTCTTTACTGTAGATAAGCAGAGCTTGGACATCTTTATCCGGATGAATAGCTTGCAACAATTTTCGATAAAGCGCCATTTGCAACCAATGATGAGGAGGAATAGCAGCTTCATTTTCTGGGGAAAACCCCGTTTTAAAATCAGCAAAGATAATGCTCTTTTTCGTGATGTAGAGACGGTCAATTTGACCAGAAATTGCTTGTTCTTTTCCACGAATTTTTACAATACCCATTAAGGGAACTTCAACACATGAATGCTCAGTGAAAAGAGGTTTGAGGTAATCATGATCTAATATTTTTCCAACATGGCGAAGAGCATTTTTTCTTTGGCTCTCATCCCAATGAGAGGCTTTGATATTGAGATAGTTTCGAGCATAATCTTGATGTTTTTGTGGGGAGCAGTCGGGTAGATATTGTAATAATCGGTGAATGAGATAGCCATATTCAATGAAAAAAGCTCTGTTGGTGTTTATTTCTCCTAAAACAGGTGAAGTGAAAAGCTGTTTTGGGCTTGAAGAAAGCTCTGTATCAGCTTCAATGGAAAGGCTTGCGACAGAAGGTTTTAACGGTTTTGGGAAAATTGGTTCTGCTGGTACTTTATGAGAGAAAAAAGCAGGCAAAGGTGGTAAGGCTTGACTCTCAGTGCAGGGAATTTCTTGGTTTAGAGAGGCAGAAGAAGATGTAATGCAATAACGCCAAGCCGCAATATCTTCTGCAGGACCTTTTATAGCAACCGCATGGGGTTCAAGAGCTTTCTTTACCAGTTGTAGCCATGTATGAGAGGTTGTTTTTTTACCTTTATATCCACAAATAAATAAACGATCTTCAGCGCGTGTCATTCCTACATAAAGAAGGCGTCTATATTCTTCTTCGGCACGCTCTTTTAAATGTAAAATTGCTTGTTTAGAGAGTTTTGTATCAAACTTTTCATTGGGGCGCCAAATAAAAGCTTGTTGTCCATTCCCTTGTGCATTGTTTAAAGGAACTTTAAGCAAATGAGGCGCATGCTGAGGATGCCAAACCGCACTACCAGGATCAACCAAAAACACGATAGCAGCCTCTAGTCCTTTTGCAGCATGAACAGTCATGATGCGAATTTCTTCATTGTTTTGTTCAAATTCACGTTTAATTTCTGGTTCACTTGCAGTTAATGTTTCTAAAAAAGCTTGTAATCCTGGTAATCCTGTTTTTTGAATAGCGAGCGTATAATCCATAAAAGCATCAAGCACATCATTTGCTTCAGATCCTAAACGAGCTAGAATTTTTTGTCTTCCTTTATCATTATTCAGAATATGACTATAAAATTCGAAAACTGGTATTTTATCCACTAAAGTGCGATAATGGCTCAGCTTTTCAAAAGCGTCCTTAAAAGATACCTTTGATGATGCGTGCGTACATAAACTTTGCCAAAGAAAGCCAGTTCGGTGTGCAGCAAGCTGATAAAGTTCCTCTTCACTAAAAGCAAAAAGGGGACTTTTTAAAACGCAAGCAAGAGAAAGATCATCTTGTGGCTGCAAAACAAAACGCCCAAGCGCCATTAAGTCACGGATACTAATATGTTTAGTGAGTTGTAAACGATCAGCTCCTGCTACAGGAATATTAAGGTGTTTAAGAGCACGAGAAAGAGCTGAAACAAACTGATCACGTTTACGGACCAAGATCATAATATCACTTGCCCGTATTAAACGCCCCTTTGCCGGAAGCATTTCGCCTTTTTGTAACCAGTCAGCAATCGTTTCAGCAATTTTTTCTGCTAAACGAACTTCAGGTGTATCTAAATGATCAACACTCAAATGCCAATCATGAGGAAATTCGCTTGTTTCTTTGGAAATGGCATCCCATATAACAACTTCACCTGGGCTATGAACACGAATAGCTTCATGTACTGTTTTTGTATTTTCTGCCGAAAGTCCTTTATAGTTTTCTGGTGTTTCAAAAACAAGATCAACGCTTTTAAGGACATCTGCTGTAGAGCGAAAAGAATAATGCAGTTGTATTTTTTCAAATTGCTGATTTGTTTGCTGCGCTTTTTTTTGAATGATTCGTCCATTTGCAGCAAAGTTTTCTGGAGCAGCGCCTTGAAAAGAATAAATAGATTGCTTTTCATCTCCAACAGCAAAAAGAGTCCGTATATTTGTTCGTTGGCTATATCCTGAGAAAAATTCTTGTGCCAACAGTTGAATAATTTGCCATTGCTCAGGATTTGTGTCTTGTGCTTCATCAAGGAGAATATGATCAAGCCCCTGATCAAGTTTATAATGCACCCATTGGCTTGCACCTTTACGCTGTAACAAATGAAGCGTACGCTCAATAAGATCATCAAAATCTAAGAAGCCATTGGCCTTTTTTAGATTCGTATAGATTTTGAGATAAACGGCACAGAGCTGAAAGAAGCCATATTGAGAGCGGCAATTTTTGCACATTGATGTTTTTCAAAAAGAACAGAAAGCTTGTTTTGTTTATCTTCAAGCATTTGTTGAATAAAAGGCCAAATTTCATCTGATTTTTTACGAGATAAACATGAAAAATTACGCGGCTCACCTTTTGTTTTAAAATAAATATCAGAAATAATATTGAGAATTTTTGTCTCATCTCGCGCTTTTTCTAATTGGGAAAATTTTTCCACCATATCCTTCAAGCTTTGGCTACCGTTGATTTCACAATGTTTAAGAGCATAAAGGGGGAGGCGCGCAGTCTGTTGAATTTGTTCCAGCAGGCATTGATTTGTTTCATCGGGCGCTAAGTTGAAAAGCGCACGCAATTTTTCTTCTCCATTTTCAGATAAAAGAGAAAATAAAAAATCAGAGAGTTTATGTTGCTTTTCAACGGCTTCATAGAGCAGTTGGTTAAAAGTATGTTCGCTAATAACTTGAAGTAACTGTTGCAAAGCAGGTTGTACATCACGACGTGCTAAAAGTTGGCGACGGGATTCTTGTTGTAATTTTTTGCGACTGATATCATCGGGAAGTTCGAAATGACCCGCAATATTGGCTTCTAACATAAATTGATGCAAAAGAGATTCGCAAAAAGCATGAATTGTTTGGATTTTTAAGCCACCAGGTGTTTCAAGAGCACGTGCGAAGAGTTGCCGTGCATAAGTTAATTTCTGCGCATTGACGGGTTTATTTTCAAACCGTGTTAAGGTTTCTTGCAGCTGTACATCATCCAGTTCATTCCAACTGGAAAGTGTGCGAAAAATGCGTGATTGCATAACAGCAGCAGCAGCTCTTGTATAAGTAAGACATAAAATACGTGCTGGAGGCGTACCGTTTAAAAGCAAACGAATAACACGTTCACTTAAAACGTGCGTTTTTCCAGATCCAGCATTTGCAGAAACCCACACGTTTTTTCGAGGATGTGTTGCTGTTGCTTGCGCATCAAGAGCAGCTTCAGGAATAGAAAAAAAAGTCATGATTACTCTTCTTTATGAAAACCACTTGACCATTCCCACAACCGTGCCAAATGGTCGTAGTCACCTTCATATCGTTTTGACATAATAGGGACGGCATGTGAGAGATAGCCTTGTTGTGGATTTTGATAATAAGTTATAAGTGCAATAAGATTTTTCCACGCAATTTTACCGAGCTTAACAGCACTTAAGTGGGTTTCTCCTTTACTTAAAAGAATTGATTGGGATTTAATTTCACCCTTTCCGTTCAGGGGAATGTAAAACAGATTTGAGGGGGTAAGGTCTTGAAAATCTGGAAATGCTCCTTCCATAAGCAAAGCTGTTTCTAAAGCCAATTGTGGAAATAATAATTCACGAACTTGTTTTGATGAAGGAGGCGTTCCGGTTTTAAAATCTAAAATTTCAATCGTTTTATTGGGCAAGACATCAAGACGATCAGCACGTCCTGAAAGGGTTATCCCTGTCGTCCCTATAGGGATTTTTTGTGAGACCACTTCAGCATATCGCTCTCGCGGACCTAAACTTTGTTCCCATTGAATAAGGCGTGGAGCAAGATTATCAAAAATATTCCACCAAATAGCTTCAATATCAGGTGGAAAATTGAATTTATCAAATTCTTTACGTCCAATAGCAAGTAGGACATCTAATGCATTTGCAGCATTTGGTTTTTTTATTTGTGTACAAAAATTTGCAAGAATAGCGTGATAAAGTATTCCGCGCTCAATAGCACTAGGGTCATGAATAAGCGCTTTAAGTGGTTTGAGCCGTAAGATTTTTTTTGCATAAATAGCATAAGGATCATAACGCAATGTTTCTATTTCAGTGACCGAAAAATGACGTGGACGCATATCAAGGGGCGGCGCAGGGCAAGGACGTTCTACATCAGAAATCATGTTGGTATGATCAAGCATCTTTGTCCAATGGCGTAATATTTCACCTCGTTCACGGATTTGTTTCCAAGCCTGTTTTCCTACAACTGTTTCTATGCGTTGTAGCCAGCGTGAAGGAATAGAAGGGGTGTGATTAACACGCAATGCGCGACTCATCACCACTTTATCCATTCCCATAGCCCATTGAAAATCATGCGCAGAAAGACCAATATGCTGCTCTGGTGGTTCCAGAGTTAACATCATTTTCATCGGTCGCGATAAAAAAGCATCATTTCGGGTTGATATCGGCCATGACCCTTCATTAAGACCTCCTATAACCACTGTATCAACCGTTTGCAAACGTGATTCCAAAGTACCCCAGATGAATAAACGCGGATGTCCTCCAGGTGAAGGTGTAACAGAACGCGTTGCGATCAATGCGGAAAACATAGCAGGCCATTCGCAAAGATGAAATGTTAATCCTGATTGATCACTGACCAATTCCCGTAAAAAATTTGAGAGGGCTTGTCCTGCTTCGTGTTGATAAAGAAGCGCTAGAGAATTATCCTCATTGCGACCAAAATTTTCAAAAACCTCAACTGTTGCTATCGCCGCTTCATTGAGGGTGCATTCTTTCTCTTGTTTCATGAGAGAGGCTAAAGGTTCAACAGCGTTCCTCAAAAGATGACAAAGGAAACGTGCTTCTTCAAATTTTTGCTGATCAAGAGCTTTAATTTCAGAACGATCATGATCATGGGAATATGTCTCAATCCATTTTTCAAGAAATTGATCACATTCACAGAGATTGATACGCCCCGTATTCCCTCGAAGAACAAAAAGTTCAAAATTTTCTGCCATTTCGCGTAAGCGATGACGGTTTTGTTGGAGTGTGGTCAATGGATGTTTAAGGAGAGAAAGAAAAGCAATGGGATCATTAGGTTGCAATACATTTTCTAAGATAAGCCGTAAAAGTGTTACAGGCAGTGTTTGTGCAAGTGGTATTCCCCCTGAATCATTTGCTTCAATTCCAAATCGCTGTAATTCCGCAGCAACACGGCGTGCTAAATTACGGTCATTTGTAATAAGAGCTGCAGTTTTTTGAGGTTCTTCAATAGCTCTGCGTAAGGCAACTGCAATAGCGAGAGCTTCTTCACGTTCGTTGATAGCTTCAATAAATGACCAATCTGCACAAAGAGCCTCATAATCATCACGGACAATTTGTATCCATTTATCTGTCGTAGAAGCTGGTCGCAGTGCTTCCGATAAAAGAGCCATTCGCCTTTTCTTTGTACTACTCTGTTGGCCAATTTCGCAAACATGATGACGTTGACACCCCATGAGAGAAAGAAGTTTTTTTAAATGATATTGAGGATGGCTAAAAATATTTTCTACATGATCAAGAAAATCACAAGCTGTTTTTTCTTTATTGCTTGTACTGAGTGCATTCCATTGTTCTTCATCCATATGAAAATCAAGTCCAGGAAGAACAACAGCCCCTTTTGGCAAAGAGGCTATAATCTTTAAAAGATGAGAGACTGCGGGAATAGAACCGGACACACCAGCCGCAATGATCGGTTTATTAGGCTGTGTGCGTTGTAAAGTCTCTGCATGCATTGTAAGTGCTTTATTACGCCATTCAGCGGGATTACTTCGTTGCCTTTCTTTCAAGATTTGTGGCCAATTTTGCGTAACAATAGTCAGAAAATCGAGCGTTATTTGCCACCATTCAGCGACCATATCAGGAGCAATATCTTTCAGTTTTGACCAGTCTGCTCCTTCTGTTTCAATTTCATCCATCAAATGAGCTAAATCTTGAGCAAGCCAAATTGCATCGGCAGTATGAGCTGGAATAAGAACATCTTCTGTACCAAACATGGCACGCAGATGCGCAGGCAAACTTTCACGCCATGGACGAATAAGACGCGCTAAAAGCAGTAGACGTTCACTTTCTCCAATAAGCGGATCGAGAGCATTGGTATAATTTTCAACAAAAAGGAAACTATCTTCATCGACATCTCCTAAGGCACGAATGGTTGGCAATAAAGTTGATTGTGTATTGCTTCTTTCAACAAAGGCTAAACGCAAAGCCCGAGCCGCACGACGTGTCGGAACATAAATAAGGCTATCGGCAAGAGCTGTTTGAATATCTCCATTGGAAGCAAAATTATCAATAAGGTTACCAGAGAGCAGCGCCTCAACAAAGTGAGGCAAAAAAGCCGTTCCAGAAGATATAGAAAAAACACGTGGTTTATAAGTCATATGATCTCATATTGAGGATAACAAATCCCATCTTATTGTTTATTTGCATTATTTTGACTGTATACAATTTTCATACAAGGAAAAACTGAAAAGCTCTATTTATACAGGAGATTTTTAGCTGACATTCAAAATACTTAAATATATGATCTTGTCTTAAACCATTGTGAAAAAACATATCAAAATTTTAAAAGACGTTACAAATACAAATATATTATAACTTATTGAACATTATAAATAAATTTACTGCTCTCTTTATATAATGCAATCTTAAAGTGCTCTTTACATACTCCTTTCGTTTTCAGAAAAAAATAACAATATTTAAATCCACCACTCAATGTGAAAAATCATTATCAACCAAGTTGTTACATAAAAAATTCTTCTTTACATTAAGAGCGTACTTGATAATCTTTAAAAGTAGAAAATTTTATCTTAGGGGCTCTTTCTGCTTCATAATTCAATGAAAAATGGTTTTCCGCTAAAAAAACTGGATCACCTTCTAAATCATACGCAATAGCAGAACGGTGGTTGTTGAGAAACTTTTGCAACTCATCTTTGCTCTGCGCTGAAATCCAACGGCATAAATTAAAACGCGCAGACTCAAAATTTACTGGCAAAGAATATTCTATTTTCAATCGTTCTTTTAAAACATCAATTTGCAAAGCACCAATAACACCAATGAGAGAAGGCGACCCATCATCTGGAATAAACAATTGTACACCCCCTTCTTCAGCCATTTGTTGCAAAGCTTCTTTGAGCTTTTTTGCTTTCATTGGATCACCTAAACAAACACGACGCAAAATCTCTGGTGCAAAATTGGGTACTCCTTTAAAGAGGATATCTTCCCCTTCTGTCAAAGTATCGCCAATACGCAATGTTCCATGATTAGGGATCCCTACGATATCACCAGCATAAGCTTGATCAGCAATTTGGCGTGAACGTGCAAAGAAAAATTGTGGAGCCGAAAGTGTCATCGGTTTTCCTGTTCGGACCAACTTTGTTTTCATACCACGTTCAAGTGTTCCTGAACATACTCGAAAAAATGCTATACGATCACGATGATTAGGATCCATATTTGCTTGAATTTTAAAAACAAATCCCGTCATTTTAGGTTCAGTTGCTATGATATCGCGCTGATCTGCACTTTGATCACGAGGACTTTGACCAAAATCAATAAGCGCATTGATCAAATCACGAACACCAAAATTTCGTAAAGCTGAACCAAAATAAACCGGAGTCATATGACCTTCACGGAAAGCTTGAAGATCAAAATTCTTGCAAACACTTTGAGCAAGTTCTACCCCTTCAAGAAAAGTTGCACGTTCATACTCTGGAAGTAAATGGACAACCTCACTGGGATTTGAAACAATCCGCTGTGTTATCTCATCATCTTTTTGACGAAAACGGTTATGATGAAGATCAAAGGTACCAACAAAATCTTTACCCGTTCCAATGGGCCATGTTATAGGGGCGGTATCAAGCGCAAGTTTTTCCTCAATTTCATCTAAAAGCTCTATAGGATCACGCGCCTCACGATCCATTTTATTGATAAAAGTAACAATGGGAATATCCCGCATCCGACACACTTCAAACAGTTTTAGTGTTCTAGGCTCAATCCCACGGGCTCCATCTAATACCATGATAGCACTATCAACAGCCGTAAGCGTACGATAGGTATCGTCCGCAAAATCTTCATGACCAGGGGTATCTAGGAGATTAAAAATATGATTTTCATATTCAAACGTCATCACCGAAGTCACAACGGAAATACCACGATCACGCTCAATATTCATCCAGTCAGAACGGGTTTGAATACGATCTTTTTTGGCTTTTACTTCTCCTGCAAGTTGAATAGCACCACCAAACAATAAAAGCTTTTCCGTCAATGTTGTTTTTCCAGCGTCTGGGTGAGCAATAATTGCAAATGTACGACGTCGCTTTACTTCCTGGACTCTTCGTTCCATTATTCCTCCATAGGTCGTGCAAGCGCTTCAGCAATCAGTGCACGCATTTCATTAATCCCATAAAGCGCTATAAATGATCCCCATCGTGGACCTCGCTCTTGTCCTAAAAGGACCTCATACAACATTTGAAAAAAAACATTGGAGACACCAGGACCACCTTCAGGGCTTTTTTTGCTATGATCCTGGTAGCGCTCCGTTAGACGTGCAACATCAAGAAGTGTATTTTGTAGTGTGTTGCCATCAACAGCCTCAGAAAAATTGGCTAATTTTTCATCAATTTGTGCTAATGTTGCGCGCTCATTATCATCTGGTATACGAAACTTCTTGTTTGGT
>NZ_HE997998.1:158021-165389 GCF_000312585.1 Bartonella queenslandensis AUST/NH15
CTTGTTTGGTTTAACAAAAACATCAAAGTATTTAATGGCAAATTTCACCAATTGATCAAGTTCTGGATAAGTTTGCGCATTTGCCCCCTTAGCGTAACGAGAAATAAAACCCCAAAGAACCTCTGAATTCTCTGCATTTGAAGCACTTACCAAATTTAAAAGCATCGCAAAAGGTACAGGTAAATCAACCTGCGGTGGACAACCATTATGAATATGCCATACAGGATTATTGAGCCGTGCTTGCCAACTTTGACGACCATAGGCAGAAAGATGCGCATAATATTCATCCACAGCTTTAGGAATAACATCAAAATAAAGCCGTTTTGCTGTCTTGGGCTTTGAAAACATATAAAGCCCTAAGCTCTCTGTTGGAGCATATGTAAGCCATTCATCAATGGTTAAGCCATTTCCCTTGGATTTGGAAATTTTCTGCCCTTTATCATCTAAAAAGAGTTCATAGTTAAATCCCTCTGGAGGCTTTCCACCTAGTACTTTACAAATTTTAGAAGAAAGATTTGTGGAATCGATAAGATCTTTTCCTGCCATTTCATAATCAATGCCAAGCGCTGTCCAGCGCATTGCCCAATCAACCTTCCACTGACACTTAACCTTGCCTCCTGTAACTTCTGTTTCTATAGTTTCTCCTGTTTCAGGTTCAATATAAGTAACTGTTCCTTTTTCAACATTCCGCGCAATCATCGGCACTTGTAGCACTTTTCCAGAAAAAGGAGAAATCGGTAAAAAGAGAGAATAGGTTGCCTGTCGCTCTTCACCCAATGTTGGTAAAATAATTGCCATTACCTTGTCATAACAAGCAAGGATTTTTAAAAGTGTTTCATCAAAACGACCGGAACTGTAATAATCCGTAGCACTTGCAAATTCATAATCAAAACCAAAACGATCAAGAAAAGCACATAAACGTGCGTTATTCGCCGCTCCAAAAGAAGGATAATCATCTCCAAAAGGATCAGGGACACGGCTCAACGGTTGACCAAGATAATGTTCCATCTTCTCGCGATCTGGCACATTCTCAGGAACCTTGCGCAAACCATCCATATCATCAGAAAACAAAGCAGTTTTGTTTTACTTTATTCTCGGTAAGAATATGAAATGCATGACGCACCATAGTTGTACGTGCTACTTCCCCAAAAGTTCCAATATGCGGTAAACCAGAAGGTCCATAGCCTGTCTCAAATATTACGCTGTCTGGATAACCCGTCTTTTCGTACCGTTTGATAATCTTACGTGCTTCTTCAAATGGCCAAGTCCTCGATTGAGCAGCCGCATCCTTTAATTCAGGCGTAAGGCTAAGGGCATCACACTGATTACGCATCATTATTTATCCTAAAAATTATAATCCTTCAAAATAGGGTTTATGGTTCTTGAATTTATTCGTCAATAATAGAAAGCAAAAAGATATAAATTATCTTTATACTCTTAAGTCACAATACAAAAACTACCCTCGCTGTAAACATATTTCGTTCTGGATAAAATAAAAAACATTGAACGTTATAAAGCGAAGTTATCTTGTTTTGATTATCAGAGCCTTTATTATTATTTTTTTGTGGATCTTGCTTATTATGGTTATTCGCAAAAAAGTGAAGACTCTAACATTGAACGAAAAAACTATAAAAACCAACAGGTAAAAATTATCAAGTTAAGCGTTTCATATAAAAGTACTGCCTCACATGATACTTATCAAAGTAATTTTTATTTCTTTTCTTTATCACCTTTACAACGCCTTGCTAATGTACACAAACGTAGAGCATTTAATTTAATGAAACCAGTTGCATCTCTTTGATCATAAGCACCTTGATCATCCTCGAAAGTTACCAATTCACTCGAATAAAGTGATTTGTTGCTTTGGCGCCCTTCAACAATCACGTTCCCCTTATAAAGCTTTAATTTGACTTCACCTTCAACATGTTCTTGAGATAAATCAATCGCTGCCTGCAACATCTTACGTTCAGGAGAAAACCAAAAGCCGTAATAAATGAGTTCTGCATAACGTGGCATCAATTCATCTTTCAAATGAGCTGCACCACGATCCAGCGTTAAAGATTCTATAGCTCTGTGAGCTGTTAAAAGAATGGTTCCACCTGATGTCTCATAAATACCCCGCGATTTCATACCTACAAAACGATTTTCTACCAAATCTAACCGACCAATACCATTATCTCGCCCGTAATGATTTAGTTCTGAAAGTAAAGTTGCAGGAGATAAATTTTTTCCATTGATTGAAACAGCATCGCCTTTTTTAAAGCCAAGAGTGATTCTGGTTGCTTGATCTGGAGCATCTTCCGGAGAAAGAGTACGCATATGGACATATTCAGGAGCAGGAAGTGCTGGATTTTCTAAAATCTTTCCTTCTGATGAAGAATGTAATAAATTTGCATCTACAGAAAAAGGGGCTTCGCCTTGCTTATCCTTTTCTACAGGAATTTGATGTGTACGAGCAAATTCAAAGAGATCTGTCCGACTCTTAAAATCCCAATCACGCCATGGAGCAATAACCTTTATATCAGGATTAAGCGCATAAGCGGAAAGCTCAAAGCGCACCTGATCATTGCCTTTTCCTGTTGCTCCATGAGCAATAGCATCGGCCCCTGTTTCCTTAGCAATTTCGATAAGGCGTTTTGAAATAAGTGGACGTGCAATTGACGTTCCTAAAAGATAAGCCCCTTCATAAACGGTATTGGCTCGAAACATCGGAAAAACAAAATCACGCACAAATTCTTCACGCAAATCCTCAATGTAGATTTCTTTAACACCGAGCATTTCAGCTTTACGACGAGCAAGTTCTAACTCTTCCCCCTGCCCTAAATCTGCTGTAAAAGTTACAACTTCAACGTCTAGCGTGGTTTGCAACCATTTGAGAATAATTGACGTATCCAATCCTCCCGAATAAGCCAAAACAACTTTTCTAATATTTTGCCACTTTTTCATTCTAAAGCCCTATACGAATTGCTTTTTTTTCCAAAAAATTAAAACGATGCAAGAAATATAAAAATGAATTCTCTTTAAACAACATTAAAAAGACTCAAAAAACATAAATAAAGCTATCTCAAAGTATAAATAATGAACATTACTTAAAAATAAGAGGAGATTGACGTGTCATTTCTACCGGAGTGGTCTATTGTTGTACAATTTGCTTTAGCATCGTTGATTTTAGCACTTATTCCAGGACCTGATATGATGCTTTCTGTAGGACGAACCATTACACAAAGCAAAAAAGCTGGAATCATATGCGCCTTGGGAAGTGCAACAGGATTTGCCATTCAGGTTACAGCCGTAGCGCTAGGCTTATCAGCGCTTATTTTCGCTGCGCCACACGCTTTTGTTCTTCTGAAAATTGTTGGCGCCTTTTATCTTTTATGGTTTGCCTTTCAAGCATTACGGAGAAAACCGACACTTTCCTTTGAACCAACATCTTCTAAATCTCAAAGCTCTAAACGTAACTATCTCGCTGGTATTGGAATTAATCTTCTCAATCCTAAAGTCATACTCTTTAATGCGACATTCTTACCACAATTTATCAATGCGAATGATCCTATGGCAACACAAAAGTTACTCTTTTTGGGACTCTCTTATATTCCTATTTCTTTTCCCATTACAATTTCTGTCGTTTTTACAGCACATAAACTTACCAAAATCCTTAAACAAAACCCTCTTTATCTTCGCTTTCTCGACTGGCTTATTGCTGGTACTTTTACCAGCTTTGCTCTGCATCTTCTTACCGTTACAAAAAATTGATTTATAAGGTGTAATTTATCATTTTTAATTTAAATGATAACTCTAGATATTATGAAACCCTCTCATTTTAAATCTATTGATGTTGAATTAAACAATAGCTTTCCCTTGTATATCTCAAGAAAAGCCAAAAAATAGAATGCAGGTACCAACTTACATCTTTATTAAAGTATCCTATATTTCACAGAGGCTTTTTTGTTATACTCTTTGCTGGTATTTTTGTGAAATGAAGAGTGTATTAAGAAATGCTTTTTTAAAAACATGTCAAGGGACAAGACAATAGAATTTATATTTTAGACACGCCATTTTACGTGTAAGACGTAATCTTGTTAGAGAACGTAACAAACAAAAGTATAAGGCAATATATATTTCCATTCTTTAGAAGATATTACCATCGATGCTTTTAAAAATCATAAAGCCAAAGTAAAGAGTGTGAGGCGGAAATGTGTGCCTCTTGGGACTTTCCTCTAATTTAGCTTTCATCCTCATTTCATTGATTGTGCAGACAGATTTTATGCAATATTTTTTCCCCTATTGAACCCATAAAAGCTGAGATTCTTCATCTCGCACTGATCCACATTAACCTCTATCTCACACATGATATTATACGGGATTTATATGTTGATTTATAGAAAAAAACATAGGCTTTATATCGCTGAAAACTGCGTTAACTAATGACCAACGGCATTTTCAAGTTTCAAACGTTCAGATTTCCGTAAGCGCTCTGAAACCGATTTAAGCTGTCCACATGCCGCTAAAATATCGCGTCCACGCGGTGTGCGAATAGGAGAAGCATAGCCTGCTTGATTAACAACATCAGCAAAACGCTCAATTTGCTCCCAATCAGAACATTGATAATTACTCCCTGGCCACGGATTAAAAGGAATTAAATTGATCTTAGCAGGAATGCCTTTCAATAACTGAATTAATCGCTTAGCATCATCTAAACTATCATTGATATCTTTCAGCATAACATATTCAAATGTGATTCGTTTTGCATTAGACAAACCAGGATAATTACGGCAAGCATCCATTAACAAACTAAGCGGATATTTTTTATTGATAGGAACAAGCATATCCCTTACCGTATCGTGTACGGCGTGGAGTGAAATTGCTAACATAACACCAATTTCTTCTCCAGTTCGGATAATTCCAGGAACAACCCCACTGGTTGAAAGCGTAATCCGACGTTTTGATAAAGAAAGCCCATCGCCATCAGAAGCAATCAATAAAGCTTTTTTTACAGCTTCAAAATTATAAAGAGGTTCTCCCATTCCCATCATCACAATATTGGTAATTTTGCGCCCTTCAACAGGAACAATCGCCCCATCAGGGGTATTTTTATCAGGAAAATCGCCCAAACAATCACGTGCAATCAATAATTGTGCTAAAATCTCTTCTGCGGTCAGATTGCGAACAAGCATCTGTGTTCCCGTATGACAAAAAGAGCAGGTTAACGTACAGCCTACTTGCGATGAAAGACATAAAGTACCACGTCCTTCTTCAGGGATATAAACCGTTTCAATTTCAACAGGCCTTCCAGCCCCACGTGCTGGAAAACGTAAGAGCCATTTACGTGTGCCATCCTTTGATATTTGTTCTCCGACAATTTCTGGACGTGCAATGGAAAAATGACGTTTAAGTGTTTCTTGCATGGCTTTAGAAATATTCAGCATTTCATCAAAATTTGAAACACCACGTACATAAAGCCAATGCCAAAGCTGACGTGCACGCATACGCGTTTGACGCTCTGGTATACCAACTGTCTTCAAAGCTTGCACTATTTCATCTTGCGATAATCCAATTAAAGAGAGCTTAGAACTCTCTTTCACAGCGACATTCTCTGTTTTTCGTTCTAAACATAAATCAACAGGTCTAAGATCATAGGAAATAGCCATTGCTTTCCAATTTACATCACTATTTTAGAAATTATCAAAACCTTAATGGCACTTTTGAGCTGCATTTAAGGCAGCAGTAACCCCTTTTAAAGAATAAGTATAGGTAGTATGCGTTCCCCGTTTTGATATTGCTTTCACTGTCATATTGTTTCCAGCGCGCATGGCAGAAATAAGCTGTTTTTCTAGCTCTGATGATGCCAACCAAGCTGAGGAATCTTTCGTGAAAAAATCAAAGTCCTTATCTCCAATGGTCACTGTCACTCTCGACCCTTCTTGAAGCGTATAGCCGGCCATAAACTGCGGTTCAAATGAAACAGGTGATTGAGAACGCTTGGTAACTAAGAAAAAATTATCACCATGATTAACTGTTGTGGGAAGAGCCTTCAAAGGAACAGATAACACATAACAAATCGTATTTTGAGGCGATTTATAAGAATAGGCTCCCCACGCCTCAAATTGATTTAAACGGCTTGGCGTTTGTGCATATGCTGCCCCCGCTGTAACAAAAACCATTACAGATGCAGCAATAACAGTCTTTTCAAACATCTTCATTTAGCTCACTTCTTTAATCTCTAACAAGATTCTCTTCATCGGAAAAGTTCAAACAAAAACTCCTCGATACTCGATACTTATGTATAATTATCCTAATCCCTTCAATAAGCAAAATATCTTCACAGCAATTAGAATAGATGTTTACGTCCCATTGTGACCTTTTAGTCGTTACCAAAATATGAATTTTTTATTCAATAATCACATTAAAAAACAACATTTTTGATTTCACACAGCTCATTTCGTCTTTTATGAAAAAACGATTTCTTTAAGTAAACTACTTCACAACTTTGAAAATACACCCCGTACTCCCCAAAAAAACTCATAGCCTCGTGAATATTACCTCTCAACGTTACACATCCAATATCCAATACATATATGTCCGTAAGATACTCCACCTTTCACTCATTGTAGTATATTTATACTGCGTATTCAATATTGTCCTGATATAACCTTTTCATAATCTTAAAAATATCTTACAAAAATAATCAAGTATTATCAATATATTAATCATGAAACAAAGAGACCCTCGACTCTGTCTAAAGAGCGAATCGCATAACGTAATCTTTTACTATCAGCCCTTTAAAATGCAAATTATACTATTTCTAAGCTCTATGGTGTAATTTATATACTCATAATTCCTTTTAAGCTGCATTTGATTCTGAAGTTTGAATCAATAAAGCATAAAGCGCATTGGCATTATGCGTATTGCGTAATTTTTGCACAACATCAGCATGACGCAAAACACGTGCAATCTGTGATAAAGCTTTTAGGTGATCTGCACCAGCATTTTCAGGTGCTAAAAGCAGAAAAACGAGATCTATAGGTTCGTCATCAAGAGCTTCAAAATCAACAGGACTTTCAAGACGTGCAAATATACCAATAATCCGATTAATATCTGGTAATTTTCCATGAGGAATCGCAATACCACCCCCCAGCCCCGTTGAACCAAGCTTCTCACGTTGCAAAACGATATCAAAAATCACATGCTCACTAAGACCTGTAAGCTGAGACGCTTTTTCGGCTAAAATTTGCAGAACTTGTTTTTTCGAATTAGCCTTAAGAGCCGGAATAATTGCTTCCGGTGCTATTAACTCACTCAAATTCATCCTTTAATTTTCCTCTTACACGCTCAAATGCTTACTAATAAACCTATAAACGGTATCGATAT
>NZ_HE997998.1:165703-171269 GCF_000312585.1 Bartonella queenslandensis AUST/NH15
CATCATCGATATGTTCTTTGATTCGACAGAGAAAATATGACGAATATCTCTCACCTTTCAATAACACATGCATTTATTTACAGCCTCGTTTATCACACATTATCAAGCTAATTCAGTGATACCCTTTCTATGACACAATCATACGTAAGCTCAACCAATAAAACAATATACTCATCATCTCACAGTGATGAAGCTTTTTACACCAATTAATAAAAAATTTCTATATTCTACCCATAAAAGAAGTTTTGGCATAAATAAGGAAATTTTCAATAATAACTTAATAAATACAACCACCGGAGAAATCTTATTGCACACCCCAATTAAAAAACTTTATTCTAAAGCCGTATTCTCTTATTGATTTACAGCCTTTAACAACGTTATCATAATTTCTACAATAAAGGAACAATTGCTTTTGTTTCCGTAGATGGAAATATATTGATAATATGTTTTATTAATAATCACAACGAAACCTCATCTACCTCCTTTGGAGTCTGTTTGATGACTTAAAATGGCGTTTGTGAAGACCATGTTGTTTCTGTTAAACTTAAATGGAAATGCATGAAAGCTCTAAAATCATAGAGAAAACTGATTTCCCAAATAAATCCTGCGGACATCGGCGTTGCTGATAATATCATGAGGACGACCATGAACTAACACTTTGCCGGTATGAATGATGTAAGCGCGGTCGACAAGTCCTAATGTCTCGCGTACATTATGATCTGTTATTAAAACACCAATGCCACGCTTCGTTAAATGACGAATAAGCTGCTGAATATCAAAAATAGCAATAGGATCAATTCCTGCAAACGGTTCATCAAGTAACATAAAATGAGGACGAGAAGCTAAAGCGCGCGCAATTTCAAGGCGTCGACGTTCACCCCCAGATAACGAAAGTGCTGGCATTTTACGTAAATGATCAATTTTAAATTCATGTAAAAGACTATCTAACTCTTCACGTTGTTTAAGGTGATCTTTTTCAACGACTTCTAAAACAGCTTTAATGTTATTTTCCACTGAAAGACCACGAAAAATAGAAGCCTCTTGGGGAAGATACCCGATACCTAAACGCGCACGTCGATACATCGGAAGATGCGTAATATCAAATCCATCGATTTTAATGGATCCTCCATCAGATTTTATGAGCCCCGTAACCATATAAAAACAAGTTGTTTTACCTGCTCCATTGGGTCCTAAAATGCCAACGGCTTCTCCCGTACGAATGCCAAAAGAAACACCATTAACCGTTGGTCTTCCTCGATAAATTTTAATCAAATGACTAGCGATCAAAGTCCCTTTTAAGCGCTTTTTTGAAGCTTCACTTGCAAAATTATACCCATCAGTCTGTTTTTTTCTTTTGATTCCAAACATGAAATCTTAATGGCCATTCTTTTGATTTTGTTTTAAAATAATAGAAACACGGCCTTTTTTTTCAGACGTCTCACAACCTTCTAAAAAAGCCTTTCCGCTTTCCATGTTTGCCGTTAGTTTGCACCCCGTTGCCACATTGTCACCATCCTTTAACACAACATGCTTCCCTGTCAAACTCATCATTTTTGATTTTCCATCAAAAACACCCTTATCACCCGTAGCAATTTGTGTAGCAATTTTTATATAAACTTTTCCCACAGCTTCCATTTTTTTTATGCTCGACGACCCCAATAAAGCAACAGATGATGCTTTTGTATCTTCTTTGTTTTTATCCGTTTCTTTATGTGCTTTATCGTAGTAAACAACTAACTTTGCCGTTCGTAAAAGACGTTCACCTTGCATAACTGAGACATCACCCTTAAAAAGGGCTATCCCTTCTTTATCACGTATTTCTAAAGAATCTGCGTGAAGTTCTACTGGTTCTTTGTCGTTTGATAGACTTACTCCAAAATGGGTCCCTTCAGCATATCCTAAAACTGCTCCTCCTCCTAACATTCCCATGCTAAAAGCCAACTTTATACCTATCCATCTTTTGTATGATCTCATTATTTCAATTCTTCTGTTTGTATAGTCACATACTTCTCTTTTAAAGATCCCTTCAAAGATATCGTATTGATATTGCTTCATTGCTTTTGAATCACTAAATGTACACCACCATAGAAATACATGTTTTTTCCTTTTTCTCGAATTTTTAATGCATTGGCGGCAAGATGAAAACCGGCTCGTTGAATATTAACACGTTGATCTGTTTTTAATTGTCCTTCAGATAAATTAATATTAGCCGACATAAATTGTGCCATCATCCCATCATTCGTCGTAATGGTGAATGGCTTATCCAACTGTAAAAAACCATTAATGTTATCGTAAACCCCCCCTTGTGCCGCAAGAAAAACTTGTCTTTGTTGGCCCATAGACGCTTTAGCTGTGATGTTTTGCAACCCAATTATTCCAGAGCGCGTATGATCTTGAAATGCCTTTTCTGCTTTAAGCCAATAAGGTTCATGAGAACGCGTATACCCTTCTAATTTTGGATTGAGTATCGTTAAATTCATCACTTCACTTTCTTCATTATTATTCAAAGGAATAGGATCAGAAGTAACGGGAACTGAGAAAAACGTAAACCAGCAAAAAAACAACGCTGAAACGAATGCTATGAAGGGTAAAAAAATTTTTAATAGACTAATACGACGCGAATGCTGGGATGCTTTTTTAAAAACATCTCCAACAGATGATTGCATTGAAAAGACTTCATGATGATTGTGTACGGACATACTCTCCTAATCTCTTAAATATTCCGCATTTCTAATCTGTATAACCTTTATAAAAGATATTTTCAAATTTTGTTTCTTGAAATTTGTTTTTTCTTGGTTTTATTTTGCTTTTATCCGTTTATATATTGTAATATGCGTGAAGTGCACAATTATTAAAAAATCTTTTTGTGTGAAAGTGAGGCTATCGTGGTTAAATCAGAGCTTGTGCAAATTATTGCTCGTCATAATCCGCATCTTTTTCAACGGGATGTGGAAAATATTGTAAACGCTATTTTTGAAGAAATTTCAACAGCACTTGCAAATGGCAATCGTGTTGAACTTCGTGGATTTGGAGCTTTTTCTGTAAAAAGCCGTTCAGCTCGTAATGGACGTAACCCACGAACAGGTGAAGCCGTTGCTGTTGACGAAAAGTGGATTCCTTTTTTTAAAACTGGCAAAGACCTACGTGACCGTCTTAATCAGTGAGAAACTTATGATTATTAAACGTATCCTTCTAACAAGTATTAGTGTGATTCTCACAGCGTTTTTGGTTGTTTTTACCATAGCTAATCGTCAAATAGTTCCGCTAACCCTTGATCCTTTTCGAGAAAATTCTGAAAAATTTACTTATCATGCTCCCCTTTTTATATGGCTCTTTATTTTCTTTGGTTTTGGTATTTTATTAGGCAATCTGATCCGTTGGTTTTCCTATCACAAATGCAAAAAAGCTCTCAAAAAAAGTGAAGCCGAGATCGAGAAATTGAAAACCTCTATCACAAATCTGGTGTAATGGTGTTTTAATGAAACCTTTTTCTCTCTGTGTTTTATATCCAATACAGAGTTTAAAGGTGTTCTTTCTTCTATATGTGTTTTAATTGACTTGAGCTCTTTTGCACTTTTACGAAACACTTAAGAGCTTTATAATGTAATTTTTTATACCTCATATACCATGATACAAAACATGCCTGCACAATGCTTTCAATATTCTCACAATAATAGATATCCGAACGAAAAGCTGCCTCTTATTTTAGAAACAGGTATGAGTGAAAGTTATGCTCTCATTGATTCTGGTCATGGACAAAAATTAGAGCGCTATGGAGATTATCGAATTATTCGACCAGAAGGTCAAGCATTATGGAGCCCTGCTTTATTACAAAAACAATGGGCTAATGTTGATGCTATTTTCACAGGAAACCGTGATGAAGAAGGGGTTGGTCGTTGGCATTTTCCAAAAAAACCACTTGATGAAACATGGCCACTTTCTTGGAATGGACTGTCTTTTCTAGGTCGCTTTACTTCCTTTCGTCATGTAGGCGTTTTTCCTGAACAAGATGCCCATTGGCGCTTTATGGAAGAACAAATTTTTAAAGCTGCACGTCCTATAAAAATATTGAACCTTTTTGGCTATACAGGTGTTGCCTCTTTGATTGGAGCACGAGCAGGTGCAAACGTTACCCATGTTGATGCTTCTAAAAAAGCCATTGCGTGGGCAAAAGCTAATCAAGAAAAAGCAGGATTACCAGATCATTCTATTCGCTGGATTTGCGATGATGCTGTAAAATTTGTCGAGCGAGAACTGCGTCGCAAAAAAAGCTATGATATGATTCTTCTTGATCCCCCTGCTTATGGGCGAGGACCCCATGGCGAAGTTTGGAAACTGTTTGATCATTTACCAGCAATGATTATAAATTGTCGTAAACTTCTCTCTGATAAACCGCTCTCTGTTGTCCTTACAGCTTATTCTATTCGTGCTTCCTTCTTTGCACTTCATGCGTTAATGCGCGATGCATTTGTAAATCTTGGTGGTACGGTCGAATCAGGAGAACTCATTTTACGTGAAGAAGTTGCAGGGCGCGCCCTTTCTACTTCTCTTTTTAGCCGTTGGATTGCTTGAATATGTGTGGACAAAAAACTGGTAGAGTGAAAGAAATTACCTCTCTTAGCAACCCCATCATAAAAGATCTTAAAGCACTTAGCCAAAAGAAAAATCGTAATAAAGAAGGTCTTTTCATGGCAGAGGGATTGAAATTGGTTATTGATGCTCTCAATCTCGGCTGGACAATACAGACGCTTGTTTTTTCCAAAAATGAAATTGGTAATGCCACTATCGAAAATACTGCTGCACGCGCTGTAGCCAATGGTGGTTTTGTTATTAAAGCCTCACAAAAGGTTATGGAATCACTGACTCGGCGCGATAATCCACAAACAGTTATTGGTATTTTCAAACAAAAATGGCAATCTCTTGAAATGATAACTGGACAGGCTAAAGATGTTTACATCGCTCTTGATCGTGTGCGTGATCCTGGAAATCTTGGGACCATTATTCGCACTGCTGATGCTGTTGGGGCTAAAGGTGTTATTTTAATTGGTGAAACAACAGATCCTTTCTCACCTGAAACAGTTCGTGCAACCATGGGATCTATTTTCTCTATACCCCTTTATCGTTTTGATGAAAACGCCTTTTTAAACTGGTCTTCTTGCTTTAAAGGCATGATCGTTGGCACGCATCTCAAAGGATCTTTAGATTATCGTAAACTTGATTTGAAAAATGGTCCTATTATCCTTTTAATGGGAAATGAAAAACAGGGATTATCAGATATTCTGACAAGTCGATGTGATAAACTTGCGCGTATTCCGCAAAGTGGACGCGCTGACTCGCTTAATCTGGCAATAGCAACAGCCGTTATGCTTTATGAAATCCGTCGCCCTTATTTAACACTGGAATCATGCGAGAAAAAAATATGATCCGTAAATCACTCCCTTTTCTTCTCCTTGGTTTGGTCCTTACAGTAGGACTTGACCAAGCTGTGAAATACTGGATTATGCACAACGTGCCTTTAGGAACAGAAATCCCCCTCATTCCTTTCCTTTCCCTTTATCATGTGCGT
>NZ_HE997998.1:171609-180881 GCF_000312585.1 Bartonella queenslandensis AUST/NH15
GAATCAAGTCTTCTCGCTGGGCAGAGCAGGAGCAATATCATAAGTTGAAAAATAACGTGATGTTATGTGCCTCTCTCCTCATAACCGTAAAGAGAGATATTTTATAGGTGGGAATTATGGAGTTTCTGTAAATAATGAAAAATCTCTTATTGTCGTCTTTTTATCTTGCAAAAATATGGCAAAAACGAAAATATTTTTCATTAAAAATGAACCATTTCCTTACCAATTTGTAAGGTTCCTTGCTTAGATAAATCTCTTGTAATTTTTAAATAAATCTCCATAATAAAGGGGAATATGCTGGAATTCCGCCAGTGATTCTGAAGTTTTTTTTGTATTTGCCAGATTAAGGCTTATACGGAGTTTGTTTCTGCAATGAGCAGAGACACTTTTTTAAAAAACCGATACCTGACGGAACATATGCTAAAGGATTTTAATTATGGCTAATTTTAAAAATTTACGTTCAGCGCCTGCTTCTCACGCTGATGCATCAATTGATCAGGGATTGCGCGACTATATGTTGGGTGTCTATAATACAATGGCCATTGGTTTGCTTATTACAGCTGCTGCCGCTTATGCAATTGTATCATTAGCAACAACAACAGATATGAGCCAAGCAGCAGCTCAGATCAATAGCAGTGTTTATTTAACATCATTTGGAGTAACATTTTACACATCGCCGTTCGCTTATATTGTTATGTTTGCACCGCTTGTTGCAGTTTTATTCCTCAGTTTTAAAATTAATACATTAAGCACAAATGCTGCTCGTAGCCTCTTTTTTGGTTATGCTGCTCTGATCGGGCTTTCGTTGTCTTCGATCGTTTTGCGTTATACGACAGAAAGTATTGTACAAACCTTTGTTATTTCTGCTGCAACTTTTGGAGCTCTTTCACTTTATGGATACACAACAAAGCGTGATCTTACGGCAATTGGTTCATTCTTATTCATCGGATTGATTGGTTTGTTCCTTTCTACGATTGTGAACATTTTTCTTGGATCAAGTGCTTTGCAATTTGCTATCTCCATTATTGGTATTTTTATCTTTGCTGGTTTAACAGCTTACGATACTCAGAACATTAAGTTGATGTATTACGAAGGAGATGAAGGTGACACTAAAGGACGTAAAGTTATTATGGGGGCGTTGAGTCTTTATCTTGATTTCATCAATATGTTTGTCTTCTTGCTGCAATTTCTTGGTTCAAACCGTGATTGATTTTAAAAGATCATCGCTTAATGAAAGAACCTTGTTTCCCAAAAGAAACAAGGTTCTTTTGTTTTTAGTGCAAGTTTTTTACTCTTTGCCTCTTAGGGATTATATTCTTTTAGCAAAATGACAAAAATACCTTACAAGCAAAAATTCCCTTGGTTTACCGGTTTTATCCAACAAAAGCTTCATAATTCCCTTTTAAAGGCAATCCATAGCCGCTCTCATCATCAATCAAATATCCTCAATCCAAATAATCATTATGATCTAACCATTGGTTCCTATAATGTCCATAAATGTGTAGGTGTTGATAAAATTTTTAACCCTACACGAATTGTTCGTGTTATTGCTGAATTACAAGTTGATATCCTTGCTCTTCAAGAAGCAGATAAACGTTTTGGGGAACGCATTGGTTTGATTAATCTTCAACTGCTAAAAGCTGAAACCGGTTTAGTTCCTGTGCCTCTCAATACCATGTCACCTCATGGTCATGGTTGGCATGGGAATGCTCTTTTTTTGCGAAAGGGATATGTACGTAACATCTTGCAAGTCTCTCTTCCTAGTATTGAACCACGTGGTGCTATCATTGTAGAGCTGGAAATGAAAGCAGGCCCTATTCGTATTATTGCCGCTCATTTTGGCTTACTCCGTTACTCTCGTAAACAACAAACAAAAATGCTTCTTACAATTTTGCAAAAACGCTCCCTTATGCCAACACTCCTCATTGGAGATTTTAACGAATGGAGAATGGGAAAAGGCTCATCTTTAAACCATTTTTATCCCTATTTTGATAGCACACTTAAAGTTGTACCAAGCTTTCCCTCTCGCTTTCCTTTTTTAGCCCTTGATCGCGTTTTTGCCTTTCCTCACCAATTGGTAACAAATCTTGAAAACCACTATTCACCACTTGCACGCATTGCCTCAGATCATTTGCCTATCAAAGCCTATCTTAATCTTGCCAATGCAATGAATATCCTTAAAAATAAATGAAAAAAGTTAATGTGCCTCATCCCAATTTTGAGCCGTCATGACTTGCACTTCAAGGGGTACAGATAAAGATAAAACCGGCATTGTAGCATTTTCCATGACATCTTTAACAACAGCCATGGTTTTTTGACTCTCTTCTTCTGGTACTTCAAAAATCAGTTCATCATGTACTTGCAGCAACATTTTTGCTGATAGATTTTTTTCTTTTAAAGCATCTTCCATCTTTATCATAGCACGACGAATAATATCAGCCGCAGAACCTTGAATTGGAGCATTGATAGCTGCTCGCTCATTAAGAGAACGAATTTTTACATTCTTTGCTTTATTTCTGGATAATGAATACGACGTCCAAAAATTGTTTCTACATAACCATTCTCACGTGCAAAGCTCTTGGTCTTTTCCATATAATCTTTAATTCCTGGAAATCTTTCAAAATAAAGTTGAATATAACGACCTGCTTCTTGGCGTGAAATTCCTAATTGATTGGCTAAGCCAAAAGCTGAAATACCATAAATGATACCAAAATTAATCGCTTTTGCACGCCGTCGTATATCTGAATGCATTCCCTCTATCGCAACGCCAAACATTTGTGACGCCGTTATAGCGTGAATATCGTGTCCTTTAGCAAAAGCTTCTTTTAATGCTTTTATATCCGCAATATGTGCAAGAACGCGTAATTCTATCTGACTATAATCAGCAGAAAGCAACACGTGCCCTTTAGGAGCAATAAAAGCTGTTCGAATTTTACGTCCTTCAGCAGTTCGTACTGGAATATTTTGCAAATTTGGCTCTGATGATGATAATCGCCCTGTTGATGTTATTGCCAAAGAATAATTCGTATGAACACGCCCTGTTTTTGGTAAAATATAAGAAGGCAAAGCATCGGCATAGGTAGATTTTAGCTTTGCAAGTTGACGCCACTCAATAATTTTACGCGGTAAAAGATGACCTTCAGCAGACAATTCTTCTAAGGTCTGTGCAGAAGTTGACCATTGTCCGCCCTTAGTCTTAGCACCTCCAGGTAATCCTATTTTACCAAAAAGGATATCCCCTAATTGCTTTGGCGAAGCAAGATTAAACTTTTCATCAGCTTGTTTGTAAATTTCCTCTTCTAAAATCAAAGCAGCTTGTGCCAATTCTCCTGAAAGACGCGATAAAATCTGCCGATCAATAAGAATCCCACGCTCTTCCATTCTTGCAAGAACTTCTACAAGAGGTCGATCAAGGCGCTCATAAATTTTTGCCATACCCCGAGCAACAAGTTGCGGTTTTAATACTTGCCAAAGACGTAGCGTTATATCGGCATCTTCCGCCGCATAAAGGGTTGCTTGTTTTAAATCTACTTGTGCAAAAGAAGTAATTTTTTTTCCGTTATGTGTTAAATCCTTATAAGCAATTGGCTTATGTCCAAGCCAACGTTCAGATAAATCATCCATATTATGGGTTAAAGTTCCAGCATCCAAAACATATGATAAAAGCATGGTGTCATCAAAACAACGTATCACAATGTCGTATTGCTTCATCACCAACCAATCATATTTTATATTCTGACCAATTTTTAACACGGAAGAATCTTCTAAGAGCGGTTTTAAAAGTGCCAAAGCTTTTCGGGTCTCAATCTGCGAGGCAATGCGCCCGCCTCTTAAAAGATCCTCTTCTCCTTCATAAAAATGTTCAAGAGGTATATAAGCTGCTTTTTCTGGCTGTAATGCGAGTGAAAAACCAACAAGCTTTGCTTGCATCGGATCAAGAGATGTTGTTTCAGTATCAAAAGCAAAAAAACCCTGCTCTTGTGCTTGTGATAACCACTCTTTTAGAATTTCCTCATCAAGAATTGTTGTATAATTATCTCTTATGATTTTTTGAGTCAGTGCTTGATCTTTACGTTTTTGTGCAAAAGCTTGTGGAGAATTTTCAGAAAAATTATGAAGAGATTCTTTCTCAATATTTTTGATATCAGAATCATGCCCATAGTGAGGTTTTTCCCATTCAACATCTATATCAAGTGCATCAATAACAGCTGCATCGCATGTCGTCACCTCTGCAACGCGACGCGTTAATGTTGAAAATTCCATTGCTTTCAAAAAAGCAATTAAGCGTGGTCCATCTTGTGGCTCCAAAATAAAATCATCTAAATCAGTATCTATAGGAACATCTGTTTTAAGCCTAACAAGTTCACGAGAAATTTTAACCTGTTCACTATAAGCTTGTATATTTTCACGTCGTTTTGTTTGTTTTATTTCGATCACACGTTGTAACAAAAGATCAAGAGAACCAAACTGATTTAACAACTGAGCAGCAATTTTGGGTCCAATGCCTGGAATACCTGGGACATTATCCGTCGAATCTCCAATTAACGCTTGTAAATCGATCATCTTTTCAGGGGTAACCCCCCATTTTTCTATAACTTCTGAGATACCTATATGCTTGTCTTTCATTCCATCATACAAGGATACATGCTTATTGACGAGTTGCATAAGATCCTTATCAGAAGAGATAATCGTTGTTTTTGCACCAACCTTTGTTGCCAATTGTGCATAGGTCGCTATCAAATCATCCGCTTCAAAGCCTTCCTTTTCAATACAAGGCAAATTAAAAGCCTTTGTTGCTTGGCGTATTAAAGCAAATTGAGGAATTAAATCTTCGGGAGGCTCAATGCGATTCGCTTTATATTGAGGATAAATCTGTTTCCGAAAAGTATCCGATGAATAATCAAAAATAACAGCAAAATGTGTTGGAACAATACCTGTTTTGGTGTTACGAGCATCACAAAGTAATTTCCATAACATATTACAAAAACCAGCTACCGCTCCTACTGGAAGTCCATCCTTTTTACGTTTTAAAGGCGGTAAAGCATAGTAAGCACGAAAAACATAGCCTGATCCGTCAACCAACAAAAGATGATCTGTTGCCTTCATGACAATTTTATTTCTCCATTTCAGCTAAAAAAACACATTACCCTTATATATTTTTTTCACTTTTATTTTAATTTTTTTCGTTTTGCCTCTAAAAAGCCATTTTTTCTTTTCATAAGACATGAAGTCGTTACACTTTATATTACGTACCTAGAGCTTTTCTTTGCTGTTACAGGATTAATAGCTTTCATTTTGCTCCTCCTATGATAGCTGGGGTACGATGTAGCGACAAGGTCGTTGTGGTGTTCCCCTCCCCACAACGGCCGTTTTTTTTGACATCCATATTTTTTATTTTTAATCTTAAGCGACTTTTTAAAAGAAAAGGTAAGAATGTTATTCATGAATTTTGAAGTTATTCCACAGAGCTTTTTCACCCATTTTATTGATAAAATCAGCGTGTAACTTTTTTTCTTGTGCACTCAATCTTGAAGGTAAAGCCTGTGGACGAAATTTAACTGCATAAGACATATCTTTATCATTTTGGATATGTTCATCAACATTCCTTCTGTTATCAAAACCTAGTACGCCCTGCTTTCCACCAATCAATTCAATATAAACATCAGCCAAAATCTCTGCATCAAGCAAAGCACCATGAAGAACACGATGACTGTTATCAATTCCAAAACGCTTGCATAAAATATCAAGAGAATTAGGGCCCATAGGAAATTTACGCCGTGCCATAGCCAATGTATCAAGAATATTATCAACACTGATAAGTGGCTTATTGACGCGTTTTAATTCTGCATTAATAAAACCTATATCAAAGCTCGCATTATGTGCAATCATAGTCGCACCATTGATAAATTCTAAAAATTCATCAACAATATCGCTAAAACTTTTTTCGTTTTTTAGGCGTTCATTGGTTAATCCGTGAATTGCTACAACTTCATCAGGAATAATAACGCCTTCAGGGTTTAAATAAACGTGAAACTGGCGCCCTGTAAGATAACGATCAACCATTTCTACACAACCAATTTCGATTATACGATCTTTCTCTTTATCTAAACCTGTTGTTTCTGTATCAAAAATAATTTCCCGCATGACTTCAATTCTTTAGCAACTCTTTTATCACATCAAAAACTTGTTGACGTGTATTTTCTAAATCCTTCCCTGTATCAATAATAAAATCAGCACGCTTTCGTTTTTTTTCATCCGGCATTTGCTGGGCATTGATAAAGGCAAACTTCCTCTCATTCATACCTTGACGAATCATTACACGTTCTTTTTGTATTTCTAGCGGAGCAGAAACAACAATAACGCTATCTACACGATTTTCACCATTTGTTTCAAACAGAAGTGGAATATCGAGAATAACTAATTTTTCCTCTTGGTCGCGCGCTATATCAATAAATTTTTTTTCTTTTTCTTGTACTAGAGGGTGAATTATTTTTTCTAATTTTTGTAATTTTTCTTTATCATCAATCAAAATTTCAGAAAGTTTCAAACGATTAACTTCACCGTTTTCAACAACACTAGGAAAAATACGCTTTATGCGCGATAAAGCTGGCTCACTTTTATAAAGTTGTTGTACCGCCTCATCAGCACTAAAAACAGAAATCCCCGCTTGTCTGAAAAAATCAGCAACGGTTGATTTTCCCATAGCTATTGATCCCGTCAATCCTATAATCTTCATTCTCTTTCTTTACTCATATCCTCTAAAATAGCTGTCCGTAACGCTTTTGTTACCTGTGGCCTTACTCCAAACCACCGTTCAAAACCTATAACAGCCTGATGTAGAAGCATCCCAAGCCCATCAACAGTCCTTAGACCACAAGCTTTTGCCTGTTGTAAAAAAGGAGTTATCAATGGTGTATAAACAATATCTGTTACTAATGCCGTTTTTTTTGCCTTACGAAAATCACAAAAAAAAGAAGTATTTTTTTCTTCTGTTTTTTTTATGCCTATAGAAGTTGTATTAACAATCAAATCAGCCTGAGAAAGTATTTCATGAATTTTATACCAATCATAGACTTTAACGGGTTTTCCAAAATGCTGAGCTAAATTATCAGCCCGTTGTTTCGTACGGTTAACTAAATAAATTTGTCCAAATCTACGTTCTTTTAAAGCATATAGGATAGCGCGTGCAGCGCCACCTGCTCCAAAAACAAGAGCTGTTTCCCCTCCCCAACCAGATGCAAAATCATCAAGATTAGCACTAAAACCATAGGCATCACTATTTGTGGCACAAAGTTTATCTCCTTCATACCAAAGTGTATTAGCAGCACCAATTATTGTTGCTCTCTCATCTTTATAATCTGCTAAACGAAAGGCTTCCTGTTTATGTGGTAGAGTAACATTTCCTCCACAAAAGCCCATTTTTTGTAAAGAAGTAATAAAATGATCGAATGTCTCAGAGGTTACTTCCTGTGCAAGATATTCCCCTTGTAAACCATATTGTTTAAGCCAAAAATTGTGAATTTTTGGCGATTTTGAATGATGAATAGGAGAACCAACAACAAAAGCGCGGGGATAATTTGTTTCTTTTATTGTTAAATCAACCATCAACAATCCCCAAATGACGTAATTTTATGAGTAGAGGCAGCAAAGGTAAACCAACAATAGTAAAAAAATCTCCATCAATTTTTTCAAAGAGATGGATCCCTTCTCCTTCAATTTGATAGACACCCACACTGTTTAAAACATCTTTTTCTACACGTGCTAAATAACGTTCAATAAATTTTGACGAGAGTAAACGTACGGACATGTGTGCACTAAAAGCTTCAACCCAAATTTTTTGACCATTTTTAAATAAAGCTACTGCACTATGAAGAGAATGAGTTTTTCCTGACAGCTCAGATAAACGCTGATGTGCTTCCTTAATATTTGTTGCTTTATGAAAAACTTGACCTTCCAAATCAAGTACTTGATCACAACCAATAACGAAAGCATCAGGAAAACGATCTGAAACATTTTTTGCTTTTGCACTAGCAAGAAAACAACTGAGTTCTTTAGGTGTTTTTTCTTTTGCTGTTTTTTCTATTTCTCTTTCATCAAAAGAAGCTCCTTCAATGAAAAAATTTAAACCTGCTTTTTTCAATAATTGTGCACGATAAGAACTAAGAGATGCTAATATTAATGTATTTGTATTCATGAGAATTTTCTCTCATTTTTCTTCACGAAATCGTGATAAAAGTTCAAATATTGCTGCAGCAGTTTCTTCAATAGAGCGTCTTGTGACATCAATAATAGGCCAACCAAAGCGTTCGAAAATGCGTTTTGCATAGATTAATTCTTCAGCGATGTTGATACGATTCGTATAATTATCAAAAGCAAAACCTTCTCCTAAATCTCTATTTTGTCGAATATGTGAGATTCTTTCAGCTGAAGCGATTAAACCAACAATTAAAGAATTTTTTGCTTCTAAAAGAGATTCTGGCAAATCAATATTAGGAATAAGAGGGACATTGGCCGTTTTGATTCCGCGGTTTGCTAAATAAATACTTGTTGGCGTTTTAGAGGTTCTTGAAATTCCTACAAGGATAACATCTGCTTCGAATAAGCTACTAGAAGACTGTCCATCATCATGTTCTATTGTAAAATCGAGTGCCTCAATACGGCGAAAGTAATCTGCATTGAGTTCATGTTGTGCACTGACACGTAAATGTGTTGGCATTCCAAGATAAGATTGAAAAGCATTTAAAACAGGATGCAATATATCAATACAGGGAACTTTTATTTTTTTGCATTTTTTTTGAAGTAAAAGCTTAAGTTCTTCATCAATCATTGTGTAAAGAACAATACCTGGCTCTTGTTCTATTTCATCAAGAGCTTTTTGCAACTGTATTTTATTACGAATCATAGGATAGATATGTTCTATTGCCTGATACATTGCATACTGGGATGCGACAGCTCTTCCAACAGAGATTAATGTTTCCCCCGTTGCATCAGAAAGCATATGTAAATGAAAGAATTTTTTTTCTTTTGTCACAAAAAATTTAACTCCTTGTTAAGATATGTGTATATATCTTTATTGTTTTCTATAAAACTAAAATTTAGGAAAAATCCTCCACTATTATGCACAAATTAAACGCTTGTGATAATCAAATACCTATTATAAAAACAAACAGGGGATAACATCTTTAAGATGGTGTTATTTTTATTCTTTTTTTCTTCTCTTTTGTGGATAAAATTGAGGATAAATGGAGGATAAAAAATAATTCACATTAAAC
>NZ_HE997998.1:181123-189597 GCF_000312585.1 Bartonella queenslandensis AUST/NH15
ACTACCTTCCTGGACCTGATGATATTTATCTTTCACCTGCACAAATCCAGTCATTTTCTTTAAAAACAGGCGATACCATTGAAGGTCCTATACGGAGCCCAAAAGAAGGGGAACGTTATTTTGCTCTTCTTAAAATTAATACAATTAATTTCGAAAAACTTGAAAAGATTCGTTATAAAATTCACTTTGATAATCTTACCCCTCTTTATTCAAATGAACGTTTTCAAATGGAAATACAAGATCCTACAGAGAAGGATATGTCATCACGCGTAATTGATTTGATATCTCCATTAGGAAAAGGACAAAGAGGATTAATTGTCGCACCACCTCGGACAGGAAAAACAGTTTTACTTCAAAATATTGCCCATTCTATTACCACTAATCATCCTGAATGTTATCTTATTGTTCTTTTGATTGATGAACGGCCAGAAGAAGTTACAGATATGCAGCGTTCAGTAAAAGGAGAGGTTGTTTCTTCTACTTTTGATGAACCTGCAATACGTCACGTACAGGTGGCAGAAATGGTCATTGAAAAAGCTAAACGGCTCGTTGAATATGGACGCGATGTTGTTATTCTTCTCGATTCCATTACACGTCTTGGGCGTGCATATAATACGGTTGTTCCTTCTTCAGGTAAGGTTTTGACAGGTGGTGTTGATGCAAATGCTTTGCAACGTCCAAAGCGTTTTTTTGGTGCTGCACGTAATATTGAGGAAGGTGGCTCTTTAACTATTATTGCAACGGCTTTGATTGATACAGGTAGCCGTATGGATGAGGTTATTTTTGAAGAATTTAAAGGAACAGGTAATTCCGAGATTGTTCTTGATCGAAAAGTTGCTGATAAGCGCATTTTCCCTGCTATGGATATTTTAAAGTCAGGAACACGTAAGGAAGAGCTTCTGGTCGCACGACAAGATTTACATAAAATTTTTGTTCTTCGTCGTATTTTAGCACCTATGAATGTAACAGATGCAATTGAGTTTTTGATTGATAAATTAAAGCAAACAAAAAACAATAGTGAATTTTTTGATTCAATGAATACATAGAGTCATTAAGGTTTTTATTAGGATAGAACCTGTGGATACAATCTTTGCTGTTTCGAGTGGATTGTTGCCTTCAGGGGTTGCAGTCATTCGACTTTCTGGTCCTCATGTTGTGGATATCGTTAAAACGCTTTGTGGTTGTTTACCTAAAGCGCGTTTTATGCATTATGGAAATCTCATTGCTCGTGATGGAAGTTTTTTAGATTCCGCTTTAACTGTTTTTTTTCCTTCTCCTCACAGTTTTACAGGAGAGGATTGTGCAGAATTCCATTTGCATGGGGGAAAAGCTGTTGTTAATCGTTTTCTCGATGAATTATCGACATTTTCTGGATGCCGTATTGCAGAGGCAGGTGAATTTTCACGTCGTGCATTTATGGAAGGAAAATTAGATCTTGTTCAGGCAGAAGGTCTTGCTGATTTAATAGAGGCAGAAACAGAAAGCCATCGTCGTTTAGCTGTTATGGGGACAAGTGGACATTTAACAAAACTTTATCGTGATTGGCGTCAAAAGCTTATAAAAGCACGTGCTTTTATTGAAGCAGAACTTGATTTTTCTGATGAAGCAGATATTCCCAACGCAATATCTGATAAAATTTGGAAAGATGTCGAAGAACTTTGTATTTCTCTTCGAGAACATATTCGTGAAGGAGAGCGTGCAAGTATTTTACGGGATGGATTAAAAATTGTTATTGCGGGTGCTCCAAATTCTGGAAAATCAAGCATTATGAATCGTCTTTCAGGAAGATCTGTTTCTATTGTCACGGAAGAAGCAGGAACGACTCGTGATGCTTTAGAAATGAGACTTGTTCTTGGTGGTTTACCTATTTTTTTAACGGATACTGCTGGTTTTAGAAAAACAGAAAATAAAATAGAACAATTGGGAATAGAAGTTGCTAAGCAACATGTTAGAGAAGCTGATTTAGTTATTTTGGTTTATGATATAGAAAATCCTAAACAAGTTGATTTACCAGAAACATCTGCTGAAATATGGCGTGTTGGTAATAAGCTTGATCTTTATGAAAAAAATGACGAAGGTTATTCTATACAATTTTCTGCATTAACAGGTTTAAATTTTGATTGTTTTATCAAACAACTTGAAGAATTTTGTCATCGTCGTGTTTCTGAAGTTGGAAATCTTGTTCCGGCGCGTAAAAGGCAACTTCAATTATTAAAAGAAACTGTTAAAGAGATTGAATTTTCTCTTGATTATTATTCTCTTGATCTTAGTTTACGTTCAGAACATCTCCGCCGTGCAAGTGATTTTCTTGGAAAAATTACGGGAGATATTGATGTTGAAGATTTACTTGACATCATTTTTTCAGAGTTTTGTGTTGGTAAATAATGATTCACGTGAAACATTGATTATTTCATAGACAGATTATAAAGATTATGTAATTTATATTCTGTTTCACGTGAAACTTTAGAATATTCTTTATGGAATAAATTACATGCAATCATATGATGTTGTTATTGTTGGTGGTGGTCATGCGGGTTGTGAAGCAGCTTCAGCTTCGGCGCGTGTAGGAGCACAAACAGTGCTTGTCACACATAAAATAGCAGCACTTGGAACAATGTCGTGTAATCCTGCTATTGGTGGTCTTGGAAAAGGTCATCTCGTTCGTGAAATAGATGCATTAGATGGTCTCATGGGAAGAGCAGCAGATGCTGCTGGAATTCAGTTTAGACTCCTTAATCGACGTAAGGGACCAGCAGTCAGAGGACCACGGACACAAGCGGATAGACAGCTTTATAAAGAAGCAATTCAAAAACTCTTAAAAGAACAAGAAAATCTTACGCTCATTGAAGATGAAGTACTTGATTTGATTGTTAAAGATCATTGCGTATCAGGTGTTATTTTAAAAAAACAAGGAGCAATTTTTTCTGGTGCTGTTGTTTTAACAACAGGGACATTTTTAAATGGCTTTATTCATATTGGTGATAAAACATGGGCTGCTGGCCGTATGGGAGATCAGTCAAGTGTAATACTTGCTGATCGTTTGAAAAATTATCATATAAAACTTGGACGATTAAAAACAGGAACTCCTGCTCGCTTGAGTAAAAAAACAATTGATTGGGATCGTCTTCCAAAACAACAAGCAGATGAAAATCCCGTTCCTTTTTCTTTTTTAACAGAGAAAATTGAACAGCCACAAATCGAATGTGCAATAACACGTACAAATGAGCAAACACATAAAATTATTCGCGAAAATATCTATCGTTCTGCTTTATATTCTGGAAATATAGAAGGATTAGGACCACGTTATTGTCCTTCAGTTGAAGATAAAATTGTTAAATTTGGGGAACGCGATGGACATCAGATTTTTCTAGAACCTGAGGGATTAAATGACAATACGGTTTATCCAAATGGTCTTTCTACGTCTCTTCCTGAAGATGTACAAATTTCTCTATTGAAAACCATTGAAGGATTGGAAAATGCAATCGTTTTACAACCCGGTTATGCTATTGAGTATGATTTTGTTAATCCACAACAATTAACGAGAAGTTTAGAATTACGCTCTTTACCAAGGTTGTTTTTAGCAGGACAGATTAACGGTACAACAGGATATGAGGAAGCAGCAGCACAGGGGCTTTTGGCTGGACTGAATGCTGCACGTAAAGTAGGTAAATTAAATGAAATACTTATAAGTCGTTCTACGGCTTATATTGGTGTTATGGTTGATGATTTGGTTTCACGTGGGGTTTGTGAACCCTATAGAATGTTTACCTCACGTGCTGAATTTCGTTTGTCTTTACGATCTGATAATGCTGATACACGTTTAACACCCTTGGCTCAAGAATGGGGTATTGTCAGTAAAATACGTTGGAAATGTTATCAGAAAAAACAACAACGTCTTGATCAAGCTCGATCAATATGCCAGAATCTTTTTTTAACACCTAATGAAGCTTCTGCTCGTGGATTACACGTTAACCATGATGGAATTCGGCGTTCAGCTTATGATTTTCTTGCTTATCCTCACATGACTTTAGAGCGTCTTTCACATTTTTGGCCGCAATTACAAACAATTGATTCTAAAACTGTAGAATCTTTAGAAATTGAAGCACAATATGCGGTTTATTTAGATAAACAGGCACAAGATATTGCCTCTCTTCAGAGAGATGAACGTTTAGAAATTCCTTCTTCTCTTAATATTCAGGCAATTTCAGGTCTTTCAAATGAACTTAAATCAAAAATTCAAGAAGTGTCACCTCGTTCAATTGCTGATGCACAAAAAATTGATGGCATGACTCCCGCCGCCTTATCGCTTATTATTACATATATTCAACGTCAACGACGTGAAAAGGCTAAAACAGCTTAATGAATTTTTCTACAGAACAAAAATATCAACAACTGTTAAATATTGTTCCCTCTGTTTCACGTGAAACGATGGAAAATTTAATTCAGTTTGAGTCTTTAATACTTCAATGGAATGCGCATATTAATTTGATATCTTCTACAACAATACCAGATCTATGGACACGGCATATTTTAGATTCAGCACAAATTTTTCCTTTGTATAGTCATTTTTTACAGTGGTGTGATTTAGGATCAGGAGGAGGTTTTCCTGCAATTGTGATTGCTGTTTTTCTGAAAGAAAAAAGAACAGGACATATTAATCTTATTGAAAGTAATGGAAAAAAAGTCGCTTTTTTGCGAACAGTTATTGCTCAACTTAACCTTCCAGCAACGGTCTATCACGCTAGAATTGAAGATATTTATCAAAAAATTTCCATACCCGATATTATAACAGCACGGGGATTAGCGCCGCTCAATACTCTTTTACAGCTTATTTTTCCTTTATTAACAGAAAAAACAATCGCTCTTTTGCAAAAAGGTCGGGATTACGCTACAGAAATAAAAAATGCCTCTGCCAATTGGCACTTTGATCTGTTAAAACATAAAAGTAAAGTTGATGAAAATTCTGTTATTTTGGAAATTTCTCATATTCGATCAGATAGAGGGTAAAGCAAAATGAGCGAAACACGAATTATCGCTATTGCAAACCAAAAGGGTGGAGTCGGAAAAACAACGACAGCAATTAATCTTGCAACAGCTTTAGCAGCCATTGGTGAAAATGTCCTTATTATGGATGTTGATCCACAAGGTAATGCAAGTACAGGCTTGGGAATTGATCGTAATAGTCGTCCTTTATCATCTTATGATGTTCTGGTTTCAGGCGTTTCAATTACACAAGCAGCTTTAAAAACAGCTGTACCTAATCTTCATATTGTTCCTTCTACACTCGATCTTTTAGGTGTGGAAATGGAAATTTCTTCATCACAAGATCGTATACAACGCTTACGTAAAGCTCTCTATGATGATCCGGAAATGGAAAAAAAATTCAATTATGTTTTAATTGATTGTCCACCATCACTTAATCTTCTTACACTTAATGCTATGGGAGCTGCAGATTCTGTTTTGGTACCCATGCAATGTGAATTTTTAGCACTTGAAGGTTTAAGTCAATTACTTGAGACAGTAAAACAAGTGAGATCCGTTCTTAATCCATCCCTAGAAATTCAAGGTATTGTTCTAACAATGTATGATGGACGTAATAATCTTTCAAATCAAGTTGTTGAAGATGTACGCTCTTTTATGGGAGATAAAGTTTATCGTACTGTTATTCCACGAAATGTAAGAGTATCAGAAGCGCCCTCTTTTGGTAAACCTGTCTTGCTTTATGATCTTAAATGTGCTGGGAGCCAAGCTTATTTGCGTCTAGCATCGGAAGTAATTCAACGTGAAAAACAAGCACGCGCTGCTGCTTAGAAATATAAAAAAATAATATGAAAATTCAAAGAGAAAAATTATGAATGATGATCTCTCAAAAAAAAGACTAGGACGTGGATTAGCAGCATTGATTGGAGATATCAATTTAAACAATAATCTTGCACGTTCATCAAGCTTTGATAAATTAAATGAATCCGCTAATTTTTCTGAAAAATTTATTCCTATTGAATCTATTTCGTGTAATCCTCACAATCCTCGGCGTCATTTTACTGAAACAGAGCTTGATAATTTGGCACAATCAATTCGTCAGCACGGTGTGGTTCAACCTGTTATTGTAAGGCCTTTAAGAGATCATCCTCATCGGTTTGAATTGATTGCGGGGGAACGGCGCTGGCGTGCAGCACAACGTGCAAATTTAAGTCAATTACCCGTTATTATTCGTGATGTGGATGATAAAACTGCTTTAGAATTGGCTATTATTGAAAATATTCAACGAGCAGATCTTAATCCTATCGAAGAAGCAAAAGGATATGAGATGCTCTTAAATGAACATGATTATACGCAAGTAGATTTAGCACAAGTTATTGGAAAAAGTCGTAGTCATGTTGCAAATACGCTTCGTTTATTAAAACTTCCTGAAAAAGTACAACAATTCTTAACAGATGGACAACTTTCAGCCGGTCATGCTCGTTGTCTTATAACTGTTGATAATCCACAAGATTTAGCTGAAAAAATTATCCGTGAAGGGCTTTCTGTACGTCAAACAGAAATACTTGCATATGAACAGGCTAATCCTAAAACTAAAAAACGTACCCCTATAGAAAAAAATGCAGAAACTAAATCTTTAGAAAAATTACTCGCAGATGTAATCGGGATGAAAGTTATTATTCGCCATGGTAAAAAAGGTGGAGATTTAAAAATACATTATTCTTCATTAGAACAATTAGATGAAATTTGCCGGCGTTTACAAAGTTAACAAATTGTTCTAAAAAGGATTTTCTTGATAACAACTTCTCAAAATTTTGATCATTCTATACATATGATTTTTAGCAAATTCTATATTGCTTGAGGATATAGCATTTTTTTCATAAGTAGAATTCTCTTCATGTATCAGAACAATTAAGGTTTCTTGAAGTGCTCGGAGAGCAATAATAAAATCTTTTGGTGTGAGATTATTTTCTCTTAAAATATTTACAAGTCCTTGTTTACTAGAAATATAGGCAATTTCATCCTCAATACTATCACTATCAGTGGTGTGATAGCTTTTTGTACCTGTTTTTTCTGAATTTTGAGATAAGTTTTTATATTCTTTTTCAATTTTTTCTAACTTTAAAAGAAGATCTTCTGTCAAGAGATAGTTTGCAATAAGAAGTGATGCAAAAGAAGGCATTTCTGTCTTTTGTTTTTTTTCTTGAGCGTATGATACAAGAGGAAAAAGGAAGAGGAGGCACAGTGCAATTTTAAACATAACTAAAAATTATCCTTTCTTTTGCGAATTCCAATAAAAAATTTTCTACCTGTTGTATTTTGTTTTTATAAAAATCATTTGTAAATATAATAGGAATATAAGGTAATTATTCGGAATGGTGAAAATATGATGATTTTTTGACAGAGTCATACCTCTAACGAAGAATAGAACGCCATTGGATTACTAATTCACGTACTTGTTTTAAAAAGGCGTCTTTTTATATTCCCAAGTCCATTTCGAGATGATGTCCGTGAATAGTATAACTAAAGCTCCATGAATATATAAAATTACAAAGCAGAACTCCTCTATCTTTATGGCTTATAAAGAAGCAGATCACATTGTCACACATTCTGCCAGTTCTCAATGTGCTACAAAGTCCTTGGTACTTAACTATTTATGAAAGATATTTTAATTATAAAATTTCACTCTATACGACTTTCCTCACTTGTAACGTGTAAGTGGATGTTTTTTATTGATTCAACATATGAAATAGTAAATTACCACTATAAATCAACATATTGACTTATTATAGCAATGGGATGATATTTTTTGACGTTTCATAATTGATTAGTTTATCAGAATGAGGCTTTTACAGTCTCCTGAAATATTTACTGCTTTGTAAAAGTGTTTTTTAACAAATTCAAGATTTTTTAAAAATATAATATTTTTCTCAGATGAATATTCTTTTTCGTGTGCAAATGTAAGAAGCATTGATATTTCTTCAAGAATTAAGGACCCAGCAGCAAAATCTTTTGGTGTGAGGTTATTTTCTTTTAAAATATTCAAGAATTTTGGTTTACTAGAAATATAGGTGGTGTAGTTTTCAATACTAGAGAAAACATTAGGGTTGTAAGTATAAGAATTATTTTCTGTTTCTGAAAGCAAACTTTTACATTCTTTTTCAATTTTTTCTAACTTTAAAAGAAGATCTTCTGTTAAGAGATAATTTTTAGTAATTGGTGATATAATAGAAGGCTTATCCATTTCTTGTTTCTTTTCTTGAGCGTGTGATACAAAAGGGAAAAGGGAGAGAATACATAATGCAAGTTTAAACATGACTAAAAATTATCCTTTCTTTTGCGAATTTCAGCAAAAATTTCTTCATCTGTAGCATTTTTCATTGAAAGTTTTTTTCTGATTGCGTAATTATCCCAACGAAGGAAGGGGTTTGTTTCTTTTTCTTGCCCTAAAGTGACAGGGAGAGAGTCATGGCTATTTTTTGCGCGCAATAAAA
>NZ_HE997998.1:189918-193527 GCF_000312585.1 Bartonella queenslandensis AUST/NH15
CATCTTCTATTCTTTGGTGGAGTTTTTTATTATGTGGATCAATTGTTAGCGCGAAAAGAGCATTGTTTTTTGTGTACTCATGTCCACAATATAGGAGTGTTTCATCGGGGAGTTTACGAAGCTTTTTTAAAGAATTTAGCATTTGTGCGGCTGTTCCTTCAAAAAGACGTCCACAACCAAGTGAAAAAAGCGTATCTCCAGCAAAAAGTAATTTTTTTTCAGGAAAATAATAGGATAGAGCTCCTAGCGTATGGCCAGGTGTTGAGAGAGCTAAGAGCGTGTGAGAAGCAAAAAGGAGTTTCTCATCAGGTTGAAGTGTTTGATCAAGGTGGTAAATCTTATTTTTTTCTGCTTCTGGTCCGATAATTATAGCGTTGTAAGCTTGTTTTAATTCTGCAAGGGCTTCTACATGATCATGATGATGGTGAGTCACAAAAATAGTGTTAAGCGTCCAATTATGGTGTTTTAAAGCATTGCGAATAGCTTTGCTTTCAGGAGCATCTATTGCGGCTGTCATACCGCTTTTTTCGTCATGAATGAGTACACCAAAATTATCTTCTCGGCAGATAAACTGTTCAATCAACATGTTTTTTCTCCTGAACAGTATGCAACGATAAAACTGAAAAATAATCTATGTTTATGGGTACATTTTGTTTAAGAATCAGATTTGTCCTCTTCTGTAAAAAGTCCTTTTGAATGTTTCATGATGATAGGCATTTGAGTCAGCATGAAAAGGACTGTTATAGGCATAACGCCAAATACTTTGAAACTCGTCCAAAAATCATCGCTAAAATTGCGCCAAATGATTTCATTTAAAAGGGCAAGAAAAACGAAAAAAAACGCCCAACGATAGGTGAGTTTCTGCCAGCCTAAATCATCAAGTTTTAAGGTAGAGTCAAGAGCATAACGTAAAAGTGGTTTTTTAAACAACATTCCACCAAACAGTATAAAAGCAAATAAGCTGTTAATGATTGTAGGTTTCATCTTTATAAAAGTTTCATTATGAAGCCAGAGTGTTAGAAAGCCAAAAACGAGAACAAATATTCCTGAAATAAGAGGCATAATAGGAACTTGTCTTGCAAGGATCCATGAGAAGCTTAGGGAAATAATAATCGCTACCATAAAAATAGCTGTTGCAGGGAAAATAGGCTTACTAAAACTTTGAAAAAATTCAATGTTTTTTATCAACCATTCTCCCTTATAATTGGCGAAAAAGAAGGCGACCAATGGTCCCATTTCTAAGAGAAACTTAAGTGTTGGTGAGAGGGGCGTTTTTTTATTGTTGTTCATATTTTTCTCAGAATTATTGTATGAATTAGGGTTAGATAAAGGTTGTTTCATGCATGTTTTCCTGCAATAGTTTCGGCGAAGTCAGAAGCAGAAAAAGGTTGAAGGTCTTCAATACTCTCTCCTACACCGATAAAATAAACGGGTAATTTATATTTTGCTGCGATAGCAACAAGAATTCCTCCTCGCGCAGTTCCATCCAGCTTTGTCATGACTAAACCATTAACACCAGCAATATCACGGAAAATATCTACTTGGCTTAGTGCATTTTGTCCGGTCGTTGCATCAAGCGTTTGAAGGATTGTATGGGGTGCTTGGGGCGTGTGTTTTCTTAAAACACGAATAATTTTTGCCAGCTCATCCATTAATTCAGATTTATTTTGTAAACGCCCTGCTGTATCAATAATTAATACATCACTCTTTTCTTTTTTTGCTTTCTCAAAAGCATCAAAGGCTAAACTCGCGGCATCTGCTCCCAATTTTGTCGAAATAACAGGAGAATCGGTACGTTCACCCCAAATGTGTAGTTGTTCAATCGCTGCGGCTCGGAAAGTATCACCAGCTGCAAGCATAACTTTTAATCCCCCTTCTGTTAATTTGGCGGCAAGTTTTCCAATTGTTGTCGTTTTTCCTGTACCATTTACACCTACTAGCAAAATAACATGAGGCTTATGACTGAGATCAAGCTCTAAGGGTATTGCGACAGGTTCAAGAACTTTTCTGATTTCTTCAATGACGATAGTATGAATGTCATTTGGGGAAAGATCTTTTCCATAACGATTTGAAGCTAAAGTATTCGTGATGCGTGTTGCTGTTTCTACACCGAGATCAGCTTGGATAAGGATATCTTCGAGTTCTTGTAATGTATCTTTATCGAGTTTTCTTTTAACAAAGAGGTCGCAAATCGATCCACTTAGGCGTTGTGAAGAGAGAGATAGACCTTTTTTCAGGCGTCCAAACCATGCTGTCTTTTTTTGTTCAACAGACGGTTCAGATAAAATTTCTTTATTCTTTTTTTCACGGATGGTGTTTGTGACAACAATTTTACTATCAGGGGGAATTTTATCAGAAAGGAGGTCTTTATCAAAATGCGACTCTAAAGATTGGGATTTTTCATCACATTCTACAGATCTTAACCTTTGATTTTCTTCTTGTTTTGCATCTGCAAAGATTTGGTTGTTTTCTGTCTTTTCATTTTCTTCTATTATATCATTTTTATAAGAAATAGAAATTTGCTCCATTTCCTGTTCTTTAGATTTGTGAAAAGAGAATATTTTTTTTATAAAAGATTTTGTCATAAAAAATTTCCTGCTCAAGCAGCATTTAATTTTGGAAGGACAGCAATTAATTTATCGCCATCATGGTCAACAATAAGGGCTTGAACAATTGTTCCTGCTTTTGCGCCTTTAATTTGTACAAGAGTATAATCTTCTGTTCGTCCGATTTCATCTTTTTCAACGAGAATTGTTTGTTGACTGTTTTGTAAATGAGCAAGATGTTTTTGGTAGGCTTTCTCGCCTGCTTTACGCAGTTTCTCAGCACGCAGCTTAACTGTTTTACGATTGATTTGTGGCATACGTGCGGCAGGTGTTCCTTCTCTTGGACTAAAAGGGAATACATGAAGGTGAGTTAAATGACAATCTTTTATTAAAGCGAGACTGTTTTGAAACATCTCTTCTGTTTCTGTAGGAAAACCAGCAATTAAGTCAGCACCATAAACCATTGTAGGACGTTTGGCACGCAATTCTTGGCAAAATTGAATAGCATGTTCACGCAAATGTCGTCGTTTCATCCGTTTTAAAATCATATTATCACCTGCCTGCAAGGATAAATGTAAATGGGGCATAATCCTTTTTTCATAAGCTAAAAGATTTATGAGTTCTTCGTCTGCTTCAATAGAGTCAATAGATGAAAGACGTAACCGAGGCAAATCAGGGACATGATGCAAAATGGCTGAAGTTAATTTTCCTAGATTAGCTTTTCCAGGAAGATCGTGACCATAACTTGTAAGGTCAACACCTGTAAGAACCACTTCTTGAATACCCACATTTGTCAGCTTTTTAATTTGTTCTATGACAGCCCCCATGGGAACTGAACGAGATGGTCCACGTCCATAAGGAATAATGCAAAATGTGCAACGATGATCGCATCCATTTTGTACCTGTACAAAAGCGCGGGTACGTTCTTGCATTGCACTTACCATATGTGGAGCAATTTTTTTAACTTCCATGATATCATTGATACGTACCTTTTTCGGAGTGGTTAATACCAAAATCAGGAAGTTGACGATAAGAATGGGCGTGAAGTTTATCTTCGTTCCCT
>NZ_HE997998.1:193878-221546 GCF_000312585.1 Bartonella queenslandensis AUST/NH15
CACACCCTGTTACAATGATGCGCGCATGAGGATTTTCACGTCGTGCTTTGCGGATAGCTTGTTTTGCTTGTCGTACGGCTTCGGCAGTGACAGCGCAGGTGTTAAAGATAATCGCACCATCTTTGAGCTGGTCTAGCCCTGACGAAGTACTTTCTTTGCGAATGATTTCCGATTCGTAGCTATTGAGTCGACAACCAAAAGTTACAATTTCTACTGCCATCAAGAGTGATCCTTTTTGTAGCGCCCTGTTAAAGGGTTAAAAAAACCACTAAAGTGATATTTTATTGGTCCCGTCATGATAATATGGTCATCTTCTCGATAAAAAATATTAAGTGTTCCCCCTGGTAAGGTTACATCGATATGGCGCTGTGTCAGACCACGTCGATAAGCGGCTACTGCACTGGCACAAGCAGCACTCCCACATGCTTGTGTTAATCCTGCTCCTCGTTCCCATGTGCGTAAATTTAGACTTTTCTTTGATGTTATGCAAGCAATGGAAATATTACACCGTTCTGGAAACAGGGGATCATATTCAAGTTTTGGTCCATATTTTTCTAATGGAATATGTTGAATATCGTTTTCAATAAAATAGATAGCATGGAGATTGCCAATAGATATAAGGCAAGCATCTTTTAAGGGACCAGCCGTAATTTCTACGTGATTGGTATCAGCTATTTCACGTGAAACAGGCATCTCTTTTGCGTTGAAATTTGGGCATCCCATATCAACAGAGATGAGATTGCTAATCTGGCGTTTTCCTTCAACAATTCCAGCAGGGGTTTCTAAACGAAAACTTTCACCAAAATTGTGGTCTGTGAGCCATGCAATGACACAGCGGGTACCATTACCACAAGCTTTAGCTTTTGAACCATCAGCATTCCATATTTCGATTCGGAAGTCGGCTTCTTTCTGGGTTGGTGTGTGGATAGCCATGATTTGATCAAAATGCATTTCGGGATCTGCCGATAAAGCAAGGATTGCTTGTACTGTGAGAGCCTTTGTACTTTCGCGCATATCAGCAACAATAATTTGATTTCCAAGACCATCCATTTTGCTAAATGGCGTTTTCATGAAATTTCTCTATTTCTAATAATTAATTATCAAGGGATATATGACTAAAAATCTTATAAATTTCTAGTATTTAATAAACATAAAACTAAGTACATAAATTATTTTGTTTGAAGTGAGTAATTTTAATCCTGTTTTTTTAATTTGTTAATTTATCTTTGTAATTATAACGAATATTCACTTAATTTTTTTGTGAGTTTATTTATTGTCGTGGGAGAGAGTACAGATATGTCGTTTTCAAAAAATTCGTTTTTCGTTGCAATGTCAACTGTAATGCTTTTAGGGGGATGTTCAACAACGCGGTTTGACAATAATGATAATAATAACGCATTAGAAGTTTTTTATCCATATCAACAAATGACAACATTGGAAGTGTCTAATCTGTCATCTGCTTCTTCGTCTATATCTGAAGCGGCAAACGCTTCGATGTATGAGAAAGGAGATTCTCAGAGTGATGGACGAATGGCTAGTCTCGAATTGCCAAGCAATGCCACTGATTTGTTTCCTGCAAGTATTGCTGGGGTATGGAAACTTTCTATTGAAGGTAAAGTTTGTCGGATTGCAACGCCACAAACAAAGTTTGGGCAAGGGTACAGAGCTGGTCCTTTACACTGTCCAGGAATTGCTTCCCAAGTGAGATCGTGGGCCGTTAAGGGAAAAAGATTATATTTTTATAATAATTATGGGCGTGTTATCATCACTCTTTATTCTTCAAATATTGATCGTTTTGAGGGACGTACACTTGATGATCATCCCGTTGTTTTAAGACGTTAGATCATTTTTTGACCGTTTATGAAAAAATAAGCTATATGGGCAGATTAGTGAAAAGAATTTATATTTTTCAGTGAAAACGGTTGGAAAAAGGTGGTTTGGATGGTTCTCGTTTCAATGCGCTATAAGGAGCTGGTTTCTGAAGGGAAAGTCCGTTTTGATCCAGCTCAATTGGCTGTAACAGAGCACTTTGACCATTTATTAAAAAAAATTTTGGAACGAAATGGTTCTCGTCCTTGGTCCTGGATATTTGTGTCCTTTTTAAAAAGAATCTTTAAAAGGAAAAAACAAAACTTTTCTCATGTTGTAAAACAAGGGGATGAAAATGGTTCTTTTCAGGGGTTGTATATTTATGGTGAAGTAGGACGGGGTAAAACCATGCTCATGGATTTGTTCTTTTCTTGTTTGCCTAAGAACCAAAAAAAGCGTGCTCATTTTAATGATTTTATGGCTGATGTGCATGAGCGTATTAATTTTTATCGTCAAGCATCTGGGCATGCAAAATCTAAACAAGATAATCCTATTTTAGCTGTTGCTGAAGATTTTGCACGAGAAACAAAAGTGCTTTGTTTTGATGAATTCAGTGTAACAGATATTGCTGATGCTATGGTGTTGGGGCGGCTTATTTCTGCTTTGTTTGATAAAGAAATTTTCTTTATTGCGACTTCAAATGTGGCGCCGGATAATCTTTATTATAATGGTTTAAATCGTGAACTCTTTTTGCCTTTTATCCAAACTTTAAAAGCCTATGTTTGTGTTTTTAATCTTGATGCAAAAACGGATTATCGTCTTGAAAAATCAAATCGACAGCCTGTGTATGTAACCCCATTAGGGAAAAAAGCAGATGGATGTATGGATCAAGCGTGGGAACTTGTGTTGCAAGGACATAAGGAAATATCTGATGAGCTTTCTATAAAAGGGCGCCTTATCCCTATTCCCCGTTTTGGTGCGGGATGTGCACGCTTTGATTATCGAGATTTGTGTGCACAGCCTTTGGCAGCGGCTGAGTATTTGGTATTAGGGGAGCGTTATCATACGATTTTTATCGATAATGTACCGGTCATGGATGATACATGTCGCAATGAAACAAAACGGTTTATTTTGCTTATTGATATTCTTTATGAGCGCAACATCCGGTTATTTATGTCGGCAGCAGCAGGTATGGAGCATTTATATAAGGGACACGCTCAGACTGCGGAAACATTTGAGTTTCAAAGAACACAGTCACGTCTTTTTGAAATGCAAAGTCACGATTATTTGAAACTTTGGGAAGAACATTTTCTTTTGAAGAAGAAGCATTGATTATACTTTTACCTTTACGTAAACTGTAAAAACTATAACTCTTTGAAATTAAAGAAACGTAATAATTCTATTGTATTTTTTTTTAATTCACTTTATCGATACATCATGATAATTTTCTAATAGTTATTTCTGCGGAGGGTTGTTGTTTCTATAAGGAAAGAAATTTGTAAATTTCATTTCTTTAATCCTTTTTATTATATTGTTTAAATGTGGTTGAAGTCAAAAATATTCAGTATATGGGCGCTGATGAGTGTGCGCTGAATTATCTAAAAGTTAGGAAAGAATAAAATGACACGAAAAAAGATAGCTCTCATTGGTTCAGGTATGATTGGGGGTACTTTAGCACATATTATTGGGCTTAAAGAGCTTGCTGATGTGGTCTTATTTGATATTGCAGAAGGTATGCCACAGGGTAAAGCTCTTGATATTGGTGAATCTTCTCCCGTTGATGGTTTTGATGTTAATTTAAAAGGTGCAAATGCTTATGAAGCAATTGAAGGATCTGATGTTGTTATTGTAACGGCAGGAGTGGCACGGAAACCGGGTATGAGCCGTGACGATCTTTTGGGTATTAATTTAAAAGTCATGGAACAAGTTGGTGCTGGGATTAAAAAATATGCACCTTCAGCTTTTGTTATTTGTATCACAAATCCTCTTGATGCAATGGTGTGGGCATTGCAGAAATTTTCAGGTCTTCCGGTGCATAAAGTGGTTGGTATGGCTGGTATTCTGGATTCAGCGCGTTTTCGTTATTTTTTATCTGAAGAATTTAAAGTCTCTGTCAAAGATGTGACAGCGTTTGTTTTAGGTGGGCATGGTGATTCAATGGTGTCCTTGGTGCGTTATTCAACAGTTGGTGGTATTTCTTTGCCTGATCTTATTAAAATGGGTTGGACAACACAGGAAAGAATTGATCAAATTATTCAACGTACTCGTGATGGTGGTGCAGAAATTGTTAGTTTGTTAAAAACAGGTTCTGCTTATTATGCTCCAGCTGCTTCTGCTGTTTCTATGGCTGAGGCCTATTTAAAGGATACTAAGCGTGTTGTGCCTGTTGCAGCCTATCTTTCAGGAGAATATGGCGTTAATGATACCTATGTTGGTGTTCCTGTTGTACTTGGTGCAGGTGGTGTTGAAAGGGTCATTGAAATTGATCTTGATAAAGAGGAAAGAGATGCTTTTAATTATTCCGTAAATGCGGTTAAAAAGCTTTGTGAAGCTTGTGTTGCTCTTGTGCCTGCTCTCAAATAAATTGGGCAAGGTTTTGTTCACTAAAACAGAGTATTCAAAGTATCAGAATTTAAAGATTAATAAAGTAATCCATAAAAGAAAAGGACAAATGCATGAATATCCATGAGTATCAGGCCAAACGTCTGCTTCATGAATATGGAGCACCCATTGCCAATGGTGTTGCTGTTTATTCTGTAGAGCAAGCTGAGAAATGGGCAAAAAAATTGCCTGGACCTCTCTATGTGGTTAAAAGTCAGATACACGCTGGTGGTCGTGGTAAGGGTAAGTTTAAAGAACTTGGTCCTGATGCAAAGGGTGGTGTTCGGCTTGCGCAATCTGTTGAAGAAGTTGTTGCAAATGTTCAAGAAATGCTTGGAAAAACTTTAGTAACAAAACAAACTGGTCCAGAGGGTAAACAAGTCAATCGTCTTTATATTGAAGATGGTGCCGATATTGAGCGCGAACTTTATCTTTCGCTTTTGGTTGATCGTAGCGTTGGTCGGATTGCTTTTGTTGTTTCAACAGAAGGGGGAATGGATATTGAAACGGTGGCTGAAGAGACACCAGAGAAAATTTTCACACTGCCCATTGATTCCGTAGAGGGAGTTACTTCTGCTGATTGTGCAAGACTTTGTGATGCGTTAGAATTGCGCGATAGTGCGCGGGAAGATGGTGAAAAGCTTTTTCCAATTCTCTATAAGGCATTTTGTGAAAAAGATATGAGCCTTTTAGAAATCAATCCGTTTATAGTGATGAAAGACGGTCATTTGCGCGTCCTTGATGCTAAAGTTTCTTTTGATAATAATGCTTTGTTTCGTCATCCAGATATTTTAGAATTGCGCGATCTTTCAGAAGAAGATCCAAAAGAAATCGAAGCTTCAAAGCATGATCTGGCTTATGTTGCTCTTGAGGGCACAATTGGTTGTATGGTCAATGGTGCGGGTCTTGCTATGGCAACCATGGATATTATTAAGCTTTATGGAGCTGAACCGGCGAATTTTTTGGATGTTGGTGGTGGAGCATCAAAAGAAAAGGTAACAGCTGCTTTTAAGATTATTACGGCTGATCCAAATGTTAAGGGCATTTTGGTTAACATTTTTGGTGGTATTATGCGTTGTGATGTCATTGCTGAAGGTGTGGTCGCTGCTGTTCGTGAAGTTGGTTTAAAGGTTCCCTTGGTTGTTCGTCTTGAAGGTACGAATGTTGAGCAGGGTAAAGCGATTATCAATGACAGTGGTTTGAATGTTATTCCCGCTGATGATTTAGATGATGCTGCTCAAAAAATTGTTGCAGCCGTGAAGGGAGCGTAAGTTATGTCAATTCTGGTGAATAAAGAGACAAAAGTTCTCGTTCAAGGGCTTACAGGAAAAACAGGAACATTTCATACAGAACAGGCGCTTGCTTATCATGGCACGCAAATGGTTGGTGGTGTTAATCCTAAAAAGGGTGGAGAAATATGGGAAGGTTCAAAAGGTGAAACTCTTCCTATATTTGCTAGTGTTGCAGAAGCAAAAGAAAAAACAGGTGCAGATGCTTCCGTTATTTATGTTCCTCCTGCAGGGGCTGCGGCAGCTGTTATAGAAGCTATTGAAGCTGAAGTTCGTTTAATTATCTGTATTACGGAAGGTATTCCCGTTATGGATATGGTAAAAGTAAAGGCGCGATTAGAAAACTCAAAATCTCGTCTTATTGGTCCTAATTGTCCTGGTATTCTCACGCCAAACGAATGTAAAATTGGTATTATGCCTGGTTCTATTTTTAAAAAAGGCTCTGTTGGGGTTGTTTCACGGTCGGGAACTTTAACTTATGAAGCTGTTTTTCAAACAAGTCAGGAAGGTCTGGGACAAACAACCGCTATAGGGATTGGTGGTGATCCTGTTAAGGGAACTGAATTTATTGATGTGTTGGAAATGTTTTTAGCGGATGATGAAACCCAGTCTATTGTTATGATTGGAGAGATTGGTGGATCTGCTGAAGAAGAAGCGGCACAGTTTTTGAGAGATGAAGCAAGAAAAGGGCGTAAAAAGCCAGTTGTTGGCTTTATTGCTGGTCGTACGGCTCCTCCAGGGCGGACAATGGGACATGCTGGTGCTGTTATTTCTGGTGGTAAAGGTGGAGCAGAAGATAAAATTGCTGCAATGGAATCAGCTGGAATTCGTGTGTCTCCTTCGCCATCACAGATAGGCAAGACTTTAATGTCAGTTTTGAAGGGCTAAAAGAAAACTTCATCTGAATAAGAATATTTTCTTAATTCAGGTGGGAAAACTTGAGTATAAAAAGGTAAAACTTTTTTAAATATTCGTACCCTCATCTGCTTTGTAAGCATTTAAAGGTCGAAAAGAGATATAAGGAGACGGAATAGATGTTCCGGAGAGGTATATGGCAAGGCAGGACGAGATAAATAGTCTTTTTGCACAGACGTCATTTCTTTATGGTGGGAATGCGGATTATATAGATCAACTTTATGCTCAGTATGAAAAAGATCCTACCAGTGTTGATTCACAGTGGCGTGCTTTTTTTGAAGGACTTCATGATAACAAAGAGGATGTTCTCAAAAATGCTGAAGGAGCAACATGGCAGCGTGATCATTGGCCATTGAAGCCAAATGGTGAGTTGGTTTCTGCTCTTGATGGTGATTGGTCTTCTCTTGAAAAATATCTTGGTGATAAATTAAAGGAAAAAGCAGCAACGGGGAGTGCACAAAAAGGAAAAACTTCCAGTGAACAAGATATTATTCGTGCAACGCGTGATTCTGTTCACGCCATTATGATGATTCGTGCGTTTCGAGCACGGGGGCATCTTCGTGCAAAGCTTGACCCTCTTCAATTGGCAGAAAAACTGGAGGATTATAGAGAACTTTCTCCAGAAGCTTACGGTTTTACTCCTGCTGATTATGAGCGTCCCATTTTTATTGATAATGTTTTAGGATTGGAATATGCAACTATTCCGCAAATGCTTGAAATTCTCAATCGTACCTATTGTTCAACAATCGGTGTGGAATATATGCATGTTTCTGATCCAATCCAGAAAGCATGGCTTCAAGAGCGTATTGAAGGGCGAGACAAAAAAATTGCTTTCACTCAGCAAGACAAGAAAGCTATCCTGAATAAACTTATTCAGGCAGAGGGATTCGAACAGTTTTTAGATACTAAATATAAAGGTACAAAACGTTTTGGACTTGATGGTGGTGAAGCGCTGATTCCTGCTCTTGAACAAATTGTTAAATGTGGTAGTGCTTTAGGGGTGCAGGAAGTTATTTTAGGAATGGCCCATCGTGGGCGTTTAAATGTTCTTTCACAAGTACTCGCCAAGCCGCATAGAGCTATCTTTCATGAATTCAAAGGAGGGTCTTATAAGCCGGATGATGTAGAGGGATCCGGTGATGTTAAATATCATTTAGGCACGACTGCAGATTTGGACTTTGATGGGAATAAAGTTCATTTATCACTTTTGCCTAATCCCTCTCATCTTGAGATTGTTGATCCGGTTGTTATGGGAAAAGCACGTGCTAAACAAGATCAACTTATGGGACCTACACATACTGATTCACTCCCATTAAGTGAGCGTTCAAAAGTATTGCCATTGCTTATTCATGGTGATGCTGCTTTTGCAGGACAAGGCGTTATCCAAGAAACTTTTGGTCTTTCAGGTCTTAAGGGTTATCGTGTTGCAGGCTCACTTCATGTTATTATCAATAATCAGATTGGTTTTACAACAGCGCCACGTTTTTCACGTTCTTCGCCTTATCCATCTGATGTTGCAAAGATGATTGATGCTCCCATTTTCCATGTGAATGGGGATGATCCTGAAGCTGTTGTTTTTGTTGCAAAAATAGCAATGGAATTTCGTCAAATTTTCCATAAACCGGTGGTCATTGATATGTTTTGTTATCGCCGTTATGGACATAATGAAGGTGATGAACCTTCCTTTACGCAACCGCTTATGTATAAAGCAATTCGTAATCATAAAACAACTCTTCAGCTTTATAGTGATCAATTGATAGCAGAGGGAATGGTTTCTTCAGAAGAGATTGAGCAACAAAAAAAGTTGTGGCGTGATAAGCTTGAAGAGGAATTGGAAGCAAGTGGTTCTTATAAGCCTAATAAGGCTGATTGGCTTGATGGAAGCTGGATGGGCATTAAAGCTTTTAGTAATTCTGATGAGCAACATTCTAGGACAACGGGTGTTGAATTAGAAACTTTAAAGGACATTGGTCAGAAACTTGTCGAAGTTCCAGCAAATTTTAATGTTCATAAAACGATACAGCGTTTTTTAAATAATCGTGCTAAAATTTTTGAAACAGGTGAGGGCGTTGACTGGGCAACCGCTGAAGCTTTAGCTTTTGGTTCACTTTGTTTAGAAGGAGCGCCGATTCGTCTTTCTGGTGAGGATGTTGAACGGGGAACTTTTTCACAACGTCATTCAGTGCTTTATGACCAAGAAAATGAAGCGCGTTATATTCCTTTGAATCATTTACAAAAGGGGCAAGCGCTTTATGAAGTTGTTAACTCTATGCTTTCTGAAGAAGCTGTTCTTGGTTTTGAATATGGATATTCTCTTGCTGAACCACGCGGATTAACACTTTGGGAAGCACAATTTGGTGATTTCTCTAATGGTGCACAGGTCATCTTTGACCAATTTATTTCATCTGCAGAGCGTAAATGGCTTCGTATGTCTGGTCTTGTGTGTTTGTTACCTCATGGGTTTGAAGGGCAAGGACCGGAACATTCTTCTGCACGTTTAGAACGATTTCTTCAGCTTTGTGCGGAAGATAATATGCAGGTTGCTAATTGTACAACCCCTGCAAATTATTTTCATATTTTGCGTCGACAAATTAAGCGTGATTTCCGTAAGCCTTTGATTCTTATGACACCTAAATCACTTTTGCGTCATAAGCGGGCTGTTTCTCTTCTCAATGAAATGGGACCAGAAACAAGTTTCCATCGTGTGTTGCTTGATGATGCAGAATGTCTCAAAGATTCTGTCGTGAAATTGCAAAAAGATAATAAAATTCGCCGTGTCGTTCTTTGTACGGGTAAGGTTTATTACGACCTTTATGAAGAACGTGAAAAAAAGGGTATCGATGATGTTTATCTCCTTCGTGTTGAACAGTTGTATCCTTTTCCTGCAAAAGTTTTGGTGAATGTGTTATCGCGCTTTTTGCAAGCAGAGGTTTTTTGGTGTCAGGAGGAACCAAAAAACATGGGGGCTTGGTCATTTATTGAGCCTTATTTGGAATGGGTTTTGACGCATATTAATGCGCAATATTCGCGTGCTCGTTATGCAGGGCGTCCTGCGAGTGCATCACCGGCCTCTGGGTTAATGGTGAAACACCTTGAACAACTGGCTGCGTTTCTTAAAGACGCGTTAGGTTCTTAATTTATTACTACTTTGATGTATGGAAAAATATTATGACTACTGAAATCCGTGTTCCTACTTTGGGCGAATCGGTCACCGAAGCAACGGTTGGCAAATGGTTTAAAAAACTTGGCGAAGCTGTTGCTATGGATGAGCCTTTGGTTGAATTAGAAACTGATAAGGTAACAGTTGAAGTTCCTTCGCCTGTTGCGGGGAGATTATCTGAAATCATCGCAAAAGAAGGCGATACGGTTGAAGTAAATGCTCTTTTAGGAGCAGTGGAGGCTGGTGAAGCGGGTGTTTCCCAATCCTTTTCACCTGCTGCTACACCTGTTGTAGCAGCTTCATCTGAATCGGAGAAGCCAGCTTCGAGCAGTACCATGCCTCCTTCACCTTCAGCAGCAAAATTGATGGCTGAAAATAATGTTACGAAAAGTGATATTTCAGGTTCTGGAAAGCGTGGACAAATTCTTAAAGGAGATGTTCTTGGTGGGTTAGAACAAAGAACAAATGCTCCTACACCTTCTTCCTCTGCAACGAGTTCTTCTGTAACTTCTGTATCAGAAACGCGTGAAGAGCGGGTTCGTATGACGAAATTACGTCAAACAATTGCTCGTCGTCTTAAAGATGCGCAAAATGTGGCAGCAATGTTAACCACATTTAATGAGGTTGATATGTCAGCAGTGATGGATTTGCGCAAGCGTTATAAGGATCTTTTTGAAAAGAAACATGGTGTTAAACTTGGTTTTATGGGATTTTTTACCAAAGCTGTTTGTCATGCATTAAAAGAACTTCCTGCTGTTAATGCTGAAATTGATGGAACAGATATTGTTTACAAAAACTATGTCAATGTTGGAATTGCTGTTGGAACGGATAAAGGGCTTGTCGTTCCAGTGGTGCGTGATGCAGATCAAATGTCATTAGCAGAGATTGAAAAGGAGATTGGCCGTTTGGGACGTCTTGCGCGTGATGGAAAATTAGCTGTTTCTGATATGCAAGGTGGAACTTTTACCATTACCAATGGTGGTGTGTATGGGTCGTTGATGTCGACACCAATTTTGAATGCACCACAATCTGGTATTTTGGGAATGCATGCGATTAAAGAGCGAGCAATGGTTGTGGAGGGGCAAGCGGTAATCCGCCCCATGATGTATTTAGCGCTTTCTTATGATCACCGTATTGTGGATGGGCAAGAAGCTGTAACTTTCCTTGTGCGTGTTAAGGAAAGCTTAGAAGATCCGGAACGCCTTGTTCTTGATTTGTAAAATACAGTTTTCAGGATGAAAGGAGAAACGGATGTCTTATGATGTGGCTGTGATCGGAGCGGGTCCAGGTGGTTATGTAGCAGCAATAAAGGCGGCACAACTAGGACTTAAAGTAGCAATTATTGAAAAGCGTACAACATTAGGGGGAACATGTCTCAATGTTGGTTGTATACCTTCTAAAGCGTTGTTGCATGCTTCAGAAGTGTTTGCTGAAACCCAGCATGGTTTTGAAACACTTGGGATTTCTATTGGCAAATCTAAACTTAATCTTGAACAAATGATGGTCCATAAGAAATCTGTGGTGACAGCTAATACTAGTGGCGTTTCTTTTTTGATGAAAAAAAATAAAGTTGATACTTTTTTTGGAGAAGCCAAAATTTTGAGTGCGGGTCATGTGGAAGTTGTTGCTAGAGATGGTAATAAACAAACAATTGAAACAAAAAATATTATTATTGCTACGGGCTCACAAAGTTCAGGCATTCCAGGGGTCAATGTTAAAATTGATGAAAAGACTATTGTTTCTTCTACGGGAGCCCTTTCACTTGAAAAAGTGCCAGAACATATGATTGTGGTGGGTGCTGGTGTCATTGGTTCAGAACTTGGGTCGGTTTGGAGCCGTTTAGGGGCTAAAGTGACTATTATTGAGTATCTTAATAAGGTTCTGGGCTCAATGGATGGTGAAATTTCACGGCAATTTCAGAAATTAATGGAAAAACAGGGAATTGAATATAAAACAGGGGCAAAGGTAACTGCCATTACGCAAACTGGTTCAGTGGCTAAGGTGAGCTTTGAATTTATCAAAGGTGGTGAATCTGAAACTTTAGAGGCTGATGTTGTGCTTATTGCTACGGGGCGTTCTCCATATACGGAGGGGCTTGGCTTGAGTGAGGTTGGTGTTCAATTAGATGAACGCGGATTTATTGCAATTAATGCCCATTGGCAGACAAATATTCCAGGAATTTATGCGATTGGTGATGTTGTAAAAGGGCCAATGTTAGCGCATAGAGCAGAGGAAGAAGGCGTTGCTGTTGCAGAAATTTTGGCAGGTCAGAAAGGGCATGTTAATTTTGATGTTATTCCTAGTGTTGTTTATACACAGCCAGAAATTGCGAGTGTAGGAAAGACAGAAGAAGAACTGAAAGCGGCTGATATTGAATATAATGTTGGCAAATTTCCTTTTATGGCTAATGGTCGGGCACGCGCGATGCAAAAGAGCGATGGATTTGTTAAAATCCTTTCTGATAAAAAAACAGATCGGGTTTTGGGGGGGCATATTCTTGGTTTTGCTGCTGGTGAAATGATCCACGAGATTGCAGTGTTAATGGAATTTGGTGGCTCATCAGAAGATCTGGGTCGCTGTTGTCATGCGCATCCAACCTTATCAGAAGCAGTACGTGAAGCAGCTTTAGCAACATTTGCTAAACCACTTCATATTTAAAAAGTACGTTTTAAAAGGCTCAAGGGGCTGTAAATATTTGTGAAGCATGCAACAACATTTTAGAAAGAGTAAAACAAGAGTATGAGATATTCCACTTAATTTGTTGCGTGCTTTTCAATAAGTGTTATTTTAGATCTCAGTTGTGCAATTTTGATTGATTATCTTGTACTATCGTTCAGAGCGGTGGTGTTTGGTCGTATTTAATCTATGTAACGTTTTACATATGAGGTATTTTTATACTGTTATAAAATATTAAGGATAGGATTTTCAGCCTATTTGCGTGCTTTGTTTTAAGGAAGCATCTCTCAAAAATCTCAAGCCTATTTCGCAATAGTGTGTTCGTGAATGGTATAACTGTAAAATTCTTTGTGACGTATATAAACCCATTACACATCATAATTTTTGTACTTAGTAAAAGATATGAGTCGGCACCATAAATTATATTTACTAGCCTTTTATACACTTTTTAGTTATTTGAGCAGCTTTTATAAGAGTATTTTTTCTTGCTGCTTCTTTTATTCAAACAATAAATATTGATTTATAATGATAATTCACTGTTTTGTATGTTGAGTGAGAATTCTGAATATCGTAAGATTTTTTCATTTCAAAGCTGTTTATCTTGAATCAATTAAAACCATTCCTTTGCACGTCATAGGTGGGATGAATGTGTGGATAAAGACTATAGAAGAAAGGAGTAAAAATGGTTCTTATGAATCGTCTTAATGCAATGATCTGTTGCAACACCCACGGGCTGGCAAATAGTGTGATGGTGCCGGATTATTTCTCTATAAGCGTAAAGATGGAGGTGCTCAATGGATTTACCGTTATATCCTTCACGGGTGCTACCGAGAAATAGGTTTGGGTGCCTTAAGAGGTGTTTCTTTAAAACAAGCCCGTGAAACGAACTCCTCCTGCTTGTGACATGTAAAAGAAATGGTTTTGATTAATTTAATATAAACAGACTTGTAATGAAAGAATCCTAAGGTATTAGAGGCTCTCATTCAACGCGCAAAACAATAAGTTATATTTACAATTTGTTGTATATTAGAGCAAAGTTTGCTTATAGAGTTGGATGAACTGGAAAGCCAAACGGCAGGTCTTCGGGAAGAAATTGAATTATTTACAGACTATTGTTTATAGAGATGATGTTTTTAATGATTATAAATCAATAGGTTATATATAGCGCGAATTACATGACGAGAGAAGCCAAGAGGAATTTTCTAAAAAAAAATAGGATTGTTTAATGATTGATGCGGATTAGAAAATTTCATTCTTTAAGGTCCAGAGAATGTCATATATTTTACAAAATACCACTCTTTTTAAAGGAGTGGTATTTTTATTATCTTTTGTTGAGAGCCTCTCTTTTTGATGACAATAGCAGGTCATACAGTATAATTAAAACAGTTTTTGCCTGTCTGTTCTTTTTGATCATTGCTTGCTATGTATTAAAAAGATGATCTATATCTTATTTAAGGCTTTTTAAGAAATCTCAATGTTGCCAAAATATACCCCGTAGTTAAAATTTTTGAGAAAACATAATTTCATAAGAATATTAAAGTTATTTTCATTTGACAGTTTTGTGATAACTTAAAAAGTTAAATCTATGCACTCTATAGGGACAAATTTAAAATTGTAATTTTTTATCCTCTTCTTGTTCTCTTATAAAGGTGGAAAGCCCCATATGATCAAGGTATTTGAGGAAAGGGTGGGGTGGTAATTCTTCTACGTTGACCATTGTTTTAACATCCCATTCGCCTGTGGCAATAAGAAGGGCGGTTGCGGCTGCTGGTACACCAGCTGTATAAGAAATGCCTTGTGCTCCGGTTTCATGAAAAGCTTGTTTGTGATCGGCTATGTTATAGATAAAAATTTCTCTCGGGTTTCCATCTTTTTCGCCTTTAATAAGATCTCCGATACAGGTTTTTCCTGTGTATTCTGGGGCGAGAGAGGAAGGATCAGGTAAGACAGCTTTTACAACTTTTAAAGGAACGACTTCTTGTCCTTCTGCTGTTTTAATGGGTTGTTCGGATAAGAGACCCAGATTTTTTAAAACGGTAAAAACAGTGATATAATGATCGCTAAAACCCATCCAGAAGCGGATATTTTGGACATCAAGATTTTTGGAAAGAGAATGAATTTCATCATGTCCTGTCATATAAGCTTTTTGTTTTCCAACAACGGGGAGATCCCATTCATGGCTGACTTCAAACATTTTATTAGAGGTCCATTTTTTATTTTGCCATGACCATACTTGTCCTGTAAATTCACGGAAGTTAATTTCTGGATCAAAATTTGTAGCAAACCAACGTTCATGGCTTCCAGCATTAATATCGATAATATCGATGTCTGTGATTTTATCAAAATAACATTTATGGGCTAATGCTGCGTAAGCATTAACAACACCGGGATCAAAGCCCGCACCCAAAATAGCAGTAATACCCGCTTGTTCACATTCCTGACGCCGTGGCCATTCATAATTGCCATACCAAGGAGGAGTTTCACAAATTTTAAGAGGGTCTTCGTGGATGGCAGTATCGATATAAGCACACTTAGTTTCGATACAAGCTGAAAGAACAGACATATTAAGAAAGGCTGAACCAACATTAATGACAATTTCGCATTTGGTGTTTTGGATGAGCTTCACAGTTTCTCCTACATTCATGGCATTGAGTGAATGGCCTTCGAGAACCCCTTGTTCTTTCATGGTGTTTTTTCTTTAATAGAAGCAATGATGGCTTCACATTTTTTGAGTGTTCGTGAAGCAATATGAATTTCACCCAAAATATCGTTGTTTTGAGCACATTTGTGTGCAACAACTTGTGCAACACCTCCAGCACCAATGATAAGAACATTTTTCTTCATTGTAGGTTTATCTCCTTTTTAATACTGTTGTATGACGTTTTTTATGGTTATCTTTATGAAAGGCTTTCCAGATAGTCGTTATAGCTGAATTGGCGTTGCAATGTTAATGTACCATCGCATTCTTTGAAAACAATAGAAGGCATTGTTACACCATTAAACCAGTTTTTCTTGACCATTGTATATCCTGCTGCGTCTTGAAAAGACAGTCTATCCCCTATTTTAAGGGGGGTTGGAAACCGAAATGTTCCAAAAATATCACCAGCAAGACAGGATTTCCCGCAGATCATAATTTCGTGCTCTCCTTGATTGGGTTCTAATTTGGCATTTTCACGATAAATGAGAAGATCAAGCATATGTGCTTCAATCGAGCTATTAACGATGGCAAGATTCTTTTCGTTGTACAATGTGTCAAGAACACTAACTTCTAGGGTGGTGCTTTTGGTGATAGCAGCTTCTCCTGGTTCTAGAAAAAGAGTGACGCCATGGGTTTTGGAAAAGAGTTTTAAGCGTTCTGCAAAAGCCTCTAGAGGATAATTTTCAGCTGTAAAATGGATGCCGCCGCCAAGGCTTATCCAGTCAACAGCAGAAAAAAGTTCTGAAAACTTTTCTTCCATGGTTCCAAGCATTTTGTTAAAAAGATTAAAGTCAGCATTTTCACAATTGTTATGGATCATCAAGCCGTTGATAAGAGGTAGAACTTCTTTGATAGCGCTTTGGTTTGTTTCTCCTAAGCGACTAAAAGGGCGGGAGGGATTAGCAAGATCAAAATTTGATGCACTTATTCCTGGGTTTAATCTTAAACCACGTTGAATGGTTTTTGTTGCATCAGAAAAGCGTTGAAGTTGTTGGATTGAGTTAAAAATAATTTTATCTGCATAACCACAGGCCTCATCAATTTCCTGATCCGCCCAAGCAACCGAGTAGGCATGGGTTTCTTTGCCAAACTTTTCTCTTCCTAAACGCAGTTCATAAAGAGATGATGATGTGGTTCCATCCATGAATTCAGACATTAAATCAAAAACACTCCATGTGGCAAAACATTTCAAAGCAAGCAAAACTTTTGTTCCCGACATTTCTCGTAAACGAGAAATCGTTTGCATATTTTTGATGAGTTTCGATTTGTCTATAAGATAATAGGGGGTTTTTATCATCATTTATTCATTCTTTTTTGAAGGATCTTATTGTCAAGATAAACGTTTAGTACAAAGACTAACAGAATGTCTCAAGAAAAAAGAATCTTAAGAAAAGAATCTGTTTCTGTCTAGTAATAGAAAGGCTTTCTGTAACTGCTGTTGTTTATTATTTTGAGTTTTGCGTTATGAGTATGAAAAAAAAATTATATTATGCTTTAGCTTTTATATTTGTTAGCAGTTTTTTTATTATAGTGACCACTTTTGTTAATTGGGAGCAAAATAGGAGTGATGCTAAAGCCAAACCGGTTACTCAAACATCTATCCAAGAGAGTTCGGTGCCTTTGATTTTTACGGGTCGTAGAGAACTGAATGGTTTTAAGGGTTATCATCATTATCGGCGCGGTTATGTTAAATATAAAGATAATTGGTGGTATCCTGAAGTGGCATTTGTTACATCACCGCACTTAAGCACAAAAGACGCATCATTAAAATTTGTATCAGATACTAAAAGAGTGTTTTTAACGTCTTCCTCAGAAAAGCCAGAAAAAAAAGAGCCATGGATACTTAAACAGCATATTGAATCTTGTCGTGCACGTTATCGCTCTTATAATAAAAATGATAATAGTTTTCAGCCTTTTCATGGGCCTCGTAAACAGTGTTTATCACGCTTTTTTAAAGGATAGAAATGAATTAAATAAAATTTTAATTGCTTCTTGTCGTGAGCATTATTGTTCTTACAATAAAAGGAAAACTTGTGTGGTGTGCAGCATTTTCATGCAAGTATGCATTGTTTTTTGAAAAATTTAAATATTTTTAAGTTTTATTCAATCTTATTATCATTAAGTGTGGAATGGGGGGAAAATGTAAAATTTTGTTTTGTCAATGACAAAATATTAAAGGCAGGATGGAGCTGAAAGAATGACAACACGGGAAGCAATGTTGATATTGCTCATTTTGCTTCCCTTTTGTGGAAGTGCTGTTATTGGTTTTTTTCGTTCGACAGCAAAAAATAATGAAGCGTGGTTTGCTGGGGGCATTGCTCTTTTTAGTCTTCTTTTTACAATCATGCTTTATCCGGCAATTCGCGGCAATAATATTGTACGTTTAAATATTCCTTGGCTTCCAGAATGGGGGGCTGATTTGATCCTCCGGATGGATGGGCTGTCGTGGCTTTTTTGCTTGCTCATTACAGGTATTGGGCTGCTTGTCGTTGTTTATGCGCGTTATTATATGGATCCTGCGGACTCTGTTCCACGATTTTTTTCTTTTTTTCTAGCCTTTATGGGATCAATGACAGGGATTGTTTTATCAGGTAATCTCGTGTTTTTGGTTGTTTTCTGGGAACTCACCAGTATTTTTTCTTTTTTGTTGATTGGTTACTGGTATCATAATGCGAGTGCGCGCGAAGGGGCGCGTATGGCTTTAACGATTACAGGTTTTGGCGGTTTTGCCCTTTTTATTGGGGTTTTATTGATTGGGTATATCGTTGGTAGTTTTGATCTGGATAAAATTTTGCAGTCTGGAAATGTGATCCGATCAAGTTCGCTTTATATCCCCGCCCTTATTTGTATTTTATTGGGCGGATTAACAAAAAGCGCACAGTTTCCTTTTCATTTTTGGTTGCCTAATGCGATGGCAGCTCCAACACCTGTATCCGCTTATCTGCATTCGGCTACAATGGTAAAAGCTGGGTTATTTTTGCTGGTTCGTTTATGGCCTGTTCTCTCTGGGACAGAGTCTTGGTTTTGGCTGGTTGGTTTTTCAGGACTCTCGACACTTCTTCTTGGGGCTTATTTTTCTATGTTTCAGCAAGATTTAAAGGGACTTCTTGCTTACTCAACGATTAGCCATCTTGGATTGATTACGACACTTTTAAGCCTTGGCAGTCCCCTTGCATGTGTTGCAGCGATTTTTCATATGGCCAATCATGCTACTTTTAAAGCGTCTTTATTTATGGCTGCTGGCATTATTGATCACGAAACGGGAACACGTGATATGCGCAAGCTAACAGGCCTTTATCGCTCTATGCCGATTACAGCGACTCTTGCTTTAGTAGCAAGTGCGGCGATGGCGGGTGTTCCTTTGCTCAATGGTTTTTTATCGAAAGAAATGTTTTTTGCTGAGGCCGTTGAAACGCATATGGAATCATGGCTTGATTGGATTGCTCCTTATGTAGCAACGCTTGCGAGCTTGTTTAGTGTGACTTATTCTATCCGTTTTATTCATGGTGTCTTTTGGGGACCAAAATCAGACAAATTATCCAAAACTCCCCATGAACCACCGCATTTTATGCGTTTACCCATGGAATTTTTGGTGTTTATTTGTTTGGCAGTTGGTATTTTTCCTAATTTAACAATCGGGGCTATTTTAGATAATGCTGTTGTGTCTGTTTTAGGACCGATGACGATCTCCTATAGCTTGGCTGTTTGGCATGGGATTAATACGCCATTAATAATGAGTTTGGTGGCTTTATTAGGGGGTGGTTTGCTCTATGTTGTTGGGCGGCGTTATTTTTTATCTTGTGATGATGGCGCTCCCTTTTTTCGTCATTTGAAAGGATCGCGTATTTTTGAACGCATTCTTGTGGTTATTTCTTGGAAATGGGCCCGTGCGGTGGAATCTATTTTGTCAACGCGCCGTTTGCAAATACAGTTGCATTGGATTTTTGCTGTGTGTTTTATTTTTTCTGGTCTTTTGCTTTGGTGTGATGGTTTCATTGCGTTAGGAGGGTTACCGCTTTTCCCACTTGATATTCCTTTTCTCGCTCTTTGGTTAGTTGGTGGATTGTGCGCGCTTTTGGTTGCTTGGCAAGCAAAGTTTCATCGTCTTGCATCACTCATGCTTTTGGGGGGGGCTGGTTTGATGACGTGTGCAACCTTTTTATGGCTTTCTGCGCCCGATTTGGCAATAACGCAATTGGTTGTTGAAGTTGTAACAGCTGTCTTATTATTGCTTGGTTTGCGTTGGTTACCTAAGCGTGTGCATAATCCTGCTCCAACGTCTGTTCATTTTGGAGTGCGTTTACGTCGTGCTCGTGATTTCATTATAGCAACTATGGGAGGGGCTGGCATTGCATGGCTCTCTTTTGCGATGATGACACGTCCTCAAGGAACAACAGTTTCTCATTTTTTTCTGAAAAACGCTTATTCTGGTGCAGGTGGTCGCAATGTTGTGAATGTATTGTTGGTTGATTTTCGTGGTTTTGATACGATGGGAGAAGTTGTGGTTTTGGGGGCTGTTTCTTTAACTGTCTTTGCTCTTTTGCGTCGATTTCGTCCTGCTCCTGAAAGTATTGAGCCGCCATTTCAACAACGTATTCAGGAAGCTTTCGATAAAGCACAGCCTAATCGAAATGTAGGAGATACAGTTTTGAATTATCTCGCTATTCCTTCTGTTATTATGGGGGGGCTCTTTTCCGTTATTCTTGCTTTTTCTTTTTATTTATTTGTGCGAGGACACGATCTTCCTGGAGGGGGGTTTGTCGGTGGAGTGACTTTAGCAATAGGCTTTATTTTGCAATATCTTGCAAGGGATATTCGTTGGGTAGAAAGCCATTTGAGGGTTTTGCCGTTACGCTGGATGGGGTTTGGCTTATTTCTATCGGTTGTAACAGGAGTAGGGGCTTTGTTTGTTGGGTACCCTTTTTTAACATCATTTTTCCAATATATTCATGTGCCATTAATTGGAAAGGTTCCTATTGCATCTGCTTTTTTGTTTGATTTTGGAGTGTTTTCTCTTGTGTTGGGAGCAACAATCCTCATTTTAATTGCACTTGCACATCAATCAATACGTAGTTACCGAATCGGTAAAAAACCTGCTTTAGCTTTAAAAGAGAAGGAAAATTAATGGAAATTATTCTTTCTTTGGCCATTGGTATTCTTGTCGGATCTGGAATTTGGCTCATTTTGCGTCCCCGAACTTTTCAAGTCATTCTTGGTTTGTCTTTGATATCCTATGGTGTCAATCTTTTCATATTTGCAATGAGTAGACCACGCAGTAATGCTGCGCCAATTGTTGATTCTACGATGGTTATTAATCCAGCGAATTATGTTGATCCTCTTCCACAGGCTTTAGTTTTAACTGCGATTGTGATCGGTTTTGCAACGACAGCTTTATTTTTAGTTATCTTGTTGGTTTCACGCGGTTTAACAGGTTCAGATCACGTTGATGGACGTGAGGTACAGTGATGGAAGTTTGCGTGCATCATCTTCTTATCTTGCCGATTCTTTTGCCGTTAAGTACCGGAGCCCTTCTTCTTTTCTATGATGAACGCCGTTCAAAACTAAAATCACTCATAAGTATTTTTTCTGCCGCATTATTAGTTATTGTGGCTGTTTTACTGGTAAAACGTGCTCTTGAAGTTGCACCAGCTGCAGATGTTTATCGGCTTGGTAATTGGCCTTCTCCCTTTGGTATTGTTTTGGTGCTTGATCGCTTAAGTGCTATGATGCTTTTGCTTTCTAGCTTGTTGAGCAGCGCGGCGTTGGTTTTTGCACGGGCACATTGGTATAAAGCGGGGCCTCATTTTCAGTCATTGATGCAATTTTTCATGGTTGGAATAAATGGTGCTTTTTTAACAGGTGATTTATTTAATTTATTTGTATTTTTCGAAGTGATGTTGACAGCTTCTTATGGCCTTGCATTGCATGGTTCTGGTCCGTTACGTGTGCGTGCTGGGTTGCATTATGTCGTGGTTAATCTGGTTGCTTCGTTGTTTTTTCTCGTTGGTGCAGCACTCATTTATGGAATCGTGGGCACACTCAATATGGCTGATTTGTCTGTAAAAATACAATATATAGCCTCTAGCGATATAACTTTATTCGAAATAGGGGCTGCTCTTTTGGGAATTGCTTTCTTAATTAAAGCAGGGATATGGCCATTAAATTTTTGGTTGATGCCAACGTACAGTGCAGCAGTAGCGCCTGTTGGAGCTTCTTTTGCGCTTTTAAGCAAAGTCGGTATTTATATTATTTTACGTTTAACATTGTTATGGTTTGGACCAGAAAGTGGACATTTTAGCCATTTTGGTCAAACGGTTTTGTTTTTCGGTGGGCTTGCCACTATGGCTTTTGGTTTTATTGGGGTGTTGGCGAGTCAAGTCTTGGTGCGTTTGGCTGCTTATAGTGTTTTGGTCTCTTCTGGGACATTGTTGACAGCTATCGGGATCGGCAATACAGCACTGATCGCAGGTGCACTCTTTTATATTGTTTCTTCAACTTTGGCGCTCGGTGCTTTTTTTCTTGTGGTGGAGTTGGTTGAACGTTGTCAAGATGCAGCAGCTAATGTTTTGACGGTTACAATGGAAGTCTATGGTGATGATGAAGAGGAGGAAGAAGATGAAGTAGGGACTTATTTACCGGTAACTTTGGCAATTCTTGGGGCCTGTTTTGGTCTTTGTGCACTTTTAATTATTGGTCTGCCCCCTTTTTCTGGTTTTGTTGCTAAATTTATGATGTTTGTGGCACTCTTAAACAATAGTAGAGAAAATGTTTCTACCTCTCTACCTGTTTATCATGATTGGCTTTTTATGATGTTTGTCACTCTATCTGGTTTTGCTGCTTTGATTGCGATGACACGAACGGGCATTCGAACTTTTTGGGTTTCTCTTGAAGGAAGGATTCCACGGGTGCAGGTGATTGAATTTGCTCCCGTTGCTGTTCTACTTGCATTGTGTTTTCTTATGACAATTGTCGCTGGCCCCGTTAGTCGTTATATGGTTGAAACAGCTAAAACTTTGTATGAAACTCAAAATTATATTGGCAGTGTTTTAGATGATTTTTCTCTTGAAAATAAGGGGATTTATCAGTGAAATATTGTTATTTTTTCCCTTTTTCCAGCATGGCAATTATTTTTATGTGGCTGATTTTAAATGGTTTTAGTTTAGGTCAATTGCTTTTAGGCGTTATCATTGCTTTGTTTGGGGGATGGATGATGCGGCTTCTTGAGCCGGAAAAAATAACGATTAAAAGTTGGCGTGCTGTTTTTCAGCTGTTTTTTCGTGTGTTTATTGATTCTATCGTTTCGAATATTGCTGTTGCTTGCTTCGTTTTAACTAAAAGATCTCGAAAACAGCAGTCTCGTTTTATTGTGGTGCCTCTTTTACTTGAAAGTCGTACTGCTTTAGCTGTTTTGGCATGTATTCTTTCAGCAACTCCAGGGACTGTTTGGATTGCCTATAATAGAAAAAATAGTGAACTTTTGCTTCATGTCTTAAATTTTAAAGATGGATATGATTACCAAAAATTGATCAAAAAACGCTATGAGCGATTACTTTTGGAGATTTTTTAATGAGTATGGTGATCCTTTATTGGGGGCTTTATCTCTCACAGTTTTTTTTAAGTTTATCAATGATTTTCGCCTTGTTTCGGTTGATTCGTGGACCACGGGCGCAAGATCGGATTGTCGGGTTGGATGCTCTTTATATAATCACTATTCTTTTGTTTCTTACATTCGATATCCGTTCAGGAACAACCATTTATTTTATTGCAGCGCTTATTATTGGCTTGTTGGGTCCTGTATCAAGTATTGCGTTGGCAAAATTTCTCATGAGAGGAGAGATTATTGAATGAAAGATGTATCGCTTGTTGTTGCTATTGCTGTTACGTTTTTTTTGATATTAGGATCTGGTCTCACGTTGATTGGAACAATAGGGTTGGTGCGTCTTCCAAATTTTTATAAGCGTTTACATATGCTTTCGTTGAGTACAAGTTGGGGTGCTGGAAGTATTCTTATTGCATCGTTTCTTTATTCAACTTTTGTAGATCATCATTTCGTTTTTCATGAATTTTTGTTGATGATTTTTTTATTTGTAACAATACCAGTTGCTTCTATGCTGGTATCACAAGCAGCAGCTTATCGGCACTATTCAGAAAATAGATTAGAAAAACCGCTGGCTCTTTTATCACGTCAGACGGAAGAACAAACATCTACTTCTGATGAAATATCACGTGATACGAGCCAAAGCGATTTTTAAGAGGCAATAAGCTTTTTTATTCTGTTTTTTGTTCTGCTACACATTGAATAAGATTTTTTTCTTCTGGATCATTAATGAGATCAGAAAGCATGGCTTCGTTTCCTTTTGTCCACCATATATAGGGTCCTCCCATATATTTTGCTCCAGAAGCACTTATGCTGCGGGAAGCGATAATGCGCTTTCCTTGCCATTTGAAATCAACAAGTGAAATGTTACCAGCATTGAGATAGGTTACTTCAACATGTTCTTTACCTGAGCCTGTATCGCACTGATAAGTAGCAACTTCTGTTGTTGGTTCTGGATCATCTGGAACCTCAATAACTAAAGAGCCAGCAAAAGCATTGAGTGAACCGAATAGCGGTAGGCTTAAAGCAGCAAAAAATCCTACAATAAAAGCAATTTTTTTCATGATATTTCCTCAGTTATTTAAAATAATAATAGTGATTCATCCTTACAGATGATGGGGTTTTTTTCTTCTGGGTCTTGAATAAGATCATAAAGTGTTACTTCTTTATTTTTCTCCCACCAGATATACTGCTCCCCTACATATTTTGCTCCAGAAGCAGCAATAACATTCGCAGCGATAATACGATTGCCTTTCCATTTGAAATCAACCAATGAAATATTGTCAGCGTTATGATAGGTTGCTTCAATGCGTTCTTTATTTGCTCCCATATCACATTGATAGGTTATGGTTTGTGTTTCTGGATTACTTGACACATCAATGACTAAAGTAGCAGCTAAGGTACTGCTAACATTGAAAAATAATAAAGAGGAAAAAAATCCCAAAATTTGTAGAGTTTTTTTCATAATGCTTCCCTATATGAAAACTAATTTATCTTACGTGATGGTGTCTACGGCAGGATTCGAACCTGCGACCCCAGGATTCATACCACTTCGGTTTTCACCGCCAGCTTTACAAGCTGTTTGTGGTCTGGACTGTCTCTTCACCTTGAAGCTTGCGCCTTTTAGGTGCTGCCCGTTCAGTCTCTACACCTTCCTCTCATGTGAAGAGAGGCTTGGCTCGGGATTGGCATATCGTTTTGCCTATGAAGCTTTCCCCGAATTTGAGCAGATCCACTTTGAGGATTTCTCCTAAAAGCGCCCAATTTCTTTAGGAATCCTGTGCTCTATCCTACTGAGCTACGCAGACATCATCATAACTATTCCTTTAATAGAAGTATAAAAACGAATCAATTATATTCAATACAAATTAACGAATTTCTGTTAATTTTTGTTCCAAAAAGGATAAAACTAAATTTGGTGGGACATTTTTTGCAATAAATGATTGGCCAAGTCCGCGTGTCAAAATAAAGGTCAAATTATTTTGTGAAACTTTTTTATCTTGAGCGATGAGAGTCATTAATGTTTCAGCATTTGGTAGATCTCCTGGGATATCCTTTAATTGCGTAGGTAAACCTACAGCTTTAAAGTGTGTTTCGATGCGGTGTGGGAGTGTGGGAGCTACGAGATTGAGTTGCGCAGAGAATTGATGTGCGAGAATCATTCCAATTGCTACAGCTTCACCGTGAATTAAACGTTTTGAATCATAAGTGGTTGCTGTTTCAAGCATGTGTCCAAAGGTATGACCGAGATTTAAGAGTGCACGCTCTCCTGTCTCATATTCGTCACGTGCGACTGTGGCAGCTTTAAATTGGCATGAGCGAACAATGGCTTCTATTCTTATCGAGCCATTAGAAAAAATTTCTTGTCCGTTTTTTTCAAGCCATTCAAAAAAATCAGGCTGGTTAATGAGTCCATATTTGACCATTTCCGCATAACCTGCGCGAAATTCACGCAATGGTAGCGTGTCAAGAACAGATGTATCAGCAATAACGCATTGTGGTTGATAAAAAGCTCCAATAAGATTTTTACCATGTCGGCTGTTGATTCCTGTCTTTCCACCAACAGAGGAATCAATTTGTGCAAGAAGCGTTGTGGGCATCTGAATAAAGTTCATTCCGCGGCGTATCATACTTGCCGAAAATCCTGCTAGATCGCCAATGACACCACCACCAAAAGCAATAACGCAGTCACCTCTTTCTAAACGTGCAGAAAGAATTTTGTCGGTGACAATTTGCAAGGTTGAAAATGATTTTGATTGTTCTCCTGCTTCTACAATAATAGGGACAGTATGGATTTTATTTTTTGTTAACTCTGCTTGTAATGCATCCAAATGGAGGGATGCAACATTGGTGTCTGTAACGATTGCCAAACGCATTTGATGAAAATTTTTTTGCTTAAGAGAATGTTTAATCTGTAAAGCAGCTTGCGCAATAAGATCTGGACCAATGATAATATCATAACAGTGCTTGTCTAATTTAATGGTGACGGTTTTGGCTTGCATGCTTTTTCTTTCTATCGTTATTTTTTTGTATGGAGGTAGTGCTGGAGAGATCGTATGACATTTTTTGCTACACTGTGGGGGCTTTCTTTATGACTGTTAATAGTTACGTTTGCTTTTGCATAGAGAGGATAACGCTGTTCCATGAGTTTTTGCATCGTTTCTTTAGGATTAGCTGTTTGAAGAAGCGGTCGTGTTGGACGCTTGGAAACACGTTGCATAAGGATATCAAGATCTGCTTTGAGCCAGATAGATATTCCATTTTGATGAATTGTTTTTCGTATCTCTTGATTTATGTAAGCACCGCCACCCGTTGCTAAGACAAGTGGGCGTTTTTTGATGAGGTTGAAAATAATACGCTGTTCAAGGGAACGAAATTCTCCTTCACCATAGATTTTAAAGATTTCTGTGATAAACATTTGTGCTGCTTTTTCGATTTCTTGATCAGAATCGTAAAAGGGTAAATCAAGCATGGTGGCAACACGTTTTCCGATGACTGATTTTCCTGCTCCCATAAGACCAACGAACACAAGAGCTTGATTATCGAGAGAAGATAAGATGTGCCTTTTTATTTGTGAGATAGGGGGATGTTGGGGTCGATTACTTTTCATAGCTTATTTCGGCATTTATCTGCTTTAAAGTCAATTCCTGTTAATCTTTATACGGTAGGATAAAAGACAGAGTGTTTTGGGAAAGTTTATTATTTTATGCCGACATTAACCAGACTTTTGATGATTCTTTTCATTTTTCTTGCTATTCTTTTTAGTATAATGATCATTCTTGTCGTTTTTGTTGAGCCCGTAACTGTGGATATGTCTATTGATGTCCCTTTGGATTCGCTGACTCTTTCTTTGAGAAGGGAGCAATGAAAAGTAACATGGTGATAGAGCGTTTTCTTGAAATGATGAGTGCTGAGCGAGGTGCTTCTGCCCATACACTTGCGGCTTATCAGCATGATTTACAGTGGGCGCAAGACGAATTGTCTTCGCATTCGGTTTCGCTTTTTTCTGCACAAAAGGAAGATTTAATTGATCTTTTGTCGCTCATGCATACATTTGGTTTTGCTGCAACTTCACAAGCGCGCCGTTTATCGACGTTGCGTCAATTTTATCAGTTTCTTTACGCAGAAGGATTAAGAGCAGATGATCCTTCCCATGATATTGATGCACCTCGGCAAGGGCGTTCTTTGCCCAAAATTATTAGTGAAGATATGGTGACAAAATTTCTTGATTTGGCGCAGTTGGAAGTTAATCAAGCTGTTTATGGATCTAAGGATTATCTGCGTGCATTGCGTCTTCAGCTGTTGAGCGAAATGCTTTATGCAACAGGATTGCGTATTAGTGAGTTGGTGAGTCTACCTGTGCAGGCTGTACGGGGGGAAGAATACAGTATTTTGGTTCGCGGTAAGGGAAAAAAAGAACGAATGGTGCTGTTATCAAAAAAAGCCTATCAAGTTCTTTTGCAGTGGTTGAATTTGCGGGATCAAGGAAAAGATGCGAAAAGTCTTTATCTTTTTCCGGCGCATTCAGAAACAGGACATATTGCGCGTCAAGTTGTTGCACGGGAATTAAAAAATCTTGCTAAAAGGGCTGGAATAAAAAGTGAAAGCTTTTCTCCCCATGTGTTGCGCCATGCTTTTGCTAGCCATCTTTTGCAAAATGGTGCTGATTTGCGTGCCGTTCAACATTTGTTAGGTCATTCTGATATTTCTACGACTCAGATTTATACCCATGTGTTGGAAGAGGGGCTTTATCGTTTAGTCAATGAGCATCATCCACTTGCCGATGAGCAAAAGGCTCGTTAAAGAAAAGGTGATGTTTTAGAAAAAGACTTTATAAAGGAAATTATAAGTGTATAAGTGACGCTGAATGAGTTGGTATAAATGTATAATTATCTTGATTTTGAAAAACCAGTTGCTGATCTC
>NZ_HE997998.1:221829-228459 GCF_000312585.1 Bartonella queenslandensis AUST/NH15
GCTGATCTCGATGGGAAAATTCTTGAATTAAAAAAAATTTCTCAGGAAAAAGGCAGTCTTGATATGAGCGATGAGATTGCGCGTCTTGAAAAACGTTCCCAAACAGCATTGAACGATATTTATAAAAAATTAACACCGTGGCAGAAAACACAAGTCGCTCGTCATCCTGATCGTCCGCATTTTATGGACTATTCTAAACGCTTATTGAGTGATGTTACACCTTTGGCAGGAGATCGAAAATTTGCTGAAGATGAAGCTATTCAAGCTGGTTTTGCTCGCTTTAAGGGTGAGGCAGTTGCTTACATTGGTCAAGAGAAAGGTCACGATACGCAAACACGTTTGCGCTATAATTTTGGTTCTGCACGTCCAGAAGGATATCGTAAAGCTGTCCGTATTATGGAAATGGCTGATCGCTTTGGTTTGCCACTCCTCACTTTTATTGATACAGCGGGTGCTTATCCTGGAGTAAGCGCTGAAGAACGTGGGCAAGCGGAAGCAATTGCTCAATCAACCGCTGCAACTTTGCGCTTAAAGGTTCCTGTTGTATCCGTTGTTATTGGAGAAGGCGGTTCGGGGGGGGCGATAGCAATTGCGGCTGCTAATAAAGTTTATATGTTAGAACATGCGATTTACTCTGTTATTTCTCCAGAAGGAGCAGCTTCTATTTTATGGCGTGATCCAGCCCGTGCAAAAGATGCTGCAATGAATATGCGTATTACCGCTCAGGATTTGTATCGCTTAAAGATTATTGATGGCATTATTTCAGAACCTTTAGGAGGAGCGCATCGTGATAAAGAGATTGTCATTGATGCAACGGGTGAGATTATTTCAGAAGCTTTAAAAGCTATGGTTGGAAAAGATGGTGAAGTTCTCAAACAAGAGCGAAGGGAAAAATACCTTCAAATCGGTCGCTCATTAGCATAAATCATTTTTTGTGAGGGGGGGTGGATTGGAGTTTTTTGCGATGACATTTAACAGATTTCTTTCTGTGTGTGTGTTGTTTGTAATAGGAATATTGACGGCTTGTGAAGGAAGATTACCCGCTTCTATACGTGCTAAAGTTGAGCAGCCTCTTCCGCAAGAAATTCAGAATAGAATGGCTTTGTACGATATTGATCCATATGCACCAATTGTGATGCGATTTTTCAAGGAGGAAAATGTTGCCGAAATTTGGAAGCAATCTCGTTCAGGTCCTTTTATCTTGGTTGCTCGCTATGGCATTTGCAAATGGTCTGGTAAACTTGGACCTAAATATAAAGAAGGGGATCTTCAAACGCCGGAAGGCTTTTATACTATTACTGCAAACCAAATGAATCCTTATTCAAAATATTATCTTTCTTTTAATATAGGATATCCTAACCTCTATGATCAGGAAAATGGTCGTACAGGAAGCAATCTTATGGTGCATGGTTCTTGTTTTTCCGCCGGTTGTTATTCTATGAGTGATAAAAATATGGCTCAAATTTATGCCTTTGCACGGGATGCTTTTAAAGGAGGACAAAGAGCGTTTCAGTTGCAGGCTTTTCCTTTCCGCATGACCGAGGATAATATGTTACGTCATAGCAATGATCCCCATTATCAATTTTGGGTTATGCTTAAGAAAGGGTATGATTTTTTTGAAGAAAATCGCCAACCTCCGATTGTTGAAGTTTATGGAAAACGTTACATTTTTAATCGCGATATTGATAAAACTTCAGTTTCCCTAATGCGGTGAGTGTTATTTTATTCTGCTATACCGTAAAAACGCTCTTGTTTATGATGGCGATACAGGAATGGAAAAACTTTACGCATGAAGTGTTTTAAGTGAATAGTCGATATTTTAAAGCATAGAGTTTTTTCATAGAGCCTTATGTAAGTAAATCAGATGAGGTGAGGAAAGCCAAGAGAGGCTTGTTCGGAGAAGTTATATTGTTTCGCAGACTGGTATGAATAGCAATCTTTGTTTTTTAGTGAAAAGTATAAATGCGTCTCTCTTTTTAATTTTGAAGGGTTTTAATTATTTCATGCTGTCAAATGTTGTCTTATGGTGTTGATTATAATATAGATGCTGACATGTAAAATATAATATTGCCTTTGTCTGATTTTAGTTTTTTGCCTAAAATTAAGAGGGGTTTGTTTCAATCTGCTGGAAAAATAAAGTTGAGTGAAATACTTTAAAACCAAGAATTTATCCAATGGGGTTTTGAAATAAAACCTCTGAAATGCTTTGCAGATAAAGTGCATTGCAAGAGAGAATCACTTGATTATTGATTAACGAATAGTGAAAATTTTTATAATAGTAATTGGATTTACAATGATAATTTATTCCTTTTTTCGATTTGAATTAAGAGGCTAAATATCATAAAAATTTTTTTATCCTAAAATCTATTTATGATGGATCAATCAAAACCATTCGCTTGCATATTACAAATGAAAAGCGCCACATGGATAAAAATGCACAATAAAAATGCCTCTAATAAATCGTCTCAAGTGTCAAGAGCTAACCACAACATTGAGGGTTGGAAAAATCTATGATGGAAGGGCTGTTTTGCTTCTTGAAAAGCATAAAAAGGGTATGACTCAATGGGTTTCACGTTATCTTCACTGAAGGGGAGAATTAAAACTTCATTCCTGGAATGATGAGAGGGTTTTCCAAGAGAGCTGTTTTATCTGCGGTATCTATTGCCGGCTTATTAAAAAAAGCATTGAGAAGTTTTTGTATTGCTTCTTTTTCAACACCATCGGCAATGATGACAAAACGTGTTTGTTTTATTCCTTTTGGCCATGCTGGTAGTCTTATAGGTGGATGGAAAAATGTTTGTACACCATGTAATATAAGAGGACGATAAGGATCATCACGCAATGCGATAATCGCTTTAATACGGAGTAATTTTGTACCATAACGGTCTTGTAGGAGATCTAAAAAAGCTTCAATTGTAGCGTAATCAACAAGGTTCTCACATTCTAGTGAAAAGGTACGAATGGTTTTATGAGGAGGATGATCGTGTGGAGTCGTAATAAGATTCTGCTTAAGTTGTGTATTTTCTCCTTTTTCATCCCATAATGTGCGATTTATTAATAGATTTGAGCAGAAATCTTCAGAATGGGCATCAATGATTTGTGCTGTAGGATTCATTCTGTTAAGTGCGTTAAGGAGCGTATTTGAAAGTGCTTGGGGCGCTATAAGGTCTGTTTTGGTGAGAATAATTTTATCAGCAAAGATTAATTGTTTATATATTTCAGGATAGCGCTCACATATGGAAAGTGTGCTTAATGTATCAAATGTTGCAAGAACAGCATTTATGGACAATGTTTGAATAAACAACGGGTGGCTTAAAAGTATTTGTAAAATAGGAGCGGGATCAGCTATCCCTGTTGTTTCAATGATAATATGATTGAGTTGTTTGATCTGTCCTGTTTGGACGCGATTGATTAAATCAATTAATGTATCAATGAGATCACTGCGTAAATTGCAGCATAAACAACCATTGGCAAGTTCAATAATTCCTTCTGTTGCCTTTTCAACCAGAAGATGATCAATGCTGATTTCACCGAATTCATTGATGATAACAGCACACTCCGTTAAGAGAGGGTCTTGTAGCATCCGGTTGAGCAAAGTTGTTTTGCCAGAGCCTAAAAAACCAGTAATAAGCGTGAGAGGAATGCGCTTTATTTTCATTTTGATCATCAACCGTGGTTTTGTTTTAAAGAAATGTATCTTACGATGTTTAACGCCATTTATAATGGTGCCCGTGAGATATACGGGTCAATACCCTATGAAATCGATTTTATCATTATTTTTATGATTATAAAGGTAAGTGTGGGCATGATCATACACTTTTTCAGTGTCAATGTTATGGTCATTCTTGGCACTTGAAAAACTTTATAGGAGGAATTTTAATTCCCTGTTGTGATTATTTTATCTCTATGCTCATCCACCTTGTGATATGCAAGAGACTGATTTTAATTGCTTCGACAGATACAGATTTAAAATGAGAAAGCCTTACGATATTTGTGCTTCTGACATAAAGTGCAAAACTATCATTATAAATCAATGTATTATAATTAATTTATAGATTATAGCTTACGGCTTTTTTATAGAATAGTTTACACTTTTTTTAGACAGACTATGGGGTTTTTTTAGTGGTTTTACTGTCATTTTGGGTGTCTGTGGTGTACGAATAAGGTGTACGACTAAAGGGTGAGAAAAAGAAGGTGGAGCCGTGATAAAAGGTGAGATGAGAATAATATTTCCTTGATCGTCATATGAATTAGCATGCATTTTTATGGCTTCAGGCGTGCACATTTGTTGTCTCATATCATTGGCTTGTGTTATGTTGCTTCCATAAGGTTTTAATGTTGCTAATGTTAATTGAGGATTTCCTTGATGCAAAAATCCTATTTCAAGAAGTTGTGCCGCTTTTTCTTCCCTTTCACTTATGTTATTAGCGCCTAGAATGACAGCAATAATTGTACGTTTATTGCGAGTAGCTGAGGCAACAAGATTAAAACCAGAGGCGCAAATAAACCCTGTTTTCATACCATCTATTCCATAAAAACGGCCAATGAGGTTGTTTGAGTTATGCTGGATTTTTCGGTTATTACCAAAATCAATGGCTGGAATAGAAAAATAATGAGAATATTGTGGAAATTCACGACGTATTTGGACAGCTAAAAGAGCAATATCGCGTGCGGTGGAGTAGTTTTGAGGGTCTGGTAAACCACTTGCGTTCGCAAAATGGGTGCCAAACATGCCTAAACGTTTAGCTTCGCTATTCATTTTGCGTACAAAAGCTTTTTGTGAACCAGCAATGGCTTCACTCATGGCAATGGCCAAATCATTGGTCGATTTAACCATGGTGATACTTAAGGCTGTATCAAGTGTGAGAATAGAACCCGCTTTATAGCCTGAACGATACGAGGGAGCTTTTGCGGCATATTCGCTGATGGTGATAGGTTTGTTGGGTGAAATTTCCCCTCGGCTCATAGCGCGAAAAATAACATAAGCAGTCATTAATTTTGTTAAGGAAGCTGGATACCAGCGCTCAAAAGCTTGATTATGTTTTAAGATATGTCCCGTTGTAACATCAACAGAAATAAAAGGTTGTGCTAAAGAAAAAGTGCTCGACAAACTCAAGATGAAAGAAAAAAATAAATTATAAAAGAGGCGTTGCATTAATTTAAACCCAGTTCCTGCTTATTCATTATTTAGAATTGTTTTAATGTAGAATACAAAGCTTTTAAGTCCAGGATAGAGAGGACAGATAGTTAATTGTTGTATTGAGCTATGTCTCTGGAATAAAAACCAATACTCATCTTTATTTTCCCCTTGAATTTGGTTTGATGGTTTAAGTATTTCAAAAAATACTTTTTAAATGATAGATATTATACAAGATTTAATTTTTTTGAAGATATTGTTATTTTTCAGAAAGAAAAAAATCCATTTAATCATACAATTTTTCTATTATTTAATATATTTGGTGATAGTTTATGGTTTTATCTGTTTAATGAGATCCTTGAATATCCTTAGCTTCTTTCACTCCAAATATGTTCTAAGGTTTGAGTAAATTAAAAATATCCGCTTGTACGTTACAGGTGGGAAAGAGCTGTGTAGAACCATATAAGAAAAATACCTCTTATGAACTGTCTTAAGTGCCAAGGGCTTCCGCAATTTGGGGATCGGTAAAGGGGGGGTGATGGTGCAGGCTTGCTGCTTCACGAGCGTAAAAATGGGGGAGCTCAACAGATTTACTATTATACCATTCATAGTCAACGTTATGAAATGGGGTGGGGTGCCATAAAAGATGCCTCTTTAAAATAACTCTTATATTAAGAGGGACTATGAGAGGTGTTTATATCTTTTGCTTTAACAATTCTTGCCTATACATTAATTTCCATCAGTGATAGCAAGATAATTGATTCAATATAAGAAAAGGGTAATTTTACTCTATTGAATGTTATTGTTTAACATAAAACATCATTTATCATTGTAAATCAATGTATTATATATGGAAAATAGCACGCCATTGTATTATTGATTGATGTCTTTTCTTTAAAGAAGTTGTTTGTTTTTCTCCTCATTTAACTTCTTAGCGAGCATTTTTAACACTGTTTTTGAATAAATATAAAGTTCTGCGGCTTATTTATGAACTTTCTTTAATGGGGGTATGCATTTCTTATACAAGATAGAATTCGTCAAAATAAAATACTGTTGCGTTGTTTATTTGCGCGCTGGTTTTAAAGAAATATCGAGCAGTTTTCATATCTCTTTTAAGATCTTACTCGTAAGAGCTATAATTTTTATATGAAGAAAGGTGTTGGCATTTATCGTTTATTATTCGCCATTAATGTTGTACTTGTGAAGGAGTAAGCCAGTATCACACACTTTTCTAGTCTTCAATGTTGCAGACAGTCCTTGGGCACGTGAGATGGTTGATAAGAGGCACGTTTTTTTGTATGGTTTTCACCTATACGGCTCTTTTCGTTGATAATGTGCAAGCAAGTGGTTTTGATTGATTCAACATAAAACAAATCTTAAATGAGATAATTTTACAGTATTCAGGTTTTTCATTCACATTGAATAGCAATAAATATCCTTATAGATCAATATTCTGTATGCTATTTAAATGATTTTTAAAGGGAGGAAGAATT
>NZ_HE997998.1:228803-230858 GCF_000312585.1 Bartonella queenslandensis AUST/NH15
TTTGAAATATTTCCCTTATATTTCTGTTTCATATACTTCATAAAATATACAAAGTGATTTTTTATCAATCAAGATTGCGCTTCATGATATTTTAGTTTTTGAAGCTTCTGAGCAGCTTGTGGTGGCATAGGAGGAGGGGTCGGATCTTGAGCTGCTAAGAGAAGCAGTTCATCACACGCTTCTTCCGTTTTTTGGACAAGTTGATTCAGAAAATCACGTTTGCTTAAACCTGCTTCTATTGGAGGAAGAATACGAACACGAATTGTTCCGGGATAGCGGCGGAAATTATTGCGTGGCCAATATAAACCTGCATTGTGTGCAATAGGGACAACTTGAAGTCCTAATTCATTATAGAGCGCGACAATTCCTGATTTATAATCTGGTTCTTGACCGGGTTGTCGGCGTGTTCCTTCGGGAAAAATTAAGATTTGGCGCCCTTGTTTTACTTTCTCTTTTGCTTTTTCTATAATCATTTTTAAGGCTTTTATGGGCGTTGTGCGGTTAATGGGGATAATTTGTGTTTTTGCCATATACCAGCCAAACAATGGAATCCACATCAATTCACGTTTTAAAATGAGGGTGGGGTCATCAAAATAGGGAACAAGACTGAAGGTTTCCCATGCAGACTGATGCTTTGGAGCAATAATATAGGCCCCTTTGGGGAGATTTTCTAATCCTTCAATTTCATAACGTGTGCCCGCGATGTATTTTTGCAAAAAGAGTGTAACGCGCGCCCATGTTTTAGGGACAATCCATGCCTTTTTGCGGGGCATTAAAAAATAAACGGGAGCGTAAAGAATCATCTGTATGAAAGTTGTTGTATAAAAAGCGAACGTAAAAAGAATAGAACGAAGGATAAGCACTATATTTTCCATTTTATATCTATAATAAGAAGATTTTGTATATAATATAATTCATATGAGAAAACATCTTCTTTATGTTTTTTCAGGTATCTATTTTTTCGGTGACTCAGTTTCCGGTATTTAAAATAAAGAAGGAAAGAGGTTAATGGAATTACAAAAAGATAAACTTTTTATTCCACGGATTTTATCTATTGCGGGAACAGATCCTTCTGGTGGCGCTGGAATGCAAGCGGATTTGAAGGTTTTTTCAGCTATGAAAACTTATGGCATGAGTGTGGTTACAGCTGTTGTTGCACAAAATACTCAGGGTGTACGTTCTTTTCAGGCATTAGATGCTTCTTTCGTGGCAGATCAAATTGATTCTGTTTTTGAGGACATCCATGTTGATGCCGTTAAAATTGGTATGGTTGCAAATGCTCAGATTGCACAGGCTATTGCAGAACGTCTTGCTTATCATAAAGCGCGTTTCATTGTTTTTGATCCGGTTATGGTTGCAAAAAGTGGTGATGTTCTTTTAAAGCCTGATACCATTGAAATTATGCGTGATGTTCTTGTGCCGATGTCAACTTTGATCACGCCAAATTTGCCTGAAGCTGCACTGTTATTGGGATGTGAAGTGCAATGGTCTTTAGAAACTATGTATCAATATGCTCCACGACTTTTGGCGTTAGGGTGCCATGCAGTTTTGTTAAAAGGGGGGCATTTGAATTCGCTTACCAGAAATAGTACAGAAAATTACGATTGTTCTAGTCCAGATCTTTATTGTGATTGTGAAAATCTTGTTATGCTTGAAGCTTCTCGTCTTCCAACCACTCATGATCACGGGACAGGGTGTACCATTTCTGCTGCCATCGCAGCTCTGTTACCTACACAATCTTTGGACCGTGCCGTTAAGCAAGCAAAAGATTATTTACATGGCGCTTTAACTGCCTCAAATGATTTAAAAGTAGGGAAAGGGCGAGGACCGCTTCACCATTTTTATGCGTTGTGGAAAGATTGATACAAAAAATTGATTATAAAAATCTTCATTCTATGAATTTGTTTCGTCATTATATTGCTATTTTGGACTTATGACTGATAAATGTTAGCGCCTTGTAGCTTAAGAAGTGGTTGGGGTGAGTATTGCGTCTGTTGTGGGGGCTGTTTTTTACCCCGATAGGAGGCATCATTGCTGCTGCTGTGGCTGTGATCA
>NZ_HE997999.1:0-1017 GCF_000312585.1 Bartonella queenslandensis AUST/NH15
AAAAAGCAGCGAATCAAATAAAAAATTATATGTTTCAATATGTTAAATAAATAAAAATGGTGCCCGGAAGGACTCGAACCTCCACGCCTTGCGGCACAGGTACCTGAAACCTGCGCGTCTACCAATTCCGCCATCTGGGCTTATAAAAATCATCTAAGCGTGTGAAGCAATTCTGTCAATTAAAATTATAGAATTTATTTTCTCTGTTTAAAACGATTGAATTAAACTTGAAGGGAGCGTCATGGTTTTGAAAGTTTAAGGGGTGATGATTGTCTTTGAGTAAATGGTTGAATCTGGATTAAAGGTGTAAATAATAGGAATGCCGGTCGCTAATTCTTGAGATATAATTTTTTCACTGTTTAGACCTTCAAGCGCCATGATAAGAGCACGAAGAGAGTTTCCATGTGCTGCGATCAAAACAGTTTGAGAGCGCAAAATATGAGGTTGAATATGGTAAAGATAATAAGGCCAAATACGTGCTCCAGTATCGCGTAGGCTTTCTCCATTAGGCGGCGCAATCGTATAGGAACGGCGCCACATTTGTACCTGCTCTTGCCCCCATTGTTGGCGCATTTCATCTTTATTTAAACCAGAAAGATCACCATAATTACGTTCATTCAATGCGGGGGTTTTGATCACTTCTAAATTTGATTGTCCCATTTGCTCTAAAATGTGCTGAGCCGTTTTTTGGGCACGCTGTAAGGCAGATGTATAAGCGATATCAAACTCTAAACCAGATTCTTTCAGTTTTTTTCCTGCTGCTATCGCTTCTGCATGACCTTTTTCTGTTAAATCAGGGTCTTTCCAACCAGTAAAAAGATTTTTGAGATTCCATTCGCTTTGTCCGTGACGGATGAGTACAAGTGTGCGTCCCATGATGAATTGCCTCGATTGATTGTTTAAAATTGATCGTTTAATCCTAAGACATCAAGCATTGAATAAAGACCTTTTTCATGATTTTTTGCCCACAAAGCTGCTTTTAATGCGCCATTGGCAAAGATGGAGCGTTCTTGCGCT
>NZ_HE997999.1:1049-16775 GCF_000312585.1 Bartonella queenslandensis AUST/NH15
GTTCCACCCCGTGAACAAGAAAAACCAATGGTGCCTTTTTTGCGTTTACCTGTATAGCCATTACGTTCGTTAACACGCACATCTTGCAACATAACATTGCGACCCTCAGCAGCGGCTTGTCCAAGAAGAAGGGCTGTTCCAGAAGGGGCATCAACTTTGTTAGCGTGATGCATTTCATAAATTTCGATATCAAAATCACCGGTTTCTAATGTTTTAGCAGCTTTCTTTACTAGGTTGGCTAAAAGATTTATTCCAAGACTCATATTGCCGGATTTGACAATTGTTGTATATTTCGCAAAATTCACGATTTTTTCTTCTTCTGTTTTGCTAAATCCTGTGGTGCCAATAATATGAACAAGACCTTTTTGAGCAGCATAATCCGCATAAAAAATACTGGCTTGGGGTTGTGAAAAATCTAAAATACCTTCTGTGTTAGAAAAGGCATTTTCGGGATCATCAGTGATGCCAATCCCAAGAGAATCTGAGCCAATTAATGCACTGGCATCTTTTCCTACAAAAGGTGAATCTTTGCGGACAAGAACAGCGCAAAGCTCTACATCCTTCCTTTGCCGGATTGCTGTAATGAGTTCACGCCCCATTCTTCCATTTGCTCCGACAACTGTAAGGCGCATTTTTATCTCCTTATAATACTTTACCACCCCGTAGTATAGGCAAATTCTTGCCCTTTTTCCAACCGTTCTTTTTCTTTATAGAACAAAATTTCCTCCTGTAATTTATCCTTTTGTGCTGTAAAATTCTATCGTTGAGGGTAAGGGGCATAAGATTTACAAGTTTACAGAGAAATGTTTTTTGTTAAAGTGTGTGATGAATAGGGCGAGGCTTGCTTGTAAAACCTAATGGAGATTGCGTATTGCTTGGTGCTTTTATTTCTTCCGTTCTCTAATAGGGGCATGTTCCTTATGTAAAATAGAATACTTCAAACAAAATATAGGTATGTTGCCAATCCACGCACTCATTTGAAAGAATGAGGCCTCAATGCTCTTAAGCTCGTTTTATGATGGTGCACTTGAAGGGTATAACGAGAAAGTTTCCAATGAATAATATAAAATCTATTCTGCACCGCTACGCTTTATAAAAGCGCAAATCAGCACTATCATACGCTTTGCCAGCCTTTGCAACCCTTGATACTTGAAATGATTCATAGCCATTTTATCCTTTTCTTATCCAATTTTTTCACACACCAATACCGTGCATGATGTCGTAAGAAAAAGATTTTAATTGATTAAAGTGAGGAGGATCATGCGTGAAAAGTATTTGAATTTCATGATTCAATTTTAAAATTTATCATTTTGAATCAATGTGTTATCTGTAAGCAAAAATAAATAAAAGGAGAAGAAACAGGAAGATGCCTGAAAAGTTGAATTGTTGACACACGAGCGTTGGTTGGATTTTCTATCTTTTAGGGAAGCTCGTTGAAAAAATTGTTATTTTGTAAAAACGCATGATAGAGCGTTTTCCTATTAAGAGTACATAGTTATGCATGCTATTAAATGCGTTTTTTCATATATCGGGAAGTATAGAGGATAATATATGTTAAGTATGATTATTTTATTTGCCTAGCTTTCAATGGTACTACAGCTCTTGTATCTAAAGAGAGGCTTTAAAACTCTTTATTAAATGTCTTTATCTCTATACTGGTCTTTTTTTGATACAGTAAAAAAAGATTTTTGTAGTGCATTATAAGAGGATTGAAATAAGAGATATAATAGGTTCTTATTTTTGTTTATAAGAGGAAGCTAGAAATCAAGATCAGCGTAGTGAGCACTTGCAACAATGCCGCGGACACGATCTGCTAAAAGAGAACGAAAAGAAGGTCGTGATTTAATCCGCATATACCAATCTTTAGCCGCAGGGGATTGTTCCCAGTCAATTTCCCCTAGAAAGTCAAGTACAGAAACAGCAGCAGCGGCTGCGAGGTCAGCATAGGATAAGGTAGAACCCACCAAGCTATCTCGAGAGGCACAGAGCCAATTGAGATAGTTCATATGGGGTGGAATATTGGCCCGTGCATTGCGTAAAATTTGCGAATTGGGCGCTCCACCGCCAATGGCGAGGGGCATTTCACGTTTATGGATTCGTTCTCGTACAATATGGCGTGTTGCTTCATTTTCAAATTTATTTAAAAACCAGTCATTGAGGCGGCGTACTTCCGCACGATTTAAAGGGTTTTCCGGAAAGAGTTTATTTTCTTGTCGTAAACTTCCATGGGTTTCATCTAAATATTCGCAGATAACAAAGGGACCTGATAATGGAACCTCATGTTCATCAAGAAAAACAGGAACATGACCGGCAGGATTGAGAGCGAGAAATTCGTGTCTTCTAGCCCATTCATATTCTTCAATCAGTTGCGTGGCTATACCATATTCCCCAAGAATGAGGCGTATGAAGCGCGAAGCAGTAGATAGGGGAGAGTGAAAAAGTGTCAGCATAATTTACACTATAAAATAGAGTTGATAAAAATTCCTTCAAGCCATCTTTTTTATAAAGGTGCTTGAATAGAAGTACAAGATCATTAGCAGCGGTTGGCAATTATGCTTAATAAATTGTTAATAATATGAATGTGTTCTCTTATGCAATGGTTTGCAAAATGGCAGCACGTAATTCTTCCAAACCGTACGCTTTTTCTGAAGAGGTTGCGAGAATCTCAGGATAAGCTGCTGGGTGTTTGAGAAGTTTTGTTTGTGTTGTCATCATTAATTTTTCCAAGGCATTTGATTTGATTTTATCACTTTTTGTCAAAACAATTTGGTAAGAAACGGCTGCTTTATCAAGGAGTGCAAGAACATCTTCATCATTATTTTTAATTCCATGCCGTGAATCAATCAAGAGATATACACGTTTTAGTGTTGAGCGTCCTCGTAAATAGCTAAAAATCAAATTTGTCCAAGCATCAACCAGATTTTTCGGAGCAGCAGCAAAACCATAACCAGGCATATCGACGACTGCGAAAGGGGGAAGGTCTCCTTTTTGTCCACTGAAGCCATCGGGGACAAAATAATTAAGCTCTTGAGTCCGTCCTGGTGTATTTGAGGTCCGTGCTAAACCTTTTTGCTGGACAAGTGCGTTGATTAAAGATGATTTTCCAACATTGGAACGTCCCGCAAATGCGATTTCTGCTGGCCCTTCAGGGGGAAGAAAGCGTATTGCAGGAACACCACGAATAAAAATCCAATTGCGAGAAAAAATTTCAGAAAGGGAAGAATCTCTTGTCATTCTTGCGCTTCTTTTGGGGACTGCTCTTCTTTTTTGGGTGATTTTCTCCACATGGCTTTCAAATTATCAAAAAGCTCAATTTTGGCTCCTTGGCGCTTCATCATGATACCTTGCTGAATGATTGACAATATATTGTTCCATGCCCAATAGATGACAAGACCAACAGGGAAAGAGGCGAGCATAAAAGTAAAGACGACAGGCATCCATGTAAAGATCATCGCTTGAGTTTGGTCTTGAGGAGCAGGATTCATACGCATTTGTAAAAACATCGTTATCCCCATAATCAAAGGCCATGCACCAATCATAAGAAATGCTGGCGTTGCATAGGGCAAGAGACCAAATAAGTTAAAAAGAGACGTTGGGTCGGGAGCAGCTAAATCTTGAATCCAGCCAAAGAAAGGTGCATGGCGCATTTCAATGGTAATATAGAGAACTTTATAAAGAGCAAAGAATATTGGAAATTGAACCAACATCGGCCAACAGCCGGCAAGGGGATTAATTTTCTCGGTTTTATACAGCTCTATGATTGCTTGTTGTTGTTTGTTTTTGTCATCGGGATATTTTTCTTTTATTTCTAGCAACCGCGGTTGTAGCAGCTTCATACGCGCCATAGATTTATAAGACTTATTGGCGAGAGGGAAAAGAAGTGTTTTTAAGAGCACTGTGACAAGAAGGATGGCGATACCAAAATTTCCTGTTTGCTTATAAAGAATGTCAATGAGGGCAAACATCGGTTTTGTGATGAAATCAAACCAACCCCAATCAATTAAGAGAGCAAACTTGTTGATTTTTAGGTCGTTTTGATAGTGATTAATGATTTCAACTTGTTTGGCGCCAGCAAAAAGACGATTTGTAACGCTTTTTGTTTCATTGGGGGCAATCGTTAAAGGCGATCCGAGCAAGTCAGATTGATAATGCGTTTGTAAACGATCAAAATAAATAAAACGGCTTGTATATTCTTTATCTTGTTGGGGAATAACCGCTACAGCCCAATATTTATCAGTAATACCAATCCAGCCTCCTGTCACTTTGGAAAAAGTCATGCTCTTTTGTCCATTATCAGGATTTGGATCAAGCTCTGCTAAGGTCTTATATTTTTCAGTTTTGAGCGAATCCCCTGCAATACCGATCATCCCCTCATGAAGCAAATAGGTTGCATTGGTATGTTCTGGTGGTGCTGCACGCGCAACGCGGGCATAGGATGAGAGATATATTGGTTGATCACTTTCATTGCTGACGGAATCCTCAATAGTAAACATGTAATGATCATCAACAGAAAGGGTACGGCGGAAGATTTGTCCTTGTCCATTATTATAAATCAAAGTGATGGGTGTTGAAGGGGTAAGGGTTGTATTGTTTCCCTCTATTTGCCATTGTGTATCAGGTTGTGGCAAGGCTTTTGCTGGCAAAGATGCACTTGTAAAACCAAATTCAGCAAGGTAGGTCGTTTTGAATCCTTTAGGATTGAGCAAATCAATTTCCGGTGATTTTTTATCGACTGTTACACGATATCTTTTAAGGTGAAGATCATCAAATTGTGCACCAACAAGATTAATAGAGCCTTCCAGTTCATTGGTTTTGATTGTGACACGTTCTGTTTTGGCTAATACAGCTTTCCGGATTTCAGGGGTCATTGGCTGTTCGATGATCGATGTCGCTTGATGCGTTGAGGTATTGTCAGAAAAATTCACCGTATCAGTAGAAAGGGTTGATTGTTGTTTTGACAATTGCTGTGTGATGGCTTGTTGTTTTTGTAACTTTGCTTGTTTGGGAGCAACATGAAGGAATTGCCATGCGACGAGCACTAGGAAAGATAAGCCAATAGCGATAAAGAAATTGCGGTTATATTCCATTCGTACACCCTTGTTGTCGTTGCTGATGTTTTGTTTTTGGTTTTATTCGCCGATTTAATTCACTAATCAAAGATGTGAAAGGCGCATGTAACGCATCACGATACGCTACGATGACATAGTCTGTTCCTGCTTCCATGTGGTTTGTGACACCAACTCTTACGGCTTCACGCAAGCGCCTTTTGATACGATTACGTTTCACAGCATTACCGTTCTTACGGGTAACAGTGAAGCCTACACGCGCAACAAGAGACGATTCTCTTTCTGTCGTTTGTTCACGAGATTTAACTTCGAGTAAAAATAAAGGACCCCGTCGTTTTTCTCCTGTGCGGACAGCCAAAAAGTCTGCTCTTTTGCGAATGCGGCAGGGATGTTTTTTCTTCATAAAAGAATATTTCGCAATTTCACTAAATGCTTGGCTTGCAGGCATTAGAGGTTCATAACAAAAATTTCACAACAAAGAAATGATGAGCAATCCTCAACGGTTGTGAAAATTTAAATGGTTAAGCAGAGAGCCGCTTACGTCCACGAGCACGTCTTGCAGCAATAACTTTACGTCCTCCAGCTGTGGCCATACGGGCACGAAACCCATGGCGACGTTTACGGACAAGTTTAGAGGGTTGGTAAGTACGTTTCATTTATTTAAATACCGCGGAGTGCGGCCCTTCTTAAATCTTCGTTTTATGAGCAATTATGCGCGAGATGAACAATTTCATCCTATCAGACGACTGTTAACCCATAAGAAAAAATATAAAAAAAGTCAATCTTAGATTGTTTTTCTCTCACTTGAAAAAATATCAAGCACCTTATACCTGTTTGTGACACTTTTTTATGGTACATTTGGAAATGTCAGAAAACAACCATTGAGTCTACAGAAAATAAATGATTAGGGCGTTAAAGAATTCAAAGAAAGCGTGACGGATTAGTGTATGCTCAATTTAAAAAATACTTTGATATTAAGAGCTTTTCTCAGTTTTGTTTTTTACAAAACCCTGATCAGAATATTAATTAAAGTGTTGGCGCTTAAACGTGCTTGATAAGCTTTTATAGAAGATTTTATGCTTGAGTTCCTTTATTTAAGGGTGGTTTCGTATTTTTAAAGAGATAGAATATAAGTCATATTTATACTTTATAATCCTTAAGTAAATGAGAAAATTTTAGGTGATAAACCTGTCAGTATTTTTTGTTCTTATGCTTGTATTTGTTGGTATTTTATAGAGAGGAAAGAGCGTGGGTCCTATCACAAGTGAGGTTGTCCGCAACGTGTTACGTCAAATCAAAGGACCAGGTCGTGAAAGCGATATTGTATCGTTGGGGCTTCTTTCAGAAATATTAATTGCTAATGGTAAGGTGTTCTTTTCCATTACAGTTCCTGATGGATGTGTGCAAGAATGGGAATCATTGCGTCGTTCTGCTGAAGAGCTGGTGTGCGCTTTAGAGGGAGTGGAATCTGTTGTTGTCACACTTACAGCAGAAAAAACAACAAAGGGAGCACCTAGACGCAGAGCGCATCTCTTGCCTGTGAAAATGCCTATAGAAGGTGTACGACATGTCATTGCTGTTGCTTCTGGAAAAGGAGGGGTGGGAAAATCGACGATGGCGATCAATATCGCCTTAGCTTTACAAGATGCAGGTTTCAAAACAGGGTTGATGGATGCAGATATTTATGGTCCATCTTTGCCACGTTTGACAGGGCTCGTTAACCAGAAGCCACAGCTTATGCAAGGAAAAAAAATTCAACCTCTTGAAAAATTCGGCCTTAAATTGATGTCGATGGGATTTTTAGTTGAAGAAGAAAAGCCGGTGGTATGGCGTGGTCCTATGGTTATGGCTGCTGTAACGCAATTGTTACGAGATGTTGTATGGACACCTTTGGATGTTTTGGTTGTGGATATGCCACCGGGTACAGGGGATGCACAATTAACGCTTGCGCAACAGGTACAATTAACGGGTGCGTTGGTTGTTTCTACACCTCAGGATCTTGCTTTAGTTGATGCACGTAAAGCGATAGAAATGTTCATGAAAATCAATGTTCCTATTTTAGGACTGATTGAGAATATGAGTTATTTCATTGCTCCTGATACAGGAAAACGCTACGATATTTTGGGCCATGGTGGTGCGCGGGGAGAAGCAGAACGTCGAAAGGTCCCTTTCTTAGCAGAAATACCGCTTGATGCAGCTTTACGATTTTCTTCAGATGAGGGGAACCCTATTTTTGTTTTTCAGCCTGATGGCGAGCACGCTCAATTGTATCGTACAATTGTTGATCAAATAAAAAATAAACTCTTTTAAATGTATGTTTGTTTAAGAGAGCTTGCTAAAACACACTTATAAAAGATATAAAAATAGTTGCTTTTTTATAAGGGGAATATGAATTCTAATCCGGAGAAAATAATTTTCTATCATCATCTTTTCATTCGGTTTTTCTACGTTCAAAAGCATTGAAAGAAAGCTCTTTAAAAAAATGGAGATGATGCATTCTTTCATGTTTTCATTTTTCGCGTTTTTGATCGGGATGTACTTTTTACACAACAAAAAAGTCTCAAGAATACATTTATGTTTATTATGCAAACGCTTGGTTTAAAAGAGAATAGTTTTCAATGGGGTTCATCCATTTCACGAGAGTACCTGTGAAGGATACAACCTAAAAACTTCTATGAAGTGTATAGATTTCATACTATTTCTCCTTAAATAAAAAGAGATAAGCCATATTCATTATGCTCTTTGCTTTCTCAAAGTTTTCTCTCTTTTTGCATAAAGTTGGCAAGTTTATTTCCGCTCTTTTCGAACGGTTTTATCTCAAAGTTGTTTCCTTTTTTAATAGACAAAAAAACGTTTTTTATTTCATGACAAGAAAACGTAAAATGGAAAAAAATTTTTCCATTATTCTGATTTCAAATATTAAAGGATAAATTATCTTCCTATAAGTAATTTTGTGCTCTAAAAATATCCTTGAGGATTAATCGAAAGACTTAATTTCTATTCATGTAAATTAAAGAGATAGGTATTTAAAAAGCCCATTTATCCTACTTTTGAAAGATCTATAGCAGACAATTATCAATCCATATTGACAAAGAGCTCAATCAATAGATTCATAATTCTCATCTTTGAGATGAGAAAAAATGTTGGTTAAGTCTTTTTAGAAGCGTTCATTTTTTGTAAAGTTGCCTCAAGAGCCGTTGTTAAAGCACGTTTTCCCCCTTGATGAGAAAAATAATTTGACAAAAATTCATTTGTTCCTCCCTTTGTTGAAAACTCTTTTTCAAGCAGTGCAAAATTAAGAGAGGTAGAACGATCTGTTGCTATAATTTTACGCATTTCATCCGTAAGATTTCCAAACATCATAGTAAGGAATTCTGCTGATTGCTGTTTATTTAATCCTTGTGTTATAAACCATTGATGGGCTATTTCGATAAAATTAAAATATACGCCCATAAGAGAACCAGCCGTCATAAAAAGATTAAACTGTTCTTCCTTATCGAGCACCAATGTGCCCCCCAATGCATCAAATAAGGTGCGTAAAAAGGGATGATCGGGATAAATAGGTGTCAAATTTTTGCATTCTGCGACAAAAGGTAACGGAACAGCACGATAAACTTTATGCTTGATCCACGTTTCCACTTCTGCTGCTTTTGCCAAGGCAAGAACGGAAATAACCAGTTGTTCTGGACGAAAATGAAGAGAGCGCAAAATGCCTTCTGCAATTTGGTTGGGCAGGCAAAGAAAAACACAATCACTCACATCGAGCAATGCTTGGTTATTTTCAGCAATCATAACTTTATCATAAGTGCGTGAAAGATGCTCTGCTGTTTGTGCACTGCGCGGTGAAACAATGATAGAAGAAACATTCAAGGCGCTTGTCATGATGCCATTCACCATTGAAGCACTGATTGTTCCTGTTCCCAAAAAGCCAAGTTTCATTTCTATTCCTCAGTTTTACTTTTTAAAAGGAATCTCAATCAATACCTTAGGTATTTTAACTAACATAAGCGCTAATTGAGGAAGCAACACATAAAATAGCAAGAATAATCAAGCCCAAATAGATTTTTGGCTTGTCAAACAGAACGGCAAAAGCAGAAAACCAACCAACAATCGCTGCGGCTAATGCAAATAAAAATCCAGGTTTATTCATCAGTACAATATGCATTGCCATTAAACCACCAATAATCAGCGCTCCAAAAACAATGAGCAAACCTGTTGCAAATTTTTCATAATCATCCATATTTCGCTCCTTGTAGCGCTTAAACGGTTATAGACTTTTTAACGCATATGCAGATAAAAACGAAATGTTTTTTTATTTGAATATAGTTAAAATGGGTTCCTCTTGATCAGAGGTAAAAAATGCGGGGATATGTTTTGGCCAACGCCAAGGTAAAATTGCAATCAAGTCAAAACGTACAGATAAAAGGGAAAAATCTTGTTGCCGTGCGAGCCAAATATCAGCTGCTGCTTCAATTCGTCTTTCATTTATTCGGGAAACCGCTTCCATTGCTTCAGCTAACGTTGAACGTGCTTTAACTTCAACGATTAACACTAAATTTCCACGTCGTGCAATGAGATCAATTTCCCCACACTTTGTTTTAAAACGCATTTCAGCAATATGAAACCCTTTGAAACGTAACCACCAAGCGGCCAATTTTTCTGCACGAATTCCTCGATAAAAAGACTTTTGTCTTCGTTTTTTTTGTATCGTCTTATGCATTCTTTTACACATTTTTTAGAAACATCAACCGCTGGAAAAGTTTTTGCTTTTTCAAACCGGTCTTTTTTGCAACCAAAGCAGCTGCTTGAGCAGCGGAATATGTCCGTACGCATTCTAATAACATTGCATCAACTTCTTGATCACTTATGGCATTTAAAGAAGAAGATGATGATTCTCCCACAAGCACAACAATTTCCCCTCGAATCTGTGTCTGTTTTCTATAACTTTCCAACAAACTTCCCAAATTGGAAACGTCTACGGTTTCAAATTTTTTTGTTAATTCACGACAAATTGCGGCAGGTCGGTTTGCCGAAAAAAGAGTAACCATATCCTGTAAAGATTCAACAAGACGATGTGGAGATTCATAAAAAATCAAAGTTGCTGGAATCTCTTTTAATTGTTCTAATCGTTTTTGACGCTGTGCCTTGCGTGCACTCAAAAAACCTGCAAAGAAAAAGCTGTCTGTAGGAAGCCCTGTTGGTATCAGAGCCGCTAAAAGAGCTGATGCTCCAGGGATCGGAACAATTTTATGACCTTCCTTACGGGCTTCTTCGACTAGTCGAAATCCAGGATCAGAAATAAGTGGTGTTCCCGCATCTGAAATAAGCGCTACCGTTTTGTTTTCCGACAAAGCTGCTAAGAGCTTTGGACCTGCTTTTTGCGCATTATATTCATGATAGAGAACAGTTTTTTTTCGAATACCGTAACGCTCCAATAAAACACGTGTTACCCGCGTATCCTCACACGCTAAAATATCAACGCCTGCCAGCACTTGCAAAGCACGAAGCGTAATATCTGCAAGATTTCCGATCGGTGTTGCCACAAGATAAAGCCCTGGCTCTATGACGGGGGCTGAATAAGCATGCGCACCTATAAAATATGCATTCTCACACATGCCGTTTTCTCTTCATCAAATTTCCCTCATCACAAGATCTTATCAAGATTTTATCCATACACATAGGCTATTTTTGCTTAATTTTCATCAGCACATTTTTATCATTACAACGGCTTATTTACTCGGGCTTATTTGCTTAAATCGTTAGTTACTTCACAATAGAATAATTTTTTATATCGTGAAAGAACTTATGCATGAAGGTGATTGATAGATTTCTGATCTGAGGAAAATACTTTTATCCATGGCGTTTTATATATTCAAATTTTAGGAGAACAAACAATGATGAGGGGGAGTTTACATATTGGGATAGAAGGGACCCTCGCTGCCTTGCGGACAGATCCAAGTGATGTTTTGGTTTGGATCTTTAATGTCGCATGTTTTACAATGTATGCAGTTTGAAGCGTTGATCATATAAGTTAGATGATCCTTATACTCTAGCCATTCGTAGACAGCGGCAGGGCAATAGCGTGTGGAAGGTCCTCCATAGATTGCATATTCGGAGTCTTTTTGTTTTTCTAATGAGGCTATTTTTAAATGACAAGGTTGATTTTCTTCATGTTGCGTATTGGAAAGGGCAACACTTGTAAGACGATCAAAGGTTACAACACCATCGGGTTTTGGGTAAGAAATGGGTTGAAATTTTTCTGCTGGTTCAAGACAGGCATAATCTTCCTTGCCATGGGAGAGAGTTTTAAATAAGGAAAATCCGAACAATTGTTGCCACCACATATCAAAACCGGCAAGTTTAATTCCATATTTTGTCCCATATTTTACCCAAAGTGGTTTGGCATTTCGCACTTTATAAAGATCTGTGCCAATGGGTCCTTTTCGCCATTGTTCTTCGATTTCTTTGACTTCATCATGGGCACGACCTTGCACAAGAGCGGCAGTAATTTTATCGGCGGCTAAGATGCCAGATAAGATGGCATTGTGTGATCCTTTGATACGAGGGACATTGACAAAGCCAGCAGAGCAGCCAATCAACGCGCCACCAGGAAAGGTGAGTTTTGGTACAGATTGCCACCCTCCTTCACTGATAACACGTGCACCATAGGAAAGACGCTTTGCTCCTTTGAAGATTTCATAGAGTTTTGGATGTGTTTTAAACCGTTGAAACTCTTCAAAGGGAGAAAGATAAGGATTTTTGTAATCTAAGTGCACAACAAAACCGACAGAAATGACATTGTTTTCTTGGTGATAGAGAAAACCGCCTCCACCGGTATAATTGTCTAAGGGCCAACCGGTGAAATGTTGCACTAAACCGCGTTGGTGTTTTTCCGGATTAATTTCCCAGAGTTCTTTGAGACCAAGACCAAATTTTTGGGGGTCACGATTTTTGCTGAGGTTGAAAGTCTGTATCAGTTGCTTTGCAATTGAGCCGCGTGCTCCTTCCGCAATCAGAGTATATTTTGCCAATAACGCCATACCAGGCGCATAATTCTTTCCAGGGGTTTCATCTTTGTTAAGTCCCATATCACTGGTGAGAACACCAATGATGGCTCCGTTCTCATTCTGGATGGGTTCTGTTGCAGCAAAACCGGGATAAATTTCAACACCTAACGCTTCGGCTTTTTTGCTTAGCCAGCGGCAAACGCTCCCAAGTGAAACGATATAACAGCCGTCATTGGATAAAATTTTGGGATGTAAAATATTAGGCAATAGCGTCGCTTTTTGAGGCTTTAGAAAAAAAAACTGGTCACGAGTAACAGGGGTTGTGAAGGGATGGTCGTTGTTATTTTTCCATTCCGGTAAGAGTGTATCGATACCGATAGGGTCAACAACGGCGCCAGAGAGAATATGAGCTCCCACTTCTGTCCCTTTTTCAACAATTGTAACAGAAAGCTCAGGATTAATTTGTTTTAGACGAATGGCAGCAGAAAGCCCTGCGGGACCCGCTCCGACAATGACGATGTCAAACTCCATACTTTCACGCTGATCATGCAGAGGTGCTTTCATAGCTTATAAAGCTTTCTCCAATTCTGGAATAATTTGGTGAAGATCACCGACGAGGGCATAATCGGCAATTTGCATAATAGGCGCTTCTTCATCTTTATTAATGGCAACAATAATTTGTGCATCCATTATACCGGCTAAATGTTGGATTGCACCGGAAATACCAACGGCGATATAGAGTTGAGGGGCAACGACTTTTCCTGTTTGTCCAATTTGCCAATCATTGGGCGCATAGCCTGCGTCAACTGCTGCGCGGCTAGCCCCTAAAGCCGCATTTAATTTGTTTGCAAGAGGAAGAAGAAGGGCCATAAATTGTTCTTGTGAACCAAGACCACGCCCGCCTGATATAATAACACGTGCTGAGATAAGATCAGGACGATCATTTTGGTTGGTTTCTGCTTTGACGAAAGAAGAGAGATTAGGATTAGGAGCTGGTGTTATTGTTTTAATGGGCGCTGAATTATTTTGGGAAGGTGTTGGTGTGAAAGAGGCTGTGCGAACGGTTATAATCTTTTTGGGGTCATTGCTGCGGACAGTTTCAAGTGCATTGCCTGCATAAATGGGGCGTTTAAAGGTATCGGGTGAAAGAACGGCGGTAATATCTGAAATTTGCATAAGATCAAGAAGAGCGGCTACACGGGGCATCACATTTTTCCCAGAGCTGCTGGATGGGGCCATGATCACATCATAATCATTGGCTAGCATGATGATTGTATCGGCGATAGGTTCGGCGAGTTGATGGGCTAAATAGTCTGCTTTTGCAATAAGAACTTGACGAACACCATCAAGTTTAGCACTGTGTTCTGCTATCGTTTCAATTTTTTCTCCGCACACTAAAATATCAATATCGTTACTGAGTGCGCGCGCAGCCGTGAGTGCTTTTGCGGTTTCTTCTGTATTATGATCAGCCAATAAAAGAATTGCCATAAATTTTTGCCCTTTATATATGCGTATTACTTTTACTCTCGAGAATATTAAATGCAGTTTTTTTGTTTGAGTGCGCTGACAAGCTCTGCCACATTAGCAACTTTAATTCCAGATTGACGGGGTTTGGGCTCTTCAACACTTAAAATTGTTAAGCGTGCTTTTGTATCAATGCCAAGATCAGCAAGAGCTTTTTGTTCAATGTTTTTCTTTTTTGCTTTCATGATATTAGGCAGAGAGGTGTAACGCGGTTCATTAAGCCGGAGATCGGCAGTCATAACTATGGGAAGGGGAAGACGAAGGGTTTGTGTTCCATTATCGACCTCACGGGTAATGGTAGCATGTCCATTTTCTATATTAAGATGTGAGGCAAAAGTTGCCTGTCCCCAACCAAGAAGAGCTGCAAGCATCTGTCCTGTTTGGTTGCTATCGTCATCAATCGCTTGTTTTCCTAAAAAGACCATATCGGGTTTTTCTTCATCAACAATGGCCTTGAGAACCTTAGCAATTGCTAAGGGTTCAAGTGTTTGATCTGTTGTGACAAGAAGTGCGCGATCAGCCCCCATTGCAAGTCCTGTTCGTAAAATTTCTTGGGCAGCTTCTGGTCCAATCGAAATAAGAACAACTTCTGAAATTTTACCAGATTCTTTCTGGCGAACTGCTTCCTCAACGGCTATCTCGTCAAAGGGATTCATAGACATTTTTACGTGAGACAGATCAACACCTGTGCTATCGGGCTTGACGCGTATCTTGATGTTATAATCAACAACACGTTTGACAGCGACAATTATCTTCATAATGATCCTCTTTGTTTGTATGATCACAAGTTTATAGCAATAATCATAAGAAACCAAATTGTTTAGGATGGATTCTCATTTATAACTTGTGTTTTCTTGTATATAAGCTTTTTTTATATTTACTTGTACTTTCTTGTCGTCATTTTCAATCTTCATTTTTCTGCATCGCCATAATTGCCTTATTTGCTTGAATAAAAGTAAAAAAAATCACACTGTCTTGCGAGAATATCCTTTTTTCGTTGCATATGCTCTGTTTATAATGGTGCAAAAGAGGCTTTGTGCAATGAAAAATAAGTGAAAAAAATAAAATGGGGGAATGATTTTACTCTTACAAATCTTGAGGGTAGAAAAATTAAAGATCTTTCTTTCAAATACTCAAGATGAATATTAGGCAAATATTTTAGATGAGGATTGGAAAAATATTTCTAGCAAAAAAAGTTTTTGGGCGTTCTTAAAGCTCTATTTACTAAAATAGAGTACATTTTCTTATCATTTCTTACGATTCTTTTCAAAAAGGTTAATGAGGGGTAGGCGTTTGTGAATACGAAGGGTCATATGATCGACCAAGCACCCAATCAGGTTCGGGGTGACCAATTTTCTTCTTTTATTGAGCAAAAGGAGAGAATGGAGACGCCTGTGGAAGTAACAATGTCGGACATTTCTCAAAGATTACGCACTGTTTATGCTCAAATGAAAATGAAGCGTTTGCCTCGTTCTTTGAATCAGCAGGATTCTGTCGAAGAGCATTTTAAATCTTATTTAGATGATATTAGTCGCGCTATTTTGGCTGAACATTATATCCGTCGTCAAAGGGAAAAAAGGCTTTTTGAATCTTTAGAGCAGATTAAAACACTTGTTCAAAATTTACAGAGTGAAAAAAGAAGCTTAAAAGAAGCAGTAGCAACACGACGGATGTCTCATCCAAAATTATCTGATTCCGTTGTGCAAAAACTTGCTCATATGGAATGTGAGGGAAATCAAGAACGCTTATTCCTTCAAAAGGTGCAAAATTTTTCAGGACAAAGCAGTATAACACCACTCCAAACAAATGTTGAAAATGCGTTGCAGCGAGAAAACAAAAGCTCTTTGCCCAGTGATACACTTTTACCCAATGATAGTAAGGATACACTTTTGCCAAGTGATGCTTTGAAGTCTTCTTTTAAAAAGACTGAAGAAGCCGTGGAGCGTACAGTGATAGAAGAAAAGGCTATGGGGGAACCAGCATCTAATCATTCCCCAGCATCTCATCCTTGCATTGAGGCTGATTTTTCTCCTGCTTTAAAGGCGCAGTCTCGGGGAAATGTCTCATTTTTATCTTATTTTGTAAAAAAAAGTCTTCTTTGTTTTTAACCGTTGCATTTATGGTAGCGA
>NZ_HE997999.1:16918-18600 GCF_000312585.1 Bartonella queenslandensis AUST/NH15
TGTTTTTATAGCTTTTTAAAAGGAGCTCGTTTTTTTTAATTTTTATGATGTTGATGTTAATAGATATGAAATGTATTGCGCATTCGTAATTGTGCGAAAGCGATGGGAATTAAAATTACCCTTTTAAGCATGCAACAGAGATTATTGGAAAAGGGGATAGTTGGAGAAAGGCTCTCCAATTGTTAAAAAGCCTCAAATTATCTTAAAGGTTCTGTTAGTGAGTATTTATTTACCAATTGCTGAAATGTCACTCAATATACTGATCTTGATTGGTATGGGAGTCGTTGCTGGTTTTTTTTCAGGTCTTTTTGGCATTGGTGGTGGTTTTCTCATCACGCCTTTATTGATTTTTTATAATATTCCTCCTGCTATTGCTGTTGGAACAGGTGCTAACCAGATGATTGCATCATCTGTAACGGGGGCGATTACACATTTTAGACGACGTACGCTTGATATTAAACTTGGTATTCTTTTGGCCATTGGAGGAGGGATTGGTTCGTTAATCGGGATTCAGATTTTTTCTGTTTTTAAAAAGTTAGGCCAATTAGACTTAATGATTTCGCTTCTTTATGTGATCCTTCTGGGAGGTATAGGAAGCTTGATGATTGTTGAAAGTTGGTATGATGTGATGCGCAAGCGTAAGGTAGAAAACGCTCATGTCCGTCTTGCAGGTCGACATCGACATAACTGGATTCATCGCTTACCGTTAAAAATGCGTTTCCGAGCATCTATGATCTATGTCAGCATTATTCCAGTGTTAGGGATTGGTCTCATTGTGGGGTTGTTGTCTTCTATTATGGGGATTGGTGGGGGGTTCTTTATGATCCCCGCATTGATTTACCTGCTGCGTGTTCCAACCAATGTCGTGATAGGAACTTCACTTTTTCAGATTACATTTGTCTCTTCTTTCACGACTGTTTTGCAAAGTATGACTCATCAGTCCGTTGATATTGTCTTGGCTTTTTTGTTAATGCTTGGGGGAAGTATTGGTGCACAATATGGAACACGAGCTGGACGGAAGTTAAAGGCTGAACAATTGCGTATGGCACTTGCATGTTTGGTGTTAATCGTGTGTATGCGCCTTGCTTTTCAATTATTTGTACGCCCTGATAATCTTTTCTCTCTGGATATTCTTATGAGATAAAAATGGGTAGATTATTTTCTTTATGCATCATTGCGGGTTGCTTTTATTTTATTTCTTTTTCTACATGGTCACATGTTGGGATGACAGAAACATTTATTGATCAAGTTGATCACGAAGCTGTCCAAATTATCGTCACAACGAATATAATTACCGTGGATACAAATTTTGCTGGTCGTGATCTTTATATTGCTGGTGTTTTGGAAAATATTGATCCATTATATTCTCGTCAGAACCGTTATGATGTTGTTGTAAGCTTGGAAGGACAAAACCGGACAATGGTCATGCGGGAAAAAAAACGTAATGCTGGTGTATGGGTTAATACAGATTCCCTTATTTTTAAAAATGTTCCTCTTTTTTACTCTATGGTTACAACGCGTGAAATCGATGATATTACCAGCATTGAGGATTATAAACGTTTGGGGTTAGGGTTAGTCTATTTGCCATTACAGACAGACGAGCAAGATCAGAAAAAAATACAAATCTTTCATGATGAACTTGTAAAACTGCAAAAAGCTAAAAGTCTTTATTATGAAGAAGT
>NZ_HE997999.1:19283-20140 GCF_000312585.1 Bartonella queenslandensis AUST/NH15
TTATTATGAAGAAGTAGGTGGTGTTCGTTTTGGTTCTGATAAACTTTTTACAGCACATTTTCGTTTACCCGCCAACATTCCTGTTGGACATTATAAGGTCCGTGCTTACCTTTTTCGTGATGGGCAGTTTATCGATAGTGCAACAACGACTCTTGAAATTGTTAAAGCACATATCGCTTATACAATTTTCTATGCAGCACACAAGTATCGTTTTCTATATGGTGTTGTTGCGGTGATTATCGCCGTTACCACAGGATTTTTATGTCGTTTGATTTTTCGAAAAGATTAGCGCAAGAAAAATATTTAAGGCATTTATTTTTTATGAAAAATGCGTAAGACAAGAAAAATAGGTACAACAATAATAGCGCCCATCATGGTTATATGGAAGAAGTTTGTAAGCGTTATAAATCCTGTTTCCCATAACGATTGAAGAAAATTTATTATCTTCCGTATGAGGTTTCGAGGTGTCCATCCAAAAAAATTCATTACGATGCCAATGAAGAATGAAAGGATGAGCAATTTTAGACTAACACGGTTCAATGTTCCTCCAAGAAATGTATGAAAAGAATTTGATAATTTTTTCTTTCTATTCATTTTAATATACTTTCGAATCTCTTGTGTTTTTGTTGTATTATCGTCGTGCAGTGATTGTTATTATCATAAAGAAAAAACATTTTTTTATTTTTTTCTTATTTTTCACCACTTTAGTAATGGTATAACATCAGTGATGGTTGTTAAAATATACGCGTATTCTCTTGTGTTTTTTTGCAATATTTTCATCACATTTCTTTTTATTTAAGTGAAGAATTTTTCTTTTTTCTAAGAGGTTATAAGGGAATTTTTATAACGTTTTGATC
>NZ_HE997999.1:20394-22870 GCF_000312585.1 Bartonella queenslandensis AUST/NH15
AGTTTACTTAAAAAAAGATTATCTATTCTGATAAGGGTGCGCTTATATAGGCATTATATTTAGATATTTCAACCTTAGTGAATTGAAAAGATATTTTTTGCTGAAAAATGCAAGCAGTGAATTGAGTGTTGTTAAAGGGGCAAAGGTATTAAAATAGGATGTTGCAAAAAGTATTGTTCTGTACGAATACGTAAGCGCATATCAGGGTGGTATGGTGCCCATGCTCTTTTTGTTTTGAAATAAGATGTCATGAGAAGCTTATTATTTAATGGGAAAGTATGGAAAAATTCAAAACTCTCTTTGCAGAAGGGGAAAGAGGTGGTTGATGCCGAAAAATGGGTAAATTTTCCTGTTTTGTTGAAAGATAAAATTGTTGTTAAGGCTCTTTAGTTCTTGAGGCGTTTGAGCTAACAGGCAGTGCTTTGATGGCGTAAAAAACACTAGAAGAAAGAAGAGATGAGCTTGCTCAAAAAGAGAGAAAAAATCTTTATCTTATGGTCTTTAATGGTAGATGTTGTGATATTATCAGTAGATTTTGTTATCGGTTATACCATTTATGATATATTAAATTGTTTTTCGGTGCATATTGGTGCGGTAGCTTGTCAGTATGTTAGGAGGCGTGGTGGGTCAGTTGTGTTGTTTGAAAGTTTTAAACCTTTTTTTCTCAGAGCCTATGGTTCATCTCATCTTGTTATTTTGCGCGTTCTTGTTGCGTGGGGAATTTATACAATAAACGTTAAAAGGAAAAGTCTATGAACTTGAAAAGAAAAATATTAAAAAGTAGCGGCTCTCTTGTTTGTGTTCTTATAGCACTTGGAGTGGTTGCACAACAGGCTTCAGCAAAAACACCAGCTGATACCCTTGTCATGGCTTGGAATATGGATGGAATCAGTACATTTGACCCCGCGCAACTCACAGATGTTTATGGAAGTGAAATTATTCGCAATGTTTGTGATAATTTGGTGAGTGGTGCTACCGATAATCCTGCTAAAATGGTTCCGGCATTAGCAACGCATTGGGATGTTTCTGGCGATGATCACAGTACGATAATTACCTTTCATTTGCGCGATGGTTTGAAGTTTAATGATGGTAGAGAAGCCAACGCCAATGATCTTGTTTGGGGGATGAAGCGGGTTGTCAAATTGAAGATGGGTAATGCGGCAATTTTTAATGAATATGGAATTACAGAGCAAAATGTTGATGATGCTTTGCAAGCCCCTGATGACAAAACGGTGGTGATGAAATTTGATAAGCCTTATCCAGCGGAGCTTATTCTTAATAATATTGTTGCAAGTTCTGCGACAGCTTTGCTTGATCGCAAGACAATTATGAAGCACGAAAAAAATGGCGATTTGGGAAATCAATATTTGAAAACGCATGCTGTTTGTGTTGGTCCTTATCAATTAAAAAGTTGGCGCTCTGGAGAAGCTCTTTTGTTGCGTGCAAGTGCCCATTATTGGGGAGAAACTCCGAAACTGAATCAGATCCTCATTCGTCATGTTGCAGAGCCAGGAACACAACGTTTGTTGTTGCAAAAGCACGATATTGATGTTGCGCGTAATTTGACCCCTGAAGATCTCTCAGATCTACAAAAAACAACAGATGTTAAAATCGAAGAAATGTTAGAGCCAACCATGATGTATTGGGGATTTAACATGACAAATCCTATTTTTGCGAAGGAAAAAGTACGCTTGGCGATGCGCTATCTTATAGACTATGAAGGTCTTGGCAAGAAGATTCTCAAAGGTATTGGTGTTCCACGGGCTAGTTTTATTCCTCTTGGAAATTTTGGAGCTTTAGATGAAAAAGAAGGGCAACCCTTTAAGCTTGATATTCAAAAAGCCAAGCAGCTTTTAGCAGAGGCGGGTTATCCGAATGGATTTGAAGCAAATTTTCTTGTTGCAAATGTTCCTTATAATTTGTTACTTGCTCAGTCACTCCAAGATAGTGCTGCACAGGTGGGAGTGCATCTTAAAATTGAGCGTTTGGCAGGTACACAGTTGTTTTCCAAACTGTATGCACGAGCTTTTGATACGATTTTTGTCGGATGGAATAACGATTCTGCGGATCCTCATACCATGGCTTCACGTCTTGTTTATAATCCGGATAATCGTTTTGAGGCAAAAAATACAGCTTATCCTAGTTGGCAGCATGGGTATTTTGATGCCAAGATGAATCAAAAAGTTGAAGAGGCGTTGTTTCAAAAAGATTCACAAAAACGGGCACAACTCTATGTTAATTTACAACGTGAATTGATGCAGAAAGGACCTTATGCGTTTATCTATCAACAATATAGTGTTGTCGCGATGACACCTGATGTCAAAAAATGGGTTTGGAATAGTATGCCGCAGATTTTTTATAATAAAATTGAAAAATAGCGTGTTTTCAAAGCTGTCAAATAGATAAAAAGCATAGCCATGATATATTCGACGTTTTGCATGAGTTTTCGAGCTTTATAGTACGTCGAATTTATGGG
>NZ_HE997999.1:23225-26611 GCF_000312585.1 Bartonella queenslandensis AUST/NH15
ATATCCTGTTAAGAGAGATTTTTTATTCTCATTGAAGATGTGTTTGCGTGGGTGTTAAAATGAACATTTTAACTTTTCTGAATTGAAAAGGGGTAATTTACTTTCTGAAAAAAATGAGTGCAACAACGTAGCGTAAGTTAGTATTGCTAAAGGATAAAAGACTTTGCAATATTGAAGAAAAATTTTTCATAGGGAGATATTGGGGGCGGTGAAGGATCTCAGTTTTTTTATGGTGCCCGTGCCTTCTTTTGCTTTAAAAGATGATGATTTAAAAAATGATGAGATGCCAAGGGGTATTGTTTTAAAGGGAGTGATGCAAAAAATTTGAAGAAGGAATAAAAGCCGTTGCATTTGGCAAATCAACGAATTTTCCTGTTTTATCAAATCATCAAATTATTATGAAGGCTCTTTTTTATTAAGGTACTTGAGCCAACAGGGAGGCTTTGATAACATTTAAAAAATGTTAGAAGAAACAAGAGACAAGCTTGCTCAGCAAAAAAGAAAACTTAGTCTTATAGTCTTCAATAGTTAGGCATTAAGATATCATGAATGGCTCTGTTATTGGTGGTTGTTGATCGTATATCAGCGTGTTTTTCTTTGTATGGTTTGGTTTATAAGTGTGGATAGGAGGGATGATTGACAAAAGGTTTTGGGGGTGAAGGTTTTAAAAACTTATCTCTTGGAGGCTATGGTTCGCCCCATTTTATTATTTTGCCCGTTTTTGCAGCATGGAGAATTTATACAATAAACTTTAAAGGGAGAAATCTATGAATTTAAAAAGAAAAATATTAAAAGGGAGCAGTTCTTTTGTTGCTGCTCTTATGGCTTTTGGGATGTTTGTGCAACAAGTTGCTGCAAAAACACCTGCCGATACCCTTGTAATGGCTTTGAATATTGATTCAATCGAGACTTTTGATCCTGCGCAGATCAATGAACGTTATGGCAATGAAATTATTGCTAATATTTGTGATAACTTAATTGATTCCGCTACAGATGATGCAGCTAAAATAGCGCCTTCTTTGGCAAAGAGTTGGGACGTTTCAAATGAGGGCGGGGGTACAGTCATTACTTTTCATTTGCGTGATGATTTGAAATTTAATGATGGACGGCCTGCTGGTGCTCATGATCTTGTTTGGGGGATGAAGCGGGTTGTTAAATTGAAGTTGTCTGCAGCGGCTATATTTAACGAATATGGAATTACAGAACAAAATGTTGATTCTACTCTTCAGGCCCCCGATGAGAAAACAGTGGTGATGAAATTTGACAAGCTTTATCCAGCAGAGATCATCCTTGGGCATATTCTTACGACTCGTGTTGCTGCTTTACTTGATCGTGAGACCATTATGAAACACGAACAAGATGGTGATATGGGAAATCGCTATTTGGCAAGTCACGCTGCTTGTGTTGGACCTTATCAGTTAGAAAGTTGGCGTTCTGGAGAGGCAATTTTGTTGCGTGCAAGTTCCCATCATTGGGGAGGGGCACCCAAATTGAAGCAGATTCTCATTCGACATATTGCAGAGCCTGGAACACAACGTTTGTTGTTGGAAAAACACGATATTGATGTGGCCCGTAATTTGATGCCTGAAGATGTAACAGATCTCCAAGCAACAACAGATATTAAGATTGAAAAAGTATTAGTTCCATCCATGATATTATGGGGATTCAATACAACGAATCCTATTTTTGCCAATGAAAAGGTGCGTTTGGCAATGCGCTATTTGATCGATTATGACACTTTGGGAAAGACTCTTCTTAAAAATGTTGGTATTCTACGATCAAGCTTTATTCCTCTTGGTAATCTTGGGGCTTTGGATGAAAAAGAAGGGCAACCCTTTAAACTTGATCTTGAAAAAGCCAAGCAGCTTTTAACAGAAGCAGGTTATCCAGATGGTTTTGAGGCTAATATTTTTGCAGGAAAATCTCCTTATCCTTTTGCTTTGCCTATTGCTCAGTCTATCCAAGACAATGCAAAAAAAATAGGTGTACACTTTAAGATTGAAAATTTTGTAGGGACACAGTTGTTTTCAAAACTTTATGCACGGAGCTTTGATACAATTTTTATGGGATGGAATAACGATTCTGCAGATCCTTATACAATGGCTTCACGTCTTGTTTATAATCCGGATAATCGGTTTGAGGCTAAAAACACAGGTTATCCTAGTTGGTGCCATGGCTATTTGGATGAAGATATGAATAAGAAGGTGAAAGATGCCTTGTTTCAAAAAGATCCACAGAAACGGGCCAAAATGTATGCTGATTTACAGCGTGATTTTATGCAGAAAGGACCTTATGCGTTTATCTATCAGACATATAATATTGTCGCTATGACACCTGATGTAAAAAAATGGGTGTGGAATGATGCACCACGTATTTTTTATGCTTCTGTTGAAAAATGAGTATGTCTTCGATGCTGTCAAATAGATAAAAAGTGCAATCATGATATCTTCAACGTATTGTATAAGTTTTCAAGCTTTGCAATACGTCGAAGGTCGTGAATAAAGGGGATATATTGTTGAATATTTTTTCAATACATTCTGTTAAAAGAGGTTTTTCATTCTCATTAAAGATGTGTCTGTATGGATGTTAAGATTGAGTATTTCAACTTCGCTGAATGGAAAGGAGGTCAATTTATTGGCTGAAAAAATCTGTGCAACAACTGTTGCGTCATTGAGCCTTGCTAAAGCAGAAAGGATTTTGCACTATGCAAGAAAAGTTTTTTATGGGGGATATGAGGAATATCAGATTGTTAGGGGGCTTATGCCCATGTTTCCTTTTGCTTTGAAAGATGATAAGGTGCGATGGGAGGGTGCTGTTTCACAGAGTAATGAAAAAATTAAAGTCCTTTCTTGAAGAAGAGATAAAAGCTGTTACACTTGGCAAGGTGACGAATTTTTCTACTTTATCGAAACATCAAATTCTTATGAAGGCTCTTTGTTATTAGTGTCCTTAAACCAATAGGGGAGAGTGCTGTGATGACATTAAAAAACGCTAGAAGAGTACAAATGTCCAAAGAAAGAAGAGATAAACTTGTCCAACAAAGCAAAGACGAAACTTTTTATGGTCTTCAATCAAAGGCATTAAGATATCATGAAGTGGCTTTTGTTATTGGTGATTATTCATTGTCTATCAGATTATTTTTCTTTGTATGTTTTGGGGAAGCCTATAGGCGGTGAGCGGAAGAAATGGTCGGCAAATGATGCTATTCTTGAAGATTTAGAACTTTGTCTTTCAAAACCTGTGATTTACTTAGTTTTATTATTTTGCACATTTTTGCTGCATGGAAAATTTACACAATAAACTTGAGAGGGAGAAATCTATGAATTTGAAAAGAAAAATATTAAAAAGGAGTAGCTTTCCTATTTCTTTTCTTATAGCATTTTGAG
>NZ_HE998000.1 GCF_000312585.1 Bartonella queenslandensis AUST/NH15
CTCCAAGTGCTATAAGAAAAGAAATAGGAAAGCTACTCTTTTCAATCTTTTTTTCTTCAAGGTCATAAACTTTCCCCTTTATATTTTTTATCAATTAATAACACTGAAGTGACTTGGAAAATTTATAATCATAAAGGGCAAATCTATAATCATAAAGATTGAACAAAGACCTTCTCATCACCTATACAAAGTCGTCTACTTTTAAATTCATCCATTTTATCAATTCATTGTCTGACAGCTCAATCAAACCATAGCGAACACGGAATATGTGTTTTGCTAACCAATATGACATTCTTTTCATAGATATCTCTTTGCACACGACAATAAACCCTATTATCCCCCCAATTAATCATCAAAACGACAAGCCTTATAGCCCGTAAAAAAACAAACGTGTTAACAAAGATAAAGAGGAACAATGAGAAGAACTATTCCTTCCAAACTTTATCTTCTGAGAGACCAAGCTTGTAATAAAAGAATACATACTAAAAGACACTTTCTCATTCATCAAAACAAACTTCATTATACAATTTTCCCCAAAGATATAACGAATATAAATCATTCTAAACTCTAGTTTATATCATTGCTTTACCGCTATAAAAATAAAATAGCAAACCATCTGCTGTAACAAAACGTTTAGTTCCAAACAGCAACATACAGAGATTTAACGAAGCAATGTAATGAATACCCGTCTGTCTGAGCTTAACTATCCTCCCCAAAACTGGAGCTCACACGCAGCAAACTCCCTCTCTAATGAAAGAAAGTTACCAGATAATAAAACCTAACACAAGCAGCTTGAGTTATTTAACGTCAATTTTCCTTGCTGCATTTTGTTTTGTATTCCTTAGGCATGTCTTGAACAATCGACCACCACACAAATAAACCAACGATCATACAGCCCAAGCAAAATATAATAATGCAACAAAAGCCCCCATCTAACAACCACTTTGCATTCATCAATAAACATGAATAAAATGTTCATTCTTAATGATGACATTCATGGCATGAACAAAAATAAAAATACCTCTTCTAAACCATTTTAAATGCCAAGCGCTGTCGCAATATTTTAGAGCGGGCAAAGTGTGGGTGATAATACCGGCCCATTCCTTCATAAACGCAAGATGGTGATGCTCAATAGCTTCCATCGTTATTCCATTTACGAGCCTCAATGCGAAACGGTTTTAAGACGCATTAAGAAATATTTTTTTAAGAAAAACCGTGAATTGGCAACTGGGTAGCGTTCTATTTTACATATAAGATATCACCACTATCTAACGCTAAATACATGATAGTTAAGATATTACCTTTTTTTGCATTTGTTTTTTCATTCTCAAAAGTATATTTTTGTTATTTTAATGACCAATAACAATAAAAAATCATCACTATTGTCTCGTTTGTATACTTTAATTATCTTATACAATAAAGTTGTATAACCTGCACGTTAATGAAAAAATTCAACGACTTAATCATTGCCCTTATGACAGAAATTTTACCAATTTACCGACAAAAACACCCTTCAAGATGATCATTAACAATCCCTACAGACTGCATAAAAGCATAACAAATCGTGGGACCAACAAACGTCCAGCCGCGCTTCTTTAAATCTTGGGAAAGACGAAGAGAAGCTGGAGTTATAGGATTTGCCAACAATGTTTGAAAATCTATCTTTTCATAACGCTCCGATTGTGGTGGTTGAAAAGACCAAAAATAGTGTGATAAGCTCCCCCACTCTGTTATAATTTCTTGTGCTCTCAGTGCATTATTAAGCACTGATCGAATTTTCCCCTGATGACGAACAATACCTTTATTCTGCATCAACATTTGCTCCTTTAGCGCATCATAATGAGCAATCTTTTCAAAGTCAAAATCATCAAATGCAACGCGAAAAGAAGAGCGTTTTTTTAAAATCGTAAACCAAGAAAGCCCCGCTTGGAAACCTTCAAGACAAATTTTTTCAAACAAAGGGATATCCTCAAAAATAGGTTTTCCCCATTCGTTATCATGATAAGCACAATAAAGTGGATCCGTTCCAGCCCATGCACAACGAACTTTTCCATCTCCCCCCTTAAGAAGCCCCTGAGCCAGCATAATCTTTACCGTATTAAAAAAGAGTTCCTTGATCATCGCTTAGCGACTTTATCTTCTTGTGTTTTGAACGTGTCGCGGAAACAGATTCTTGTGTTGCAACACAGATATCACCATCAAAAAAGCGTAAATTTATTTGTCCACTTTCAGGAAACTGCGCCAACCGTTTAATAGGTTTATGATCTTGCCCCAAAGCCAAAACAAAGCCTCGCTCTAAAATATTCTGATAAGAAGTACTTTTTAAAAGCCTAAATGCAACCTCTACTCGAACGCGTTGTTTTTCTACACTGCGAATAAAAGCACGATGAAGGCGTGCCGTATATTCCTTTGTATGGCATTGTGCTTTTTCACTCTTTAACAAACGGGGCGAAAGACGGAGATGAAGAGCATGAAAAGAAAAACGTTTTTTATCGTAGCTCACACAAAGAGAACGCTGTAATCGACTTGAAATTTCATCAAAACCACGCCGCGGTAACGAAAAAAGTTGGTCGACCGTGGGCAGACCTCGTCTAGCCGCACGCAACTTTTGTTGATGAAAATCAAAAGAACGTGCAAGTCCTTTACGCAAACGTGCTCCCAGTGACGCGACACTCACTTCAAGATCAAGCTTGACGGGCACAGCCTTTTCTGCAGCTCCTGTAGGGGTTGGAGCACGCCAATCAGCGACATAATCAATCAAAGTCCAGTCTGTTTCATGACCAACAGCAGAAATAACGGGCAGCTTAGAAGCATAAACAGCACGCACAACAGCTTCGTCATTAAACCCCCACAAGTCTTCTAAACTTCCTCCTCCCCGTGCCACAATGAGGAGATCAGGTTTTGGAATATGCCCTCCTGAAGCAAGAGCATTAAAGCCTTCAACAGCAGCAGCCACTTCACTCCCGCTTGTTTCCCCCTGAACACGGACAGGCCAAACCAAAACATGCAACGGAAAACGATCAGATATACGATGAATAATATCGCGAATAACGGCTCCCGTTGGAGATGTTACAACACCTATAACTCGAGGCATATAAGGCAAAGGCTTTTTCTTTGCTTCATCAAATAAGCCTTCTTCTGCAAACTTTTTCTTACGATTTTCAAGAAGAGTCATCAAAGCACCAACCCCTGTTGGCTCAAGAGCCTCAATGACAATTTGATATTTCGATGACCCTGGATAAGTTGTAAGCTTACCGACAGCAACCACTTCCATCCCTTCTTCAGGAGGAAATTTGAGCTTTTCCATCACGCCACGCCAAATAACAGCTTCCAACCGTGCCTTATCATCTTTTAAAGCAAAATAAGCATGTCCCGAAGCATGAGCTCCACGGTAACCTGAGATCTCCCCACGCACCCGCACGTAGCCAAACTTTTCCTCAACAACACGCTTTAAAGCGCCTGCTATTTCGGAAACAGTAAATTCCGCAATATTCGTCCTACCTGTCTTTTCACTCAATAAATTGACCATTTTTCAATTCACGAAAGTTGAAATATTCATTCCTAACA
>NZ_HE998001.1:0-14889 GCF_000312585.1 Bartonella queenslandensis AUST/NH15
TTAAACAAAAAAAATGGTGCCCAGACGCGGATTCGAACCACGGACACGCGGATTTTCAGTCCGCTGCTCTACCTACTGAGCTATCTGGGCATGCTTCATAAAAAATATAGAGCGTGTGCGGTTATAACATTAAAATTTTCTCTGTCCAGTCATCAAAAGAAAAATAATTGATTTTTTAATCAGTTTGTCTCCCTATTCTGGAGAGATATCAATGAATCTTTATCATAAATAAACTTGATAGGTATATTATGATACGTTAGTGTATCGTTATCAGAATGCTATCTTATCGTGGTGATGATACGAAAAAAATTAAAAGAATCAATTGAGAGGCATGATTTAGAAAGATTTTTTTATAAAGTTTCCGTGATTTTTAAGCCTACGAAATAATAGAAAACATTTTTGATTTTTTTCTAAAAAGACTTTTGATTAGTCTTTATAACAATTTGTTTTTCTTTATAAAGGAAGCAAAATATCTAAAAGGGGAGAAATAATGATAATGTTACAAAAACCAAGCAGTCGTCCCAAGAATACTAATTTTTCTTCAGGTCCTTGTAGCAAACGGCCTGGTTGGACGTTTGATGTTCTTAAAAATGCATTAGTTGGACGTTCGCATAGATCGAGAGAAGCAGAATTAAAACTTGCTGAAGTTGTTAATTTAACCCGTGAGATTCTTGAGGTTCCTTCTGATCATCGTATAGGAATTGTGCCAGGTTCAGATACCGGTGCTGTTGAAGCTTCTTTATGGTCTTTATTAGGTGAGCGTGGCGTTGATATGGCGGCGTGGGAAAGTTTTGGATTTGGCTGGAATAAAGATGTTGTTGAGCAATTAAAACTTTCTGATGTGCGCCGTTTTGAAGCCCCATATGGTGATATACCAGATTTAACCCAGCTTAATTTTGATCGTGATGTTGTTTTTACATGGAATGGGACAACTTCTGGTGTGCGTATTCCTAATGCGGATTTCATTCCGGATAAGCGGTCAGGATTGACCATTTGTGATGCAACATCAGCAGCTTTTGCGCAATATCTTGATTTTTCAAAATTAGATGTTGTTACTTTTTCATGGCAAAAAGTTTTAGGAGGTGAAGCAGCCCATGGTATGGTGATTTTAAGTCCTCGTGCTGTTGAGAGGCTTGAGAATCATGTTCCAGCTTGGCCTATGCCTCAACTTTTCTGTATGACAAAAAATGGAAAATTGAATGAAGATATTTTTAAAGGAAAGATAATCAATACGCCTTCTATGCTTTGTGTTGAGGATTTTCTTGATGGGTTGAAGTGGGCAAAGTCTCTCGGAGGTGCAGCGGCATTAAGAGCACGGGTTGAGAAGAACTCTTCTGTACTCGATGCTTTTGTTCGTAAAACACCATGGTTAGAATATTTGGCAAAAAATCCTGAGGTGCGTTCTAACACATCTATTTGTTTAGATATTGTGGATCCAGTGATTACTGCTTTAGATATTGAAAAGCGAATATCTTTTATAAAAGCGGTTGTAAGTCGTCTTGATGAGGAAGGTGTTGCTTATGATATCGGTTCGTATCGCGATGCTCCTCCTGGGCTTCGAATTTGGGCGGGTATAACGATTGAGGCTTCCGATCTTGAAATTTTAACACAATGGCTTGAATGGGCATACCAAGTTGAAAAAGCACAGCTTTAAATAATGACTGGTGATTCTTACAACGTGTTTTTAAACAGAAAAAATGATACGAGAGATTATGATGATCTTTCGTATTCTTGTATCAGAGAAACAACTTCTAACTGATTGATATAAATTGTAAAAAATTAAGAAGGGAAGTGAATACTTTGCAAGATTTTGGGTAAAGCACAAATTAAAATCTCTAATTTTTTTACTTTTTGTAGCAAAAATGACAGATTTAGAATATTTTGGTGTTTGCTTATCTTTATTATCATAAATTTGAAAATTTAATTACTTGAAGATTGAGAAAAACCTGAAATGAGGAGTCGCACTTGCTCTAAGGTTTCGTTATGAAGAAGTATTTGTTTTTGAATGCTGGTTTTTTGACCAAACACGACGGAGAAAGTTATGGCCAATGTAGTTGTTGTCGGTACACAATGGGGTGATGAAGGCAAAGGTAAAATTGTAGATTGGTTGTCTGAGCGCGCAGATATCGTTGTGAGATATCAGGGCGGACACAATGCAGGCCACACATTGGTTATTGATGGAGTGAGTTATAAATTATCACTTTTACCGTCTGGTTTAGTTCGTGGGAAGTTATCAATTATTGGTAACGGTGTCGTTGTTGATCCTCATCATTTTGTCACAGAATTAAAAAAGTTATGTGATCAGGGTGTAAAAATTACACCAGAAATTTTACGGATTGCTGAAAATGCTCCTTTAATTCTTTCTTTACATCGTGATCTTGATGCGATTCGAGAAAGCGGTTTATCAGGTTTAAAGATTGGGACAACAAAGCGTGGTATTGGGCCGGCTTATGAAGATAAGGTGGGACGTCGAGCTATCCGAGTGATGGATTTAGCTGAAAAAGATACGCTTATGGCTAAAATTGAGCGGCTTTTGAGGCATCATAATGCTTTACGTCGTGGGATGGGTGTTGCAGAGATTGATTCTCAAGCGCTTTATGATGAATTGATGCAAGTTGCAGATAAAATTCTGCCCTTTATGGATTGTACGTGGCGTCTTTTAGATGAAGGTTATCGGGAGGGAAGGTACATTCTTTTTGAAGGGGCGCAGGGTGCTTTACTCGATAATGACTTTGGAACTTATCCTTATGTAACATCATCGAATACAGTTGCTGGGCAAGCATGTACAGGATCTGGAATGGGGCCTAGAGCCATTCATTATGTTTTGGGTATTGCAAAAGCTTATACCACACGTGTTGGAGAAGGACCGTTTCCGACAGAGCAGATAAATGATATTGGTGTGTTTCTTGGGACACGTGGACATGAATTTGGTGTTGTAACGGGTCGAAAGCGTCGATGTGGTTGGTTTGATGCCGTTTTAGTCCGTCAGATGGTAGCAATTTGTGGTGTTCAAGGTATAGCATTGACAAAACTTGATGTTCTGGATGGTTTGGATGAAATAAAAATTTGTATTGGTTATGAGCTTGATGGTAGAAAGATTGATTATTTACCTTCTTCCATGGGAGCTCAAGCCCGTGTACAGCCTATTTATGAAACATTAGAAGGTTGGAAGGAAAAAACGGCCCATACATTGAGATGGGAAGATTTACCAGTGCAGGCTGTTAAATATATACGCTATATCGAAGAACTAATTGATACAAAAGTGGCTTTATTATCTACAAGTCCAGAACGTGAAGATACTATTCTTATTACAGATCCCTTTGCAAATTGATTATTGTTTTTAGGTTTCCATATAAATTCTTTTTTCATTTCTATATCTTTTAACGAAGAGCATTTTTAAGAGCGTGTGAGAGAAAGGTGTAAAATAACATTGTTTATTTTTCATATTCATTTTACATTATTACGATAGTTGCACCAATATAAATGACAATTAATTTATGAGGCTAAAAGGTATTTTGGCTTTAGGGTTGAGATTTCTTTTCTTAGTTTAAGAGAGATTATAGAAGAAATGGTAGATTTCGTTGGAATCTTAAAAAAGGCAATTAATGCGCAAAATAATGTTACACCACAAGTGCGCAAGCGGATTTATAAACGGGCTATCGAAACATTAGAACATCAATTTTTAACAGCGAAAATACCGCAAGTAATAGCAGATGAGCAAAGAAAGATTCTTAAAAATTCTATTACAACTGTTGAAGAAGAATATTTAGCGGTTGAAAAGAAGTTGCTCTCTTCAGTTATTGGATGGAATCCCACAAATATCAATGAAGATAAAAAATATACAAAAAAAACTATATTACCAAAGAATAATGAATTTTCAGTGGTAAACACAAAAAGCAAGCAGGATTTTGTGATATGTTCAAAGGATAACAAGGGGTTTGATGATCCTTGTGTATCAGATATGCCAGAGGCAGAGCCTGTTAATATGGAAGCTTATTTTCCTTCTGAGCATGTTAATCGCTGTACGTTAAAGCTTTCGTCTTCACAAGAAGATAATCCGCATATTGTTTCGCATATTTTTTCTCAAGCTGTACGTCGTGCTAATAAATCATTGGTGCAAAGACGTATTGTGATAAGCGCTGTTTCTGTTGTGAGTTTTGTTGTTTTAACTTTTGGTATTTTATTTATTGGTGGGCGTGTATTTGTATCAAATGATCATCAGTTGTTAGGAGAAAATCTTCAAGCTTCTCATGGGTTACCAAAGGTACTTTCGGTTAAAAGAAAGTTAACACAGCGCTTATTAGAGGATGGGAGTGAAATTGATGTTGGTTTAAAACAAGCAGCAGATTCTTCTGATGAAGAAGGAATATCAACAGTTGTTACCAGCAATTTACAATCGCTTGAAAAATCAGGTGAAGCTGTTTTTTATCAAGCACGTACAAATTATGATGCAGAAAAGGTAGCAACGGGAAGTGCTCGCTGGACGCTTATAAGGGAATCTCATGTAAAGGGGGGGCCGGAAGAGATGGCTATACAAGGTGATATAACAATTCCCGATGAAGGATTGTCATTACGGTTAATTTTACGTCGTAATACCGATCGGTCATTTCCCGCTGCATATATTATGGATCTTATTTTTATTCTTTCTGATAAGTTTTCAGGTAAATCTATAAGCAATGTTAAAGCATTAACCTTTAAAGCGAGTGAACAATCCATTGGACAGACTTTAACAAGAACCATTGCAGCAAAAATTAACGATGATTTTTTTCTTGTTGCATTGAGTGGTAATCATCCATTTCTTGACCGAAATTTACAATTGATGCGAGAATTAGACTGGATACGTTTGGTGTTAACGGATAAAAATGGACGTATAAATGAATTAACCTTTGCAAAAGGACCAACAGGTGAATCTATCTTTAATGAAGTTATTGGACAATGGCTTGCACAACAAGATAAGCTAACAGTTTTTGGTCAAAAGAATAAGACATAAATGTAAGTAAGGTAAAAGATTATTTCTCATCATCCGCTTTTATCAGTCATACTTGGACATATTCAATAAAGCTTACACGTCAATAACTCAAAGAATTCGAAAAGTTCATTTACCAGTACAAAGCCAATAGAGGCTCCTCTCATTCCAATTGAAGAATGTGCAAGCCATTGGCTTTATACCGGATTCTAGAGTCTTATACTTGACTTTGAGATAAAGCAGAATCCCTGATAGAGTTTTGCACTTTTTCAAAGGCACGCATTTCAATTTGTCTTACTCGTTCTCGACTAATGTTAAATTCACCAGAGAGTTCTTCTAGAGTTAATGGTGTATCGTCTAAACGACGTGCTTTGAATATACGCTTTTCGCGGTCACTGAGATTATCCATAGCATTGACAAGCATGGAACGACGATTTTCCAATTCACTTTTTTCAATTAAAATTTGTTCTTGATTATTAGATTCATCCACCAGCCAATCTTGCAACTCACTGCTTTCTCCTTCTGTTGTACGAAGGGATGCGTTGAGTGAAGTATCACCCCCAAGTCGGCGATTCATCGATACAACTTCATCTTCTGTGACATTCAACTGGACCGCAATTTCTTTTACTTGCTCTGCATTGAGGTCACCGCTATCAAGCGCTTGAAGCTTATTTTTTAACTTGCGAAGGTTGAAAAATAAACGCTTTTGATTAGCCGTTGTTCCCATTTTTACCAAACTCCAAGACCGCAAGACATACTCTTGGATTGATGCTTTAATCCACCATATTGCATAGGTTGCAAGACGAAAACCACGCTCTGGTTCAAACCGTTTAACAGCTTGCATAAGGCCAATATTACCCTCTGAAATGACTTCCCCAATCGGGAGCCCATAGCCACGATATCCCATCGCAATTTTAGCGACGAGACGCAAATGACTGGTAACCAACTTATGTGCAGCTTTTAGATCATTATGCTCACGGTAACGTTGAGCTAACATGTATTCTTCTTTTGGCTCAAGTATCGGAAAACGACGCACTTCCTCCAAGTAACGGTTTAATCCACCATCACCTGTGATAACTGATAACAAATTTATATGGGCCATATAGCACCCTCCTTTTATCTGAATTCCCTGAAAAGGCAAATTCTATGTTTAAGATAGCAAACTATCCTTGTAACTTCACTTTAGCATATTTTTCAATTTTGTTCAAAAAAAGATATTTTATTGTGAAATCTTGAGACGGGAAAAAGTTTCAATTCATTTTTTTTAAATGCTTAATAAGTTGAGCCATATCTTGTGGCAGCGGTGCGGAAAACGACATAACTTTACCGGAAGAAGGATGTCCAAAAGTAAGACTTGTGGCATGGAGTGCGTGTCGGTTGAATTGATCGATTGCATTTTTAATAGTGGGGTTGAGTGTATTTGATTTTGTTTTAAAAGCGTTTCCATAAACCGTATCACCTACGAGTGGATGTCCGATATGAGCCATATGAACACGGATTTGATGGGTGCGTCCGGTTTCCAGACGACATTCCAGAAGGCTAGCAAAAGATTTCAAGTCTGCATGAGTACCATATTTTTCAAGCAGAGAAAAATGTGTAACAGCATGACGAGCATGAGGGTTTTGGTTATGAACGACAGCTTGCTTTGTTCGGTTATGGGGCGAACGGCCAAGTGATGCATCAATTGTCCAAGTACTGCGGTGAGGTGTCCCCCAAATCAAGGCATGATAGCGTCGATCTAGTGCGCAGGTTCGTCCATGATCAGAAAATTGAGCACTGAGACTCTTGTGAGCGAGATCATTTTTTGCAACCACCATAACACCGCTTGTATTTTTATCAAGACGATGGACAATGCCAGGACGTTTAACACCACCTATACCAGATAAACTATTCCCACAGTGGTAAATAAGGGCATTAACCAACGTACCAGTCCAATTGCCATTCCCAGGATGAACAACAAGGCCCGCTGGTTTGTTAATAACGATGACATGATCATCTTCAAAAAGAATGTCCAATGCAATGGCTTCAGCGCTAGGTTCTGCATCACGAAGGTTAGGCATTTCCAATTCAATTATTTGGTTCGGTTTTAATTTTGTTTTTGGTTCCTTTATGAATTGACCATCAATTTTAAGACAGCCTTCACGGATGAGGGTTTGCAAACGTGAACGTGAGAGCACATCATGGTATTCTTTTGCAAGCCACTGATCAAGACGTTGCCCCAGAGCACCTTCATCCGTTACTTTTTGTATGACCATACGATTCCTATTAGGTTTTTAATAAGATTTTTTACCAGTATGAAATTGCTTTGCTATCGAGAAATTCTTTAATTCCCCAATGTCCCCCTTCACGGGCGCGTCCAGAGAATTTTACACCTCCAAAGTAGCTTCCATCCGGTAATCCATGTCCATTAACTTCTACCATACCGGATCGTACTTGTGCTGCAATACGACGACATTTGTTACGATCTTGTGATTGAATATAGTTTGTCAGACCATATTCAGTGTCATTTGCTAAAGCGATGGCTTCTTCTTCTGTATTGAAAGAAAGAATCGAGAGAACTGGACCAAAGATTTCTTCTTTGAAAATACGCATATGAGGTTTTACATCAGCAAAGACTGTGGGACGGACATAATAACCACGTTCCATCCCTATCGGTAAACCGGTTCCGCCTGCAACAAGAGTTGCCCCTTCATCAATTCCCGATTGGATAAGATTTTGAATTTTGTCATATTGTTGTTTTGAAACGACGGGTCCAATATGATTACCTTCTTGGCAGTTTGGTCCTACTTTTGTCGTTTCTGCAATATCTTTGGCTATTTTGATGGCTTTGTCATAGATGTTCTGTTCCACAAGCATACGAGTTGGTGCATTACAACTTTGTCCACTATTATAAAAGCAATGTCGCGCACCTCGCTGAATCGCCTCTGAGTCGGCATCAGCAAAGATAATATTTGCTCCTTTCCCTCCAAGTTCCAGACAGACTCTTTTTAAAGTAGCGCTAGCATTTTTAGAAATATCTTTTCCTGCTCTGGTTGAACCCGTAAAGCTGATCATTTCTAAATCTGGATGTGCTGAAAGATAAGAGCCGACAGTTGCGCCATCACCATTGATTAAATTAAAAACACCCGCCGGAAGTGCGGCTTCATCTAAAAATTCAGCAAAAAGCATAGCAGAAAGAGGTGCAATTTCAGAGGGTTTTAGCACCATGGTACAGCCAGCCAAGAGAGCAGGGATAACTTTAAGAGTTACCTGATTCATGGGCCAATTCCATGGCGTAATTAATCCTACGACGCCGATAGGGTCGTAGTGAAGGATTGCTTTCTCATTTCCCTTTATTAAAGTTTCTTGGAATGAAAACTCTTTATAAGCTTCGATAAAATCGCGAATGTGGGAACTGCCGGTTGCGGTTTGCGCATTAAGCGCCATATCAATCGGTGCTCCCATTTCCATTGAAATGGTTTTAGCCATTTCTTTGGAACGTTTTTCATAGATCTCTAAAATTTTTTCAACGAATCCAAGACGCTCGCTTGGTGACGTTGTTTTCCATTTTTGAAACGCTTCTTTCGCTGCGTTAATTGCTTTATCGGCATCTTTTGTGCTTCCAAGGCTAATGACAGCACAAGCTTCTTCTGTTGATGGATTAATGACGTCAAAATCGTGAGGAGTACTTGGATCATCCCATAGGCCATTGATATAAAATTTCCGTTTATTAAACATAATTTACTCCCTTTTTTCTATTTTTGCTTATGTAATTATGATCGTCTTAGTCTAAGCCTTTTTAAACGAGGATAACAAGGAGAATCTTATGAAAATGCCAGAAATTAGATTGTGTTATGCTTATCAAATATGGAGCGTTAAATAGAGAAATACTTCTATAACGGGTTGTTATTGAAACTAATCGTTTTTATAATGGAAAAGGGAAAAAGAGGTATAGACGATTTTTTAATGCTTTTTATCATGAAGTTTTTTATTCAAAATAAATGAAATACGAGCGATAGAACACCATAAATTGGGAAATTTACTTCGTAAATCTTAAAAGAGAATATTATGCATTTAGGCTTATTTTTTTCATTAAAAAATACCATCAGCAAAAAGTTATTAACCTTCATATGATAGTCTCTACGAATTCTTTTTGAAAATGTCATTTTTCTCATTGCTCTAAATTTGTTGGGTGCCATGCATAATTCGAAAACAAAATCTATTTCTACGTCTTCTTTTTCTGATGATGGTAAGGAAGGTGCATCAAGAGAAGATTTATCTATTAAGATTACTGAGATATTTCCTTATCCGGAAGTGTGGAAAAAGGCATTTGCTCTCGGAAAAAATGTTCGTTTTACGCGAACACCAGAAGTTGAGATTTTACGTCGTCGTATAGAAGCAGATCCAATTTTTGCAAAACAATTTAAAATTTTTACGAAGCAAGATAGAAAAAAAATTACAGACATTGTACATTGTAACAAGAAGATAACAAACGTTCCATCGACAAAAAAAGTCATTAATCCCCAATCGATAGAGAATAAAACCTCGGTTTGTCATTCAACGGTTTTAAAGCAGTTGTCACAGCAGGCTATTAGCATACCATTAGCCCATATTCCCCTTAAGGAAAATAAACAAGAGCATGAATTCCAAGTGAAAAATGCGCTACAAGAAATAAAGCCTGCTTTGCACCTTTCCGATGATGCATTTTTTGAGTGTGGATCTTTGATATTTGAACATATGGATACTCAAACTTCAAAAGAGGATAGCACACCGATTGATACAACAAATGAAATGACACCTGATGTTCCTTCAGCGTTTGATGAGTCAATAACTGCTCTTTATCGTGTGCTTGAATACCGCTTTCCGCAGCTCTATGATTCAATTACATTAGAGTCTCCAGCGGAAATGATAAGAGGCGTTGAGCAAATTTCTGATTTAATGAATACGAATAATGAGACTATGAAGGAGTCTAAAGAGTTTCACTCTAAGCTTTCTATTGAAGAGTCTGCTGACCTGTTAAATGGTACTAAGGCTTTAAGTGATACTGGGGAAACTATAGAGACTGAAGAAACCCATAATACTGTTGCCCATAAGACTATCGATTGTATAACAGAAGGTATCACAAAGAATTCAAAAGAGTTGTCTGTGATGCAAGCAAACAGTAAAACTAAAACATTACAATCTACCCACGCATCATTAGGCCATTATAATTCTTCTTTTACGAAAAATATTCAATCTATTGACAGTGATGTTTATGAATTTCCTCCGATCAATTTATTACAAAAACCTGTTTTTCATGAAGGGACGATGATTTCTCAGGAAACATTAGAACGTGGTGCTGGACTTTTGGAAAGTGTTTTGGAAGATTTTGGCATTAAGGGTGAAATTATCCATGTTCATCCGGGGCCAGTAGTAACAATGTATGAATTTGAGCCCGCAGCGGGTGTAAAGTCATCGCGTGTTATTAATCTTTCTGATGATATTGCGCGTTCTATGTCTGCTATTTCTACACGCGTTGCTGTCATTCCTGGACGTAATGTTATTGGGATTGAGTTGCCCAATGCGGTTCGTGAGACGGTTTATTTACGGGAATTAATCCAAACGCGTTCTTTTCGTGAAAGTGAATTTAAACTTGCTCTTGCTTTGGGGAAAGGGATTAATGGTGAACCTGTTATTGCAGAATTAGCAAAGATGCCTCATTTATTGGTTGCAGGGACAACAGGATCAGGAAAATCTGTTGCAATTAATACAATGATTTTATCCATTCTTTATCGTATGACGCCACAGCAGTGTCGTTTGATCATGGTCGATCCTAAAATGTTAGAGCTTTCTGTTTATGATGGCATTCCACATCTTTTAACACCTGTTGTAACAGATCCTAAAAAAGCGGTAACCGCTTTAAAATGGGCAGTTCGAGAAATGGAAGATCGTTATCGCAAAATGGCTAAGTTAGGTGTGCGTAATATTGATGGTTTTAATGCACGCGTTACACTTGCGGCTCAAAAAGGCGAAACAATCATGTGTACCGTGCAGTCGGGTTTTGATAAAGAAACAGGAGAAATGCTTTATCATGAAGAAGCCATGGATCTTACACAACTTCCTTATATCGTCGTGATTGTTGATGAGATGGCTGATCTCATGATGGTGGCAGGGAAAGAAATTGAGAATGCCATTCAGCGCTTAGCGCAAATGGCGCGTGCGGCAGGTATTCATCTTATTATGGCAACGCAGCGCCCTTCTGTTGATGTTATCACAGGGACAATTAAAGCAAACTTTCCTACCCGCATTTCTTTTCAGGTTACATCAAAAATTGATAGTCGTACGATTTTAGGTGAACAGGGGGCTGAAACACTTTTAGGTCAAGGAGATATGCTTCATATGGCAGGTGGGGGACGCATTGTGCGCGTTCATGGCCCTTTTGTCTCTGATGAAGAAGTTGAATCTGTCGTTACACATCTTAAAATGCAAGGAAAACCTGATTATTTAGCAACGGTTACAGATAATGAAGACGAAAACAATGAGGATGCTTCTACTGATTCAACGACTGAAGTTTCTGAGGAAGAAAATTTTGATGAAGAGGGTGAGAGACTTTATAATCAAGCTGTAAAGATTGTTATGCGTGATAAAAAATGTTCAACGTCTTATATTCAGCGCAGACTTGCAATCGGTTATAATAAAGCAGCCTCTCTCGTCGAGCGTATGGAAGAAAAAGGCATTGTGGGAGCTGCTAATCATGTTGGAAAACGTGAAATTCTACTCAATGAAAGAAAATAAATAGGTACATGTAAGAAAGCATATTTAAAAATATGTGATTTTTAAAATATTTGACAGTCATTATTTAAATAGAGAATACGTGTTCTATTTTTTTAGCAGACGTGACCATCTATTTATTTTTTTGAGAGTAATATTAAAAAAGAGTAATATTAAAGAATTGAGTGGAGAGTCATAAAGTGGCCTTTTGATTACTCATGAGGAGAACAAGCTGATATAAAGGATGGAGATGTTTTTAGCATTTCTAGATGATTTTGAATGTGAATAAATGAAGTAAATCTTTATATGAGAACGGATGATTTCTATTCTCTTTTCTTATTGCAAAAAGATTCTTTGATCAAATAATACGGTGGTATATTTTCTATTTTTAGCAGTTTTGATCAATGGGGTCATAATCCTTATGAAGAATAGGTCGTTATGTATGATGAGGGCACGAGCGAATTCCTTCAGGAATATAAAAATGGCAAGGACGAATGCTTTAATATCCTTTATGGGGACCTTTATATATTTTAGATGCTGTCATAAAATAAGCTTGAAATCAGATGTCTCTTTAAGACAGGTATATGAATGCGAAAAATAAATGTATTCTTCTAGGAGTACTGTTTTACCTGAGGTGCATGTTTCTATTATTGTAATAAGCTTTCTTGCAATAATGGGCGAATAAGCAATAGCGCTGGAGGATTCTTTTGACTCTTGTTTTGTTGATGAAACAGTCAAAATTTTGCTACAGATAATTGATAATGAGATATCAAGTTATTTAAACGAGAGCAGGTAGTTGTAAATAAATTAGCATTATTCATTTGAGAGTCAGTCAACACTTTTTTAGTTTTAATTATGCCATTAAAAGCAGATGAGTTAAATACGAATAAATTAAAATGTAAGCAAGAGGCTTTTTGTTTTACACCAGAGCTTTTGCCACGGCCTTTTACGTGGAAAGTCGATCGAAACGGTTTATTTTGTGAAGTCTCAAAAGAACTATCTGAAGCAGTTGGTCCTCTCTCCTCTTCCATTTTAGGGTGTAGTTTTCATAAGCTTGCTCATCAATTTAATGATGAGAGATATCTTGTTCTCAGTCGTTTTATTGAAACGGCTATGCCGTGGAGTAAAGAGATTGTTCGATGGCCCGTTGATGGTTGTTCACAATGGCTTGATGTTGAATTATCGGCTTTGCCAATTTTTGATGTTAAAAAGCAGCTTGAGGGATTTTGTGGTTTTGGCGTTTTAAAAATACAAGGAAAAGTTCAAGAACAAAGAGATGAGAAGCTGGAAACGGAAATGCTGCGTCTTACGGAGATAGAATGCTCAGCTTTTCACGAGATTGCAGAGCAATTACGTGATGAATTGAATTCATCGGTAAAGGAAGAGAATTTTATTGAAGAAACTGCTATTCAATTACCATATCCACGGATATTGCCGGTAAATGCTATAGAACAAGCTTTCATAAAAGAACCCGCTGCGGTTTTATCATTGTTGGAGACAGCAACAGATGGTGTTTTATGGTTAGATGAACAGGGCTTTATTCAATCGGCGAGTAGAGCAGCTTTAGCATTAATGGGTTATGAAATAAATGAACTACGAGGACAGCCACTCTCTTCATTATTCACTTTACAAAGCCGATTTTTGGTTGAACAATATTTTAAATTAATCCGTATGAATGGGGAAAGTCAGGTTTTAAATCGCAGCGAAACAGCTGATTTAATGACGAAAAGTCATAAAAATATAACCGTTTTGATAACGATTGTATTTTTGGCACAGCAAGGCAATTATGCTGTTATGTTGCGTGATAGGACAAAAACAGTTTCATTAGGAGAAAAAAAAGCGGAAGAGAATAAAATCGTTGAAGTTGTTCATGAAATACGAACACCTTTGAATGCTCTTATTGGTTTTGCAGAAATTATGAGAGAAGGCCGTTTTGGTTTGATAGAAAATGAGCGTTATCATGGATATTTACGCGATATTATCTCCTCTGGAAAACATATATTATCGCTCATTAATGAATTACTAGAATGTTCGAAAGTAAATTGTTCTAGTCCAAATAACCAGATTGATTCTTCTCTTATTTCTGAAACATTTGATGTGATATCTTGTTTACGTGCGACGATAGCTTTTCTTGAAACTCAAGCCAATCATAACGGTATTATCATGCGCATTGTTGCTCCACCGCATGTTCCATTTATTCCTGTATCACAACAAATATTTCGTCAGATTATATGGAATCTTCTTTCCAATGCCATTCGTTTTACCCCCTTGGGTGGACAGATTATTGTTCATGTTTCTTATAGAAAAGAACGCGTAAAAATATCCGTGAGTGATAATGGCATAGGGATGAGCGAAGAGGAAATTGTACAGGCACTACAACCTTATGGTCAAGTAGAGCGCAAAGATGGACGATCTGGTGACAGTGCTTTTATGGGAACAGGCTTAGGACTCCCAATGAGTAAGGCAATGGTGGAAGAAAGTGGGGGAGAATTTTTATTGTTCTCAAAACCCAATCATGGAACAACTGTGGAAATGTTTTTTCCTCATGTTCCATGATGTAAATTGTATTAAATTTACTTTTTCTTAGCCAAGAGATCTCTAATTTCTGTTAAAAGTTGTTCTTCTGAAGAGATTTTTTTAGAGTTTTCTCCTTCTTCTTTTCTACGTATTTTATTCATAGCTTTAACGAAGAGAAAAAGAACCCAAGCAATAATGAGGAAATTGATCAGTAAAGTGATAAAGTGCCCATAGCTAATGGTTGCTCCAGCTGCTTTAGCGGCACTCAATGTCGCTTGTTTTTCACCAGCAAGTTGAATAAACATATTAGAAAAATCAATTCCACCTGTAATAAGTCCAATGATTGGCATAAAAATATCATTGACAATTGAGTTAACTAAGCTACCAAAAGCGCCCCCGATAATCACACCGATAGCAAGATCAATCATATTACCTTTTAGGGCAAATTCTTTGAATTCTTTAAACATTGCGGTCTCCCCTTTATATAAGCGATATACGGTAATCTACTTACCGCTTTTGATGAAAAAGGAAAGGGCAGATTTTATTTTTAGGAGTGTACTACAACATTCATATTATTTTCCAAGAACTTTATGAGGCTTAATCAATAGCTCTATGGAGTCTATTGGAATGTATATCTATTTCGTAGAGAAAAGCTTTTTTGATAAAAACTGTATCTG
>NZ_HE998001.1:15506-16688 GCF_000312585.1 Bartonella queenslandensis AUST/NH15
AAAAGAAGATGAAGCAATTATTAATAGAATGGGTTTTAATAATGATGGGCATCAAGTTGTTTACAACAGACTGCACGTGTGTAAAAAAACTGGTGTTGTAGGAGTCAACATTGGAGCCAATAAGGATACAGTTGATAAGATTGACGATTATACGGTTGGTATTGCTCATTTTTATGATGTTGCTGATTATTTTACGGTTAATATTTCCTCTCCTAATACGCCAGGTTTGCGCGATTTACAGGCTCGTGATAGTTTGCATCTTTTGTTAGAAGCCATTTCGCAAGCACGGAAGGAGCAAGAGAAAAAGCATAAATTCTTCATTCCCATTTTTTTAAAAATTGCTCCAGATTTGTCAGAGAAAGAATTGGATGATATTGCGGAAGAAATAAAACTATCTGATTTTGATGGACTTATTGTTTCCAATACGACTCTTCACGCCAAGGTCTTACCAATAGCCATTTCAGCAATGAAGAGGGTGGGCTTTCTGGGCGTCCACTTTTTGAGCGTTCTACCATTGTGCTCGCAAAAATGCGTCAAAAGTTAGGGAAGGAAATTGCAATTATCGGCGTTGGCGGTGTAAAGGACGCACAAACTGCTTTGGAAAAAGTAAAAGCCGGTGCAGATTTGATTCAATTATATAGCGGGATGGTTTATGAAGGCCCAAATCTTGCCATAACTATTCTGAAAGAGGTTTTGCAGATGATGCAACATGAGGGTGTTGATAACATAAAAGACTATCGTGATCATAATCTTGAGCATTGGGCAAAATTGTCTTTGTAAAAAACATTTTTTCTTCACAAAAAATTGCGAGATTTTTTTTAAGGGGCTTGCAAACTTTGTTGATCTTCCTTATGTCACATAAACAAAGAATAAATGTTTACAAAATCGTGAACAGTTATGATACATTTGCTTTTTATGCGGTTGTAGCTCAGTTGGTTAGAGCGCTGGTTTGTGGCACCAGAGGTCGTAGGTTCAAATCCCACCAACCGTACCATTTATCTTCTCCAACTTTCCTAATTCTTATTTTGGGCGTTTTGTGAGGCTGTTAAAAGCCGCGCTTGGCGGGCTTTTTGCGTGTGAGCCGTCACTGAGTAGAGACCTTGCGCGGATGATTTTTTTCAAATTTTGCCCAAAACGGAATGATACAATCAATAATCGCTTGAAAATAAATGGGCTAACTAA
>NZ_HE998001.1:17029-22695 GCF_000312585.1 Bartonella queenslandensis AUST/NH15
TATATTATAAATGTGAACTTGCATGAAAGTGCATTCATATCTCCAAGGGGTGTTTCGGTGGTTGATTATGGGTAAGCCATTCTGGTGCGGGGACATAAGTAGCCTTGGGGGAATTTGTTTATACACTAAATTGGGGAAAATAAATGGGAAGTTCAAGTGGTTCGCGCGATTATTGCAGTGCCGATAATTTTAGTAGCAAATATGACGTTGGTGCTGCGTTTGGTAACAAGCATAGTGGTCAGGTTGGCCTTGTGGGTGGTTTTTTCCGAGGAGCCGAGATAGGGCGTAATCCTGCTAGTGCAATGTCCGCCGCAAGCTTTGGGCAAGCTGTAGGCAATGAGTACGGAGAGACCATAGGCGGTTATGTTGGTTATGGTGTGGCTGGTGTCCAGTGTGGCGCACAGCGTTTTGGTCAATCTATTGCTCATTCAAGTGGTGGGACGGTGATACACTTTTGATGTAGTTCTTTGGGTTATCCTAAAGCCTAGAACGGTGGTACTGTAAAAGGTGCCACCTTTATGTTTAGAATATTGCACAGGAGGAGCTATGGGCGCGTTTGGTTTAGTGCTCGCTTATTTTTGTCTGGTGTTTGTCATGTATCTATTCTTCAAAACTATTGCTATTAATGGAAAAAGCATGTTAGGCAGGGAGAACATGGTTACATTCATAGTGGGGGTATTGGTTGTTGTTCCTCTCATGTTGGCCTTTGAGTATATAGTCGGTGTGCCGATGATATCTCGTCGTGGTACTATAATTATATTCTTGCTTTATTTTTGCAGGGAATTTATATCCAATATAGTAAACAATATAAAGTGCTTTAGTTTGGCCATTATCGCAAGTTGCCCCATTTTTTCATCGCAGCTGGTTTTATTGTTATGAGTGATGGCGTTCTGTTAGATTTTTTTGATCTGCAGCTTTCGAGCTATATTTATCTGCTTTTCATTATTCCGTTGATGATAGGGGGGGCTCGCTATGTCCTAATTGCTAAAGCTTTGAAGGAAAAATCTATGTCAGTGCTAGATTTAAGCATTTGCATTGGCTGTGGATTTGCCATAGGCATCTTTTTTGTGTCATCACTGCTTTTATCAGACCTTCGAGAAATCTATCAACAGATAGGTTTTGCAAACAGGGAGACAGTGAAAAAAATGTTTGATTATGCGGCGCTTGGTTTTGTTATTCTAACGGGCCAGGTTTTTTTGACATTTTTGATGGTTCTCTTTGTTACTACAAAGAAATATTATTGGTTGGTCCTTGATGTTCTTGCAGAGCTGTTTTTTAGCCTCTTTGTTTCTTATTCTGTAGCGTTTGTTCATACAGACGATGACTATAGAATGGTTACAAATTGGCTTTGTTTGATGTATGTTGTTTATGTGTACGTGCGTTACATTAAATCAAAGAATGTGAAGTTTAGTGTGATTAACCCGTTTAAAAAGAAAACTGAGTAAGAGGACAGGAGGCTATAGTTCTTTGGGTTTTATCCTAAAGCCTAGAGCAGCCACCCCAAGAGGGGCAGTTTCTGGAGCAATAGTAGGCGGGGTCCGTGGCGCAGCCGCGGGTATTGCTAAAGCTGGTTGGGGTTGTGTTTGCTCTAAGTGGTGAAATTGTTGTTTGACCTAGATTTGTTAACAAGGTAAAGGCCTTGCTAAGGGGTACGCTATCAGCCTCTTAGCAGGGAGTTTCTCTCCCGCAATAATATCTTGGTATGCTTGGGAGGGCAAGGCGCTTTAAGGAAATTATATGTCTGACTTAATTTTTGGAATGCTGCTTAGTTTTGGGATAAGTTCCAACCCTCGTGTCCTGAAAAACAATGGCTTGTTGGGCGAGCGCGTCATTTGGGGGGCTAGCTGGTCTTTCCTGCGCTATCATCTTCGCTTATCTACATAGTGAAAGTGGGCTTTCAGACTTATCTTTTTTGCTTTTGGTATGTTATCTTGGCATACTTTTAATTCTGCACGAGCGCTACGCATATAAATATTTAGTTCTTGGATTCTGTGGTGCAGTTGCTGCCTTGTGTATTGGGGCAGGTTTTGTATATTTGAGCTCTTTGTTACCATTGCCTGCTTTGTCTGCTGCTAATAATAGCCAGCAGCAGGTGGTGCATTACATGAGTGGGGTTGCTGCAAACTATCCCTTTTTTATCCTTTTGATATCAGTTTTAACTGCGGAGCTTTTGCGTTTGTGGTTGCTTTGCGTATATAAGTCAGAATTAGCTGCGCGTGAGGTCCTTTATTTCGGCCTAGGCTGGGTGTTCTAGACTTATGCTATAAGACCCTCCCAGCTCTTTTTCTTTACTTGAATTACCGTGTTGATAGGGAGACACAAATGGCGTGCTATGTCGCATTTGAATCTTATCCACAAGCGATCAGCTATCTTATTGCCCACGGGCATGATTGTATTGATGCATGTTGTAAATACGCGTTTTATGTATCTTGGTTTCCAAGATAAGCGCAAGGCCTATTTCTATCTGCCTTTTGTAATTCATTTTGCGGTTGGTCTTTTATCTATGTTTGGCATTTCTTCAGACTACGCAATATTAATAAATTCTATTTCTGAGACTATAATGCTTGACAAATTGACATTATCTGTTATCGGCGCTGTTTTTTGTCTGGTGCTGATTATTTTTCCTTTGATGAAGAAAAAAACATTGGTTGAACATTTGGTTTTCTTGCTCGTTATTTTGTGTCTTGTTTTTCTTTATGTTTATGGCGCTGTGAGTTATTTTCTTTATTATGTTTTTGGCGCTTTCGCTTATATTGGGGTACCGCTGGTTACTCTCTTTGGTTAAAGCGTTTAAAGGCACGAAGGCGATTATTGGGTCAAGCACTGGTTGTTATGTGCTTTTGATTTTTTTCTATACGGCTTTATGCGTATGATAGGTAGTTTAATTTTTGATTTTTCTGCTTATAGTACGCCTAATATTGTTTTTGCTGTTGGTCTATTCCCTATAGGCATGACGATTATGCAGTTTTTTGCTCTCTCATTAGGTAGCACAACATAACGGCAATGGTGTAGAGGCAGCCCTGAGCGTGGGAATGGGGGTTTGGGGGGGCTGCTATAGGGCTTGCCTGCTTACATCTCTACCAGAAGCTGTGAAGATCCTAAAAGGGACCTTTAGTCTTTATAGGGACGCCTTACTTTCTTTACTTGACGACGGTAATATATTATGCGTTTATTATAGATCTGAATCTTTTATCAACTTTCTTAATGCTTGTGGTTTGCTTTGACAAGAAATGGCGTTTTTTTGTTCTTATCTTGCTTTTACAATGCTTGGCGGCTTGGGCGCGCTTTTCATGGTGGGCCGCTGAGCCAGAACTTCTTGCAATTGGGCATTATACAATCGCTACTATTCTTATGTTTGCTCTTATGCAGCAAATTTATGATTTTGTGCAAGACAGATTATCCATGAAGAAAAATAGCAGTTACGCTGTAGTAAATGAGGGGGCATAATAATGTTGGTTTTATTTATTACTTCGCTTCTCCAGGCCTTATTTATGGTGCTGTCATTTATAATTTTTTTCGCTCTATATTTAGTTGGATAAATGTGCTGTTGAGCGGCATAGTTTTGGGGGTGATTGTTCTGTTAGTATGGCGTTACTCGGAAACAGAACATAAACTTGATGCCTTACGTTTACTGCAAGTGCTTGGCGTTGTTTTTCTTCTATGTGTGTTTCATCATTTTCTGAAGTTCAAATTGGTTGTCGCTGGTGCTGTGGGATGGTTTGTTGCTAGCTGCATTGCTTTCGGGTTTATTGCTTTTTGGGAACAATCTGTAATAAAAACGCTTTATATGATGGTATTTTTGAAACCGAGAGTCGTGCAGAGCAGGGGCTGGCGCTTATTTTTTTATTTTTAACATTGACGGTTTTTATTGTTGTAGCAGAAGAAGCCATGCGTCATTGGTTAGTTACTAAGTTTTATCGGTGCTCGCCTAGTTTGTTGTGGCGTTTGCCGCTGAATATTGGCATAGGCTGGGGTTTATGCGAATTAGCTTATAAGGTGCTAGGGTCTTTCCTTGTTTATAATGGCTGGCTTATTCGATCTAGGTTATTAGTCAGTGAATATGTAATTTTTTATTCCTGGACGCAAGCGAGTATTTTTTTGTGTGCTTTAATGAGCGTCATACTCATGTATATTTTGAATACATGCTTGGCGTATCGTGGTGTTGTTACGCGCTCTAAATTTTATGCGTGTGCACTTTTTTTATCCACGCTATTGTTAACTGTTTCGGTGCAACAGTGCTGGTTACAGACAAGGTTTGGTTTAATGTTGGGGGCAGCTTGTTTATTCTACTTTGTGTGATGTTGTTCGTATATTTTGAAAGCAAAAATCCTTTAATACAAAACATAAAATTGTGCGCTTAAGGTGTTGTAGAGTGATGAATAACTTTGCGTACTCTAAGTATGGCTAGAGAGCCTGATACGCGCTTTCTGTTCTGCAAAAAAATAGAGAAGGTTAGCACCGACGTAACACGTCCAGTACCAAGAGCGACGTCATTTCTGCACGAATTGGGGGGAGGGTGTGCCACTGGCCACGCGCATATGGGAGTTTGCAAATATGCTATCATGTAACTTTCTAGTGTCCTCCTTTCTATTATCCTCCATGAGATTGAAGATGGGAATCTTGACGCGGCGATGACGCATTATTGCAAGGAGGATGCACCATGTTTAACATAATAATCTCTTTTATTCCGTGGCGTATTTACTCCTGGGCTATCAATGGAAACGTTTTAACTCTGGTCGAACGCTCTCTCATCTTAACTGTGATTTTATTGTCCATTATTGCTGTGAATATTAAAATTATCCGTCAGGGAGAACCCGTGATGATTACTAACATTCTGACATTTATTGTCCTGTTTGTTAATTATTTTGCTGGATGGTCTACACTTTTACCGAACTACCCCACAGTTTTTTGCTATCTGTCATTTGCTCTAGTTTCATTGATTAGCTTGCTGGTAAAGAAACCTTTTACCATTTTTTATGCGAGTGCTGGTGTTTCTGAAGAAAAACGCAAACATATCCTATTTTATCTCATCAATAAATATATTATATGGATTTGGGTAATCATCTTTTTTGCAAATGGCCTTCTAATGGCTTTTTTTGCATGGGCCCCCCAGCTTTGGTGGGTCACTAGGGGGGTAATTTGTGCTAGTATTCTTTTTTCTAAATATCTTCCTAACATCATGCGATATTTTTATCGCATCAAACATCGTGGAGCATAATATGTCATTGTTTAACATTCTGACTGGAACCCCTTTATGGGCTTGGATTTTGCTTATTTTTCTCATTGCGAGGGGAATAATCGCATTGAAAGATAGGGAAACGAAGGTTTACCGCCTTTTTCTCTTGCCGTTAGTCTTTCTTTTTTGGGCGCAAGCGATGTGATTAACCAGCTGGGCTTCCCGCGCTGGGGAGCAATCGCAATGTTGGCAGGGCTGATGATCGGCTTTGGCGTTGGCTGGTTGCTCTGGCGTGCTACTACGCGTTTAAAAATCAAAGAGGGAACGGATTTCATTATTCTGCTAGGTACGCCGTTGACGCTGACATTTATTCTTATCGCTTTTGTCATCAAATTCACATTGATTGTTTTTCTCAAGGTTGTACCTGATTTGAAATATGCATTTGATTTTAATCTTCTTTTTGGTCTTTTAAGTGGGTTTACTGGTGGTG
>NZ_HE998001.1:22969-24406 GCF_000312585.1 Bartonella queenslandensis AUST/NH15
ATATAGCATTTCGAAAGAATCCAAATTAATCCCTATATCATTAGCTGTGGGTGCTTCCCATCAGAACTATCTCAATAGAAGCTTATTCCTAACAACAACGCTGCATACAAATGCAGCGTTGCCTCGTAGTTTCAGATTTTTTTATCCCAGCGCGTGAATACGTGAGGGAAGTGGTATATCTGACTATGCCCCCTTGGGGAAAGAGCGAGCCTAAAGGTTTAGAATGCTATGAGTTTGAGCTAGCTGGACTTTGAGCAGATGGTTTATCGTTCATGGGAAATCATTTTGTTTTACGATTCAAAAAGAGGATAGTGATGGTCTCATTGGCGTAGTAGGTGGGCAAGAAAACTGTTAGCTTGGCAATGCGTCAACAATTTGTAGAACCATGTTGTGGAACCCCTACGCAAAGCGGTTGCTATGATGGCATGATGCTTTTGTCAAGCATTATGATATGGTAGGAACCGGTGTTTAAGGGTGCAACTGCGGTCACTGTACGATCCAGTAGTATTACGTCTGAGTATTTAGGAGCGGTAGACTTTGTACAGGCTACGCGTACAATCTGTGAAGCACGCTTGTGGGAATCAGTGTGTCATTATTGCATTGTGCATGCAACCCTCTAGCAGTACTTCATTAGTAAGGCTGTTTTTTGAAGCTGGTTGTAATTATCTGTGTGTTTTTAAAGAGAACGTTAGCACCGATGTATCGCGTGCAGGACCATTTTCCTTTGTACAACTATTTTCATTTTTCTTGCTTTCTTCCTTAAAAAACTGCGATTATTGTTTTTTGGGGTCACACGAATGATAACAGAGGCAAGACTTTTCTCTCGTGTTTTTCCTTTTTTTGCTCAAAAAAGCCAAAGCGTCTTAATGAGCAGAGATCTTGTCTAAAAAGGTATTTTTTAGATTTATTACTTTATTTTCAATGGAATAGAGAATTTCTGCTTTTGAGTGTGCAAGTGCACCTATGATGAGATATAAGATGCAAACCCGTAAGCTTGGGCGCGCAGTAGGCTTATAGTAACAACAAGCTTAGGCATATAGTTGGCAGATAGCGTCATTATTGAGTTTTTTTCTAGATTGTGTTTGGTTATGCCACATGTGACACAATTTTAAATTTACCCGTGGTCATATGTCGTCAAATTGGAGATTCAGGTCTTCGATTTGTCAGAAATATGTCAATGCCAAAAGATAGACACTTTTGGATGGACTTGTACCAATTGATAAGCTTACTGATAATATTTGTAAGTGCCATAATAGTGTACAAGAAGAAATAGAAAATCACCGTCTTTAATTATGCGAAACAGCGCGCCAACGGAGAGCGCGAAATTATTGCTTTTACAAGGGAGGAATATATCATAAAAAACACAATAAAGTCAATAGATTGAGTGCAATTATTTTATATGAATCCACTTAAGAATCCATCCTTTTATGTATGTTT
>NZ_HE998002.1:0-18491 GCF_000312585.1 Bartonella queenslandensis AUST/NH15
ACAACTTATTCAAACAGTTTTTTTTCATGCAACAGAAAAAACAATAGAAAAACCAGTTCAAAATCTGAAGTTACAATCGACAGATTATAAAAACCAACAAGACGCCAACCAACAAAATGTGGTTTTGTATCCAGAACCATTGTCATCACAATTTTATGAAAAAAATGTACCTGTCTATTCAGGCGCTATACAGGTAAGAGAAAGTGTTTACGATTCAGCTACTGGTCAAAATGTTTTAATTCCTATAGGTTCAAGACTTATTGGAACATACGATAGTAGGGTATCTACGAGTCAAAAACGCGTACTTATTGCTTGGTCAAGAGTTATTTATCCCGATGGTTCTTCATTATCTCTTGGAAATATGCCGGGGTCAGATCAATCTGGTTATGCGGGATTTAAGGATAAGGTGAATAATCATTATTTGAAAATTTTTGGGAACGCTTTTCTGCTTTCTATTATTTCAGGGCTTCACAAATGTCTCAAAAAACAGCTAAGATAGGCAATAATGAAGGTAAATTGGCAACAGCAAAAGAAACGTTAGCGGCAGAGCTTGGTAGACAATGGGGTGAAGTTGGTATTGAAATGACTCGTAAAAATTTAGATATTCAGCCAACAATTACCATTCGTCCTGGTTATAATTTCAATATAATGGTGACAAAAGATATAATTTTGCCTGCTTGGCGAGGGCATCCGATGGCTTCTCTTCCTTATTAATTTTAAAAGACGGCTTAGTTTTTTCATAGAATACCGTAGCATAAGGTATTCTATATACATAAATTAAAGTAACAAGGGCATAAGAATGGCAAATACTTTTGAAAATAGTCTAAGTTTTAGATTGACAGTTGTATAAGATAAATGATTATATTGAGTGTGTTAATTATTAAATTTAAAAAGGAGGAGTAGACATGTCTCTTAATAAAGAAGATATTAAATTTGTACCATCAGCAGCCTTAGCTTCTGCACAGCACGTTTTATTTTAAGGCTTTCCAAAGAGATGATGGTATCGGAAGATGCCGTCATCTTTATTCGTTGGGGGGGAGATATGTATGATTGACCAGATTATAGGTCCAGTTGGACGCCAAGCTTTTTTAGATAATTATTTTGAAAAAAAACCATTAATATAAAAATCTGCCAGTAAGTTACATTCTCTGTTCTCGATACGTGATTTTGATCGTTATCTAATCGCGGGAGAGGGCTCACTACGTAATTTTGTGAGAATATCTAAGAATGGTGCTACGATAAATATTCCAACTTATAATGGTCAAGCTATAACACAACGGGAATTTATTCTTGAACAATTCAAGACAGGTGCAACGCTTAAGCTAGAAGAACTTGACGCAAGACATCCAAAAATTTCTATTTTGTGCAAACAATTAGAGCAGATTTTTGGTGGATATGCATTTGCAAAACCATTTTTGACTAGTGCTAATTTCAAAGGATTACCAGTTCACTTCGACACAACGGAAGTTTTTGTTGTGCAACTGGAAGGCAGAAAATCATGGAAAGTTTGGGAAAAACTAGTTGAAAATCCTACTTTGCCTATGCAGCGCTCTCTTGTTGAAGATGAACTATCAGAACCTGAAATTGAAGTTGTTCTTGAAAAAGGAGATATTCTGTATATTCCTGCCGGCACTCCTCATGTTGCCAAGTGCCTAGATGATTATTCTCTGCACATGGCTTTTGGTTTGCAACCGATTAAGATTTTTGAGGTGTTGGAAGGTTTTATTCGCTTAATGTCCGAACATGTTGGTGACTTACGCAAGAATGTTTTTCCATTTAGCGAGCAGACCACATTAGAAAAATTAACGAAGGATCTATTAAAACGAATGGCAGGAGTGCCATTTGAAGAGATATTATCTGATTTTGAAATTGCTTACAACGCCACAAAACATGAAATATCAGACGAACGATTGGCATCTCTGGTCCATGCGCATAACATTAATAGCCAAACACATTTACAGGTGCGTTTAGGAGCGAATTTGCGCATTCGAGAGAATGAGGACGGAGAACACATATCTGTTTATTTTAGCTCAACAATCCATCCAGGTAAACCTCTCGTTTCTACTCCTTCAAGTTTATCATTGCCTGCCTTTTGTCGAGATGAAGTTGAATCGATTTGTGCTAAAAATTATGAAGTGTTTACTCCTGTTTCTTTGGCAGGAAAATTGAACGATGAATCGAAAGTGACGCTTTGTCGTGAATTAGTAAATTTTGGAATTATTTTTTTGGTGTGATTCAATGTGGGAGATTAAAAATGAAATATATCTTAATCTTCTTGAAAAATATTGATTAACGCAATTTATGAGCCAGACATTCTAATTAAAACGGCTAAAGATATTGAAGGGATCTGATTGATTGCGGTGTTTTTAAAGGAAAAACAGCTATTTATATGGCAGGTGTATTACATAATTTATCTTCGTCGCGATGTATATTTGTAGCAGATTTTTTTAATGGCTTACCAGTACCGAGTTTGTAAGATGGCTGTTAATGCCTTTATGGTGCAAGAAAAAATCAACAATCCAATAAGCATTGCTGATGAAAAAGCAGGAGTAGTATTTTGGCGCAAGTAAATGCAACAACCAAAAATCGCTTGTTTATGCTTTTATTGGGTAATGGCTTAGTGTCATTTGGGGGCTGGATTGATTATATCGTGATTTTGACCCTATCTGTGTTTTACTGGAAAGCTGATCAATATGATGTCGCTTTGATTGGAGCGGTAACCTTATTACCGGGAATCGTTCTGTCTAAGCCAATTGGAATGCTGGTCAGTAGCCATTATATGATCCATTGGTTGCGGGCATCACTGCTGTTACGGGCACTGTGTACTGTCGTTTTATTAATGGCTACGAGTCTGCAAGGATTTATTATAGTGGCAGTCATGCGAGCAACATTCAATAGTATTGCTCTTCCAGCAATTTCTGTTCTCAGTGCAAATTCTGTTCCTGAAAAAGAACGGAACCATTATTATTCTGTGCTTAACATGATCAATAGCGCAGCAAAGATGATCGGACCCGCTTTGGGGAGTGCTCTGTCTGTGCTTTTATCAGATACCTATACTTTATTATTTTCGGGATTTTTGACATTCCTAGGCTTTATTGTGTTTTGTTGTATTGGTGCACAACGTGTCTCGTCGCTAGGAATAAAAAAAGCGCATACCACGCAAGCACAGCAGAGGCTTTATGGGACAGCTTGGTATGCCTATGTGGGGGTGATATTCATTTATTTTGCCATGGTCTTTATGGTGAATAATCAGTTGCCCGTTATTCTCAGCACAATGAAAATGAATAAACAGACTCTTGGAATGCTGGTATCTGCTTCAGCGATTGGTAATTTTCTCTATGGGTTTTGGCGTGTGAAAAAATCAAAGCATAACCCCCTTACAGGAAAAATATCGGAGTTGTTAATGTCAGCCATGTCAACAATGGTTTGTTTTGTCATTATCTCAGTGTGCTTTTTTTACTTTGATTTACTTCATATTGAGACTTTGTTGCTTTGTTTTTTCCTTATTGGAATGGTCAGTGCGCGCTTTTTCATATCTTCTAACATTTATCTGGTAACCCATTTCAATGAACAAATTGGCATTGCTTCCGGATGGGTACAGTCTGTACAAAATTTAGCGATGTTGGTGGCGCCGTTTATGGGAGCCTTTGTTTTAAGTCATACTTCTTCGGGTGGTAAGTTATTCCTTCTTTCTGGCGTGGTTGGATTATGCTGTTTATTGGGGATTAGGATGTTGGTAAAAAGTTCTTTGTCAACTGTTTTTTTTAATAATTGAATCATCATTCTAAACAAATATTTTAACTAATTTTTTTAGGCTCAGGCTAGAAAGTACAGCATCTCATTTAACTAGTTATGCAATTAGTCAATCTGATTTTGTTGTTGTGTTAATGAGCAGAAAGTAGAGTCCTATTAATAAAATTTGCTATTTTAAAACTACGCCTTTCTACGGGGCAGTTTGTCTCAAAACTTATAATATTTGATATATTCCAAAACAGCAAAAAATATGTATCATAAATCGTATATTTATATTATGATATAAAAATTGTATCTAAAAAGATTTATGAGACAAAAATGGCACTTTTAGGTTATGCAAGAGTATCAACTAATCAACAAAAATTAGCTCTTCAAATTACTGAACTTCAAAATGCTGGAGTACGCGAAGACCGGATTTTTACTGATATAAGTACAGGTTCTACAGATAAACGTGAAGGGTTGCAACGGTTGCTTTGTCGTGCAGAAAGAGATGATACTATTCTCTGTACAAAAATGGACAGACTTGGACGTAATACTGCTGATATGATCTCTATCGTTGATAATTGTTACAAGAAGGGTGTGTTTATTCGTTTTCTGGAAAATGGACTTAGTACCGAAGGAACGATGGGAAAAATGGTCATTCAAATTTTAGCTGCTGTAGCAGAAGCTGAACGGGCACGTATTTTAGAAAGAACCAATGATGGAAGGACTGCTGCGATGGCGGCAGGTGTAAAATTTGGTCGAAAGTTTCATCCAAAGACAGAGATGGCAATTGCACTGATTAAGCAGAGCCTATCCTCCAAAATTGTTACGGAAAAAACAGGGATTTCTCATGCTACTTATTTTAGGCTTAAAAGACAGCTTGCTTTAAAAAATTAGAGGTACTTTGATTGACCAGATTCAACTATTAGATTAATGTTTTAAGATAGATTACAGAAAGGAATTTCCTATGAAAAAGAAATTACCCAAAAGTTATATGACTGACGCTGAACGTGAGGAGTTACGAGCAGGCGGGTTAGATCAAGACTGTATTTATGTTGCTGAGTCAGAAGCAGCAGATCGTGTTGGTGATGACAAAGCAGCATGGGAATGGTTAGCAATGGCTGATTTACCAGCTCATACACTCTTATTTCTTAGATCTCAAAATGGAGCACAATTTATTCGTGATATGGGATTTTCTACAAAGAATGCGGATGAGGAATATGGTCCAGATTGGTTAGATAAAGGTGTGATGATAGGAGGTCAGTATTTCTAAAGAATTAGAACGGATTTTGTCTCGTGAAGAAATCTATGTGAAAAAAAACAATGATACATTAGCTGCTAAGAATTTATCTGATATACGCAACGATTTGTGTACTCATATTCGTAACGTTGGAAAGAGGGGGGATTTATCATCGCTTCTTGATACAGAGCGTAGCATAATAAAAAGTGACTTGTTTCGGTATTCCAATAGTAAGGCAATGTCTAATAGCCTTAAAACGGCATTGACTGAAATAGATGTTGTTAAAAAGCATGTTGTGCTTGTTGGTGATCCTGTCCAATATAAGGTGATAAATGAGGCTTATAGTTTATCCAAAAATCGGAAAGCTGGTTTGCCTTATGACGAGGCACGACAAGCAATGGCATCTCACTATACGCGTTTGAGAAATCTCGACAAAGCTCGTTTAACATCAGTTGAAAAGTCTATCCTTGATGTGCGGATGAATAATATGAAGGTAATGCGCAAGCTCTATGAAAAAATGCAAGCCAAAGCTCTTGGTATAGATCTTTCGTGTGATAAAGGTCATTCTCTTTAAGAAAACAAGAATAAGATTCTTGTGCATTATATTAATTCAAACGATAGAGTTATGATTTCTCGTGTCAGATCTCATCTTTTGCAGAGTCAAGAACAAAAAATTTCTCAAAATCCTAATACAACTTCATATAGAGAAAGAAAAAATCACGAAATTGAAAATGGCCTTTAACAGTTCATTTGTTGTTCAGATTCAAATTTTAAATTAGTATGTAACATACACAAAGATAAGGAGTTTCCTATGGAAAAGAAATTACCCAAAAGTTATATGACTGATGCTGAACGTGAGAGATTGCGGGCAGGTGGTCTCTCTCAAAATGGACTCTATCTTGCTGAATCAGAGGCAGCAGATCATGTTGGTGATGAGAAAACAGCATGGGAATGGTTGGCAATGGCTGAATATCCAGCTCATGCGCTTTTACATCTTAAACATAAACGTGGTGCGCAATTCATTCGTGATATGGGATTTTCTACAAAAAGTGCTGACGAGGCATATGGTTCAGATTGGTTAGATAAAGGCGTTGTAATAGGAGGTCGTCATTTCTAGAGAAGAAGAGAGTTTACAGAAACTGTTTTTGCGTAGACATGGGTATAAACAAGATCTTGAAAAAACCAGTGTATTCGAGAAATTAAGTGAAGTGCAAAATATACTTTGCAACTCTCTTCGTAATGTTGGTAAAAGTGACGATTTACCGTTGCTTATAGATACGGAGCGTAGCTTTGTGGAAGATGATTTGTTCCGATATAGTAACAGCAAAGCAATGACCAATAGTCTTGAAACAGCATTAAATGAAATTGATGTTATTCAAGATCATGTAATGATTGTTTCTGATCCTAAGCAATATAACATAATTAATAGGGACATAATCTACCAAAGCTTCGTAAAAATGGATTGCCTTATGATGGAGCGCGACGAGCAATGGCATCTCATTATACGCGATTGGGAAACCTAGATAAATCTGGTTTAACAATAGCAGAAAAAACAGTTATTGATGTGCGGATGAATAATATGAAGGTAATGCGCAAGCTCTATGAAAAAATGCAAGTCAAAGCTCTTGGTATAGATCTTTCGTGTGATAAAGGTCATTCTCTTTAATAAAACAAGAATAAGATTCTTGTGCATTCGTTTCTTGTATTGTGTATAGACATATAGCGAATTCTGTAATTATGTAATTAAATGGGGGAAAATTGGAAAATCATTCTACACATATACCCAAAAGAACATCTCGATTAAGATATATCTTTTTTTTTTCGGGATTTATTTTGTTGTTCTCAATCAGTTTTGCACACAGTACTTAGCGCATATTTTGCATTATAGTTCCTCTCTTGGATCTAATTTTAAAGGAATTTATTCATCATTTTCTTGGTTTTCTGGGTTTTTAGATTTTATGATTATGCTCCTAGCCAGTGTAACATAATATTTGTTCTATTTTGTATTGGCATATTAATTGGTTTGATTGGTTTTACTCTTTGGGCGGGTTTTGCCTCAAAGAGTAATAAAAGTACTGATGATCTTCATGGAACAGCGCATTTTGCGACTTTTAATGAAATTCAAGAAATGGGACTTATACCACATAATCAAAAAGGAGAGGGTGTATATTGTGGAGCCTTTTCTGATCCCAAAACGGGAGTGTTGCATTATTTACGCCATGATGGACCAGAACATATAGCGGTTTTAGCACCTACGCGTTCTGGTAAAGGTGTTGGTTTAGTTATTCCTACTCTTTTAAGTTGGCCACATAGTCTTTTTGTTCTTGATATAAAAGGTAAAAATTATGGCATGACTGCGGGATGGCGTAAAAAACATGCCGGAAATAAAATTTTAAGATTTGATCCAGCAGAACCAAAAGTTGGATGTTCATGGAACCCATTAGGGGAAATTCGTTTCAGAACACGTTATCAAGTAGCAGATACACAAAACATAGCCTTAATGGTTATTGATGACGACGGAAAAGGAATTGCAGGCGACCATTTCAGATCCGCTGCTTTTGAACTTTTAAATGGTGTTATTCTTCATGCTCTCTACAAAACAGAGAAAATTGGACGGATACCTTGTTTGCAGGATTGTGCACACATGTTAACAGGAGTGGGAGATTTTGCTGCTGTCGTTAAAGATAATGATGACTTTGATGAAGATAATGATCCCAAAGCAATTTCTGCTTTGTTTTACGAAATGGAAAATCTTGACATAAAAAGTGATAATCCTCTATTTAAAGAGGCAGATAAAGAAGCAAAACTTGTTATTAATGGTGTTGGTCGTCGTATGGCTGGAACACCAGCTCGTGAATTAGGATCTATTATTTCAACAGCAAATAATGCTCTGTCTCTTTATAGAGATCCTATTGTGGGGAAAAACACAAAATATTGTGATTTTTATATCAGTGATTTGATGGATGCTGAAACGCCGGTTTCATTGTATTTTATTACAACACCTCGAAATTTAGATAGAATGAGACCCTTAGCACGGTTATTATTAACGCAGATGGTGCTTTCTCTTTCAGATCGCATGGAATTTGATGATGGGAGATCAAAAACAGAACACAAACACCGTTTACTTTTAATGCTTGATGAATTTCCAACTTTGGGAAAATTGGATATCTTTGAAAAAGCTCTTGCTTATATTGCTGAATATGGTCTTAAAGCTTATATCATTACACAAGATGTGCAGCAGCTCTACAAAGTTTACACGACAAATGAAAGTATTATTTCGAATTGTCATATTCGCATTGCTTATGCGCCTAACAAAGTCGAAACAGCTGAATGGATGAGTAAAATGGCGGGGGAAACAACGGTTGTTCGTGAAAAGATTTCAACTTCTGGAAAACGCTTTGGTATGGCGCTTGAACAAGTTTCAACGTCTTATGAAGAAACACGTCGTCCATTGATGATGACTGATGAAATTATGCGCTTGCCTGGAGCAAAAAAAGATAATTCAGGAAATATTATTGAAGCTGGGGAAATGCTTATTTTTGTAGCCGGAAATAGTGTAATTCGGGGAACTCAAATTCTTTATTTTTTAGATCCAAATTTTTCAGCAAGATCAAAAATTTCTCCTCCTATGACTGATCGCTTGCATCAGAGAAATGAAATTAAACAAGACAAAGAAGGTTTTATTGTCTCATGAAGCGAGTTATGGTGATAATATCTTTATGTTCTCTTATTTTTAGCTGTTTTGTTTGCTTTCTCTCAAGGATTTAGAATTAATTATTCGCACTCTGCTCCTATAGGGATTTGGAAAGTGAATTACTTTCAGAAAGAAATGCGAAAGGGACAATTTATGGAAGTTTGTCCTCCCGAGGTACCTATCATTAAAATGTTTATTGAAAAAGGATATCTTCAATCAGGAGCTTGTTCTAGTGGAGCTATACCTTTTTTGAAACCGTTGGTAGCGGTTTCTGGTGATTGTTGTTCACATAACGGAAAAAGGTATCAGTGTTAATGGTTATTTATTGAAAAACAGCAAAAAATGGGGGGTATTAGGTATACCGAATAGAGAATATCGCGTTTTAGAAGGATATGCTTGGTTTATCTCAAGTTTTGATCCTGTAAGTTTTGATAGCCGCTATTTTGGAGCTGTTCCTGTTATGAATATAGAAAATTAGCTGAAAATGCTGAAATTGGTTCCGTAAGTTGGGGGCAATTGATTGGATTGGTTTATGAACGAGACGCGCTGGTTTCATAGAGTGAAGCAAAACTTCTTTTGATTTTGTTAAGGACCGCCGATTCATTTGAAAAAGGCGGAATTTCTATCGTTTTTAAAAGTAATAAATGATTGGGGTGTGAAATTGAACGGAGTAAAGGGCGTGTTTTCAAATCTTTATGGGGATGGCTTTATTGTTATGAGGCATTCTGGCAACTTTAAACACTCCCCTGTCCGTAATCATCATGATGATGGCGATATCGTAACAGCTTGTGGGATTGATTTTATGTATTTGGGTTGTTCAATACTGTGAATTTAAGCAAAAAACAGATTAGATATTAGAAGTGTATAAAAGGCAAGAAGAAACTTTGAAATGCTTTAAAGGTTTGGTGAGGCAAATTAAATCTTCTTATGCACGTATTGAAGTGACACTGGTTGTGTCGATATTGTTGGATGCATGGTTAAAGCTTCAGTGGAAAAATTGGCAAAAGCTATCCATCTTTTTGAATGGATTTTGCGTCGATTTTTTAAGAAAAAAACACCAAAAACAAAATACAGGCATTTTGCTGACGAAATACACATAGAACATACAACCCATAACTTAAACTGTAATTGTAATAAAAATGAGTGTTCAGAGCACTCTAAACACAGTCAAATGACTCATGTGATCTTTGGTTGCGGTCAAAGGAGTGGTGAAAGTGTAGAGAAAGGCAAAAACGCGATCTTTTTCATTTCAAAAAATAACAAATTGCAAATGAAACCAGATCTTTTCATGCAAACATTGCCTCATGGTGCTATGTTCGTGAAAAATGAGGAGCTATGTGCAAGGAATTTAAAGTCGTCCTATATAGAACTTTGAGCTAAATGAAGGATTTCTTCTCAAAAGCTTGAAGAAATTAAAAAGATGATAAAAAAGTGCTTTCTTTTATTGTAAAAGAAAGCACTTGGGGGGATTAAAATAACAGTCTTACATATTTTGGGGGATTAAAATAACAGTCTTACATATTTTTATCTGAAAAGCGGTCTTTTTTATCCTTTTTCCACAGAAAATATGTTGCAAGTCCGAGAATGGGGACACTCAATTTGGCAAAAGGAAGATGTTGACTGAGAACGGTAAGGCTGGAAACGGTTGCATCTGTCATCAGTTTATGGCGTTGTTCTTCGGTCTTTTTTTGTTGGTCATAGCGTTGATAAGCCTTAAGAACCCGACTGATAATAAGACTTAACCCTCCAAGAAAAAACCAAAGTAAAAACATAATACTGGCGGCGGTAAGAGGCTTTACAACAGTACATAACGCAAGAAAACCAGTGATACATAAAAAAAGCAAAGCCATAAAAAATGAAATGCTAATAAACCCACAGCAAATGGCTTGCAGGCGCACTTGCTTGACTGTGCTTTTAAGCCCTCCACCGACAAGATGGTTTAAAAGAGGTGCGATAAACTTATGCATTGTTTAACGACGCAATAATTGAGAAAGAATAAAACCAACACCTGCCGCAAACAAAACGCTTTTGCCAGGATTTTTGCGAACGCATTGATTCATGGTTTGTTCAAGATCACTGATTTTGTCTTTTGCTTGAGATATGATGTCTTCACTGCTTTCTTTCGCTGAGTGATACAACTTTTCCGCTTTATCTTTGGCGGCATTGAATTTTTTTGCACCAAGATCTGTCAGTGTTGAGGTCATCCCTGAAATTTCATGACGTAACGTTTCTAACTGTCCTTGAAGCTCGTTTTGTAGCTCCTTTTCTACGGCTGTTTTATCTTTTTGTGTTGTTTTATTATTGGCCATGATGTTTTTTCCCTCTCTTGTCTATTTGTGTTGATATTTTGTTGGTGTGTTCATCGTAATCATTTGCATCGGAGTGAAAATTTTTACTGCTTGGGTAACGCAAAAAGCTTTTTTGGGTTCCCTTTATTTTGTCGAATTTAAAATTGTTTTTGATAAAATAAATTTTACCTATCATTTCGTCTATAAGATGTAATTTGGCTTATAAGATTGGTCTCTTCGGTAAAGGACCTGATCTGTTGAAATTGACTTAATTCTTCGGTTTCTCGTGGGGCGGTTTTTTTTTAAAGGTGGAGCAGTTTTTTAAAAGTATGTTGAAACTTATTTTTTTAAGACGTGTGACAGGGAAAAAATATGGTGGTGGCGATTTTGCAGGAAAAATTTTGCAGGAGGAGGCATGCCATTTTTATACTTTTGAAGCAGAGAAGAAAAATAATAGAGCTTGTTCTTTTCTCTTATGCATTGGAGGGGTTAAATAAACACGCCTCATTGTATTCTTTGTCTGTTTAAAAGAGTGTGATCGTCCTTTTTTTAAGACTTATGGCATATTTTTAATTGTGAGAAGGGGATTTTAGAGAATTGATTTTTTTAAAGGTAAAAATCCTTTTATCTTTGCTGCTTATTTCATACAAATTATCCCCTGTAAGGAAATGTTTTTATTCGGTTTATTCAAGAGCCGTTGAAATGAGAAAAGCGTGCGATATGAGGGGATTATTCAAGAGGTGTTATGATCAATTGTTCTTATAAATCAATATGTTATTTTTAAAAATTAAAATATTATATGGGATATTTCTTATAAGTCTATCATTTTGCCAAATTTACGCTGTAAATCGGTTAGGGTAGATAAATTTTTCGAAGGATTATAAAAATTTTTTTTGAATGAATTTCCTAGAATAAGTAGAGAATTGAGTGAAGAAAACTATACTTGATTTATCAAGTTTTCTTTCTTAAGAGAAATGTGAAAGTGACGTTGAAGGGAAGGTGCATTGCGGAACAGTGATGTTGTGAGGGGTGATGGTTTGATGCGTCAAAAAGAGAAGACCACAAGAGTGAGAGAGAGAAATGGAATCTGAAACAGTCCCTTTAGAGAGTCATTCTGCTGTATTGACAGCGCATGATTTTTCTCCTTTTTCTATGTTTATGGCTGCTGATTGGGTGGTGAAAGCTGTTATCATTCTTTTATTGCTTGCTTCTTTGATGTCTTGGACAATTGCTTTTGTAAAAATTATTGAGATTACTTTGGCAAAACGACGCGTGCGTCATGAACTCCAATTGGTTCTTAATGCTCAGACTCTTACGCGTTTGGCGGCAAGCTTGAAAGAAAGCAAAGGGGCTGGGGTGTTTTTTCTCAAAGAGGTCCTTAAGGAAGTCTATCTTTCTACACAACAGGTTCATTTTATTGCTCCTGAAGGGACAAGTGAAAGCTTTGGTGAGAGAGCTCCTACAAGAAAAAGTGCACAAACACTTGAAGATATTCTCTTTTATGAAAAAAACGATCAATATGAAGGTACTTCTCGCGATGGTTATATCCGCGATGTTCATGAAGGTTTAAAAGAAAGAGTTCATTCACTTTTGTCGCGTTGCTTGCTGGCTGCGACACGTCGTGTTGCCTATGGCAACGCTGTTCTTGCAACTATTGGTGCCATTGCACCCTTTGTGGGTCTTTTTGCAACGGTTTGGGGAATTATGAATTCTTTTATTGGGATTGCTCAATCTCAAACAACGCGGCTTGATGTGGTTGCTCCTGGAATTGCTGAGGCCTTATTCGCAACGGCTATGGGGCTTTTTGTAGCTATTCCCGCCGTTGTTATGTATAATAGTCTTATGCGTGCTTTGAATGGCTATCGCAGTGATTTAGGGGATATCGCTGCTGCTCTTGAAAGGCTCTTGAGCCGTGAACTTGATCGACAAAAACAACAGAAAAGTCATACAAAATGAAAGCAAGCTTTAATGATGATTGGGATACTGATGAAGGCGGGTTGCACAGCGAAATCAATGTAACGCCTTTTATTGATGTTGTGTTGGTGTTGCTGATTGTTTTTATGGTTGCTGCACCACTGGCAACATCTGTTATTCCTGTTCAGCTTCCTTCTATAACGCAAGAACCTTCTGCGGTTCAACCTGATGAGCCTTTGTATGTCACTTTGCAAAAAGATCATTCTCTTTACATTGCGGATCATCTCATAAAACAAGCAGCCTTGAGGGAAACTTTGTTAAGGGAAACCAAGCAAAATTTAGAGACAAAAATTTTAATCAAAGCAGATAGTGAAATTGATTATGGCATTGTCATCGATTTATTAAACCAGATACGAATGACTGGATATCGTAAAATTGGTCTTGTCGGATTGCAAAGTTCTTCCAATCTTGCTGCAAGAGGTGTGGTCAATCATAAAACAGCTGATGGGGCAGAGGGACCTGTTGTGGCAGACGGTGCTATCGAGCGAGCGAGCGCTAACGCAGTGGAGCAGGAGGCGGCAACAATGAGCGATACCTTAAACCCTCATATTTCTGGAACGTCTGGAACGACTTTGGATCCTTGATAAAAAAAGCATTTTTTGAAGAAAATAAAGCAATTTTATCACAGTCGTAGACTGAAATTAATAATGGCATTGTTATTGATTGATTAAACCACGTAGGCGCTGGATAGCGTAAAATCGATCTTGTCGGATTGCAAAACGCTCGCAATCTTGATGCAAAAATACGGTATAAAACAACAGCTGTTATTATCTTGTATCTCTTAGGGCATCTAAATTTTGCAACGCTATCCATGAAGGATGCTCTCATAAAATAATCATTAAAAAATTGATTGGGTACCAACATCTTTATGCTGCATAAAAGAACACGCCGTTAGCATTATACTCCTTTCATCTTCTCTCAAAAGCATCCACGGCAATATCTTTTAAGTAATGAAGATTACGCATTGCTTCATGCTTTTGTTTGTCGCGTTTTTTAATAGGAGCACGACCTTCATTTACAACAGAGCGCCACCCGTTGCACATTTACGGGCTTGTTTTAAGAAACATCTCTCAAAGAGCACCTAAGCCCATTTTACCACGGCGTCCGTGAAGGGTATAATGGTAAATCCATTGTGCCCCACCATTTTGACTTTTGTGAAGAAGTAAGCCGGCACTATCACACACTTTGCCAGCTCGTGGGTGTTGTGACAGTCTTTGGCACTTGAGAGCGTTCATAAGAGTCATTTTTAGTCCTTTTTTGTACAGTTTTTACCCACACGCTTATCCTGCTTATGACGTGCAAGCGAATGGTTTTGCTTGATTCAACATGGAACAGATTTGGAATGAGAGAATCTCACAGTATTCTGGATTTTTCTTCAACATAAAAAAACAGTGAATTGTCATTATAAATCAATGGATTGTGCAATGTTGTGACAGTCTTTGGATCATGGGGCATAAGAAGCATTTTTTCAGTTTTTATCTACATGGTCAGCAGCGCTTGTAATGGACTTGTAACGGATAAGAGATTTGGCTTTGATGGGGGTGCAAACAGATTTGAAATGAGAGAATCTCATGGCATTTGGCTTTCTTATTTCACAAGGCAATACATTATTCTTATCAATCATCAATCAAGCGGATGCGTCATGCATCTTCCGGATCATCATCGTCAATCGTTTCAGGGGTGTTGAGGCCTATGAAGGGGGAGGCTGAATGAGAAGCCTAGAAGGATGTGTCCTGTAAAAGTTTAAAAGCCCAAGTGATCAATGAAAGATGTGTTGGAATAAGGGTGTTGTTTTAAGTGCTAAGGTTTTTTCTTCGGGTTTTTTCTTCTCCAAGATTTGTATGTCAATAAAGATGAGCAGAACCAGCTATATAAGGACGTTTCATTGTTTCAAACGTAAGATGGCTGAGTTGATAGACACTGAATTGATAAAGTAACGGGATTGTGAAGTAAGCCGGCACTATCACACACTTTGCCAGCTCGTGGGTGTTGTGACAGATCTTGGCACTTAAGACGGTTTATCAAGGACCATTTTTACTCCTTTCTTATATAAAATTTTATCCACACACGCATCCCGCTTGTTATGTGCAAATGAGTGGTTTGGATTGATTCAAGATAAACAGCTTTAAAAATAAACAGCTTTAAAATGAAAGAATCCTACGATATTCAAGACTCTTATTCAACATACTAAACAGTGATTCAACATACAAAACAGTGAATTATTATTATAAATCAATGCTTTGTAAGTTTTTAGAAGAGATAGGAAAAAAAAGATGCCCTGCTCAAGCTTTTTTAGGGGTATGTCTAGCGAAGGAGTCTTGGGAATAAACGCGTGTTATTCCTGCCCCTACGCTCTAAAGCCCGAAGGACCCTAAAAAATCAAGGGACTCAGAAGTGTCAGAAGTGAAAGAGTCGTTGGAATGAGTCCGTGTTTCTTTACAAGCAGATTTTTTAGAGCCGCTTTAAGTATGCCCAGTTGAACCAAAACCGCCTGTTCCACGACTTTCGTTATGGCTTTGGCTGGCTTTTTGCTCTGGTTCAATGGCGCAAACATTGACTTGGGATACGGGGGCGATAACTGTTTGGGCAATCCGCATTCCACGTTTTATAGAGAAGTCTTCTTGGCCCAAATTGATGAGAAGGACTTTGACTTCACCACGGTAATCACTATCAATCGTTCCTGGGGTGTTGAGGCATGTGATACCGTGTTTTAAAGCTAAGCCAGAGCGTGGACGTATTTGCGCTTCAAACCCTGGTGATAAATGAAAAATGAGACCCGTTGGAATAAGGGCACGCTGCCCTGGCGCAAGAACGAGTGTTTCTTCTTCTCCAAGGGCTGCACGAAGATCAAGACCGGCAGAACCCGCTGTCGCGTAGTGAGGAAGTTCTAAACCTTGTCCGTGTGCAAGACGTTGAACAAATAAAGTCACAGAGTGAGAAGAAACACCATTTTCTTGGTTGTTTAGAGGGGCGTTGGTTTCAGTATGCGTCATGATCAAGGTATTTCCAAAATATGTGTCCTAGGAAAAAGAGCACTTTAACAAAAGATATCCATAAAACAAGTCGATAAAGGTTTTTCATACAGGTTGTCCCCAGAGCTTGCTTATCATCTCTTGTTGATTCATAAGACTTCAAAGCACTTCCAATGCAATTTTCAGGAATGGCATTATCAATGATGGCTTATGCCTGATGAAGGAGCACGTGTATTTGAGATCTCAATGATTTGTTATAGGTAAGATTTCTCTACAGGTAAAAATATTAAAGCACCCTAAGAGACCTCTTAATAAGGACATTGCCCATGATGATTTGATGTTTTGCTAAAAGGGACTCTCTCATGGGAGATTGAAATTATGGGGTATGCGTTTTTTTTTAAATACTCCCGATAAGAATCCCAGTGGCAAAAACCAGAGCTCCTCCAATGATGACCTGTAAAGAGGCACGCCAAAAAGGGGTCGACATGTATTTGTTCTGAATCCAAACAATGGCGCCTAGTTCGAAAAAAACAATAATACAGGCAATGACTGTTGCGAGGTAAAAAGAGTGGATCAAATAGGGAAGCGTATGACCTAATCCCCCTAATGTTGTCATAATGCCGCTAGCAAGACCTCTTTTCAATGGTGAACCACGCCCTGATAATTTTCCATCATCATGGGCTGCTTCTGTGAAACCCATTGAAAGTCCCGCACCAATGGAAGCTGAGAGCCCTATCAAAAAGGTTTGATGCGTTTCTCCTGTGGCAAAAGCTGCGGCAAAAATGGGGGCTAGGGTGGAGACAGAGCCGTCCATTAACCCTGCAAGACCTGGTTGAATCCATGTCAAAAGTGTTTGTTTTTGTGCTTTTGAGGGCTTTTTTAGAGTCTGATTTGCCATTATTTTTTTCTGCGAAGCTTGGCTCCCCTTGCTTTGTACAAAAGAAGTGCGGCGGCACAATTCATCAGCAGTGTGTGCACGATTATGGCAAGAAAGACACAAAAGTTGCTTATAATTTTCAAGCTCTTGAAGCCCCATAGCGGTAAAAACTGCGGCTTCCCTAGAGGAATAAGACTCTAGAGCTTTTGCATATTTTAAATAAAGCGCGGCATGTTGTTTTTTTGCTTTGAGCGCTTGAAGCAGCATTTTTTGTGTTGAACGAAAGAACAGAGCTTTACGCTGTACAAATGAAAAAAACGATTTCAACATTCTCTGTTCCTTTATACTTTAGAATAATTCTAAATAATAAGAAAAATAAACGGAAAGTCAACCTAAAAGTTAAAAACTGAAAAATTGCAAAAAGGTTGCGCTGGAAAAAAAGAGTATTGGGATGCCATGAAAGTAAAGCTGGCAAATAAAGGAAGTACAAGAAGATTTATCAAGCGGGGAGATTTATCAAGTGGAGTCGGGAGGGCGCGTGAGGGAATTGAGAGAAAATATGCTTTATTTTTCTAAAGGGGCGTTTTCAATGGAGTCTTCTCAATGTATTGATGCGCGAGAATATATGAAACGAAGACTGCGGTATCATTTATTTGACGCGTTTAAAAGACGATAATAAGCTTTGGAATTTGAGGTCATTCTTTAAAAGAGACTTTTTTCAAGAGATAAAAGCCTATTTTGCGAGGGTTCTCGTGAAAAGTATGTGAAGAATATAGAAGAGTAGAACGGTAAAGCTTTCATACAATAATATAAACTCCATTGAGTAATATAAAGTCCATTGAGTTTTCTCACTTTCAAGCTGCATAAAAGAGCGCATGCTTTTGTTGTTGCTTGTAAATCAACATCCAAACCCAAAGCAGCCGCATGTTTGAGACAAAGATTAAGACGAAAGAGTGCTTTCTCTGCTGTTCTTGCTTTTGTATGCCAAATAGGAGCAAGTGTATTGCGTATCTCTGTTTGGGTAATCTCTGAAACGGGCAGACAGCCTAATTTGGGGAGAATATAAAGTTGTAAAGGTGAAAACCAGTCCCCATTTTTCCCATCTCCTTTTAATTCAGTTTTACGACTTTCAAAAGCATCTAAAGCGATATCTTTTAAGTAATGAAGATTGCTTATTGCCTCACGTTTTTGTTTCTCACGTTCTTAATAGATTCATGAAAAGGCATGCTTTTCTTATACAATTTTATGCTACGTAATTTATGCTACGTAAGCGCATCCTACTTGTCATAAGCAAGAAAACATGGTTTTGATTGATTCAACCGATACAGATTGGCAATGAGAAAATCCCACGGTATTCGAGGTCATTCATTCAACAGGCAACAAAGAATATTCTTTATAAATCAAATCCTTATATCAACAAGATCACGGCAGGCTGTAATTTTAAGCCTTGCTTCTTTCAAAGATGCAACGCGACAAAAACCTCATCCCATTTCACGACGTTTTTTCTTGCAATCGAATCGAAAAAAACAAAGTCCTTGATTCTGTGCTGGTTTTTGATAAGCCATCATCCAATTCCCTCTGCATATTGAGCTCTAAGCAAATTTTTTACAGATAAGGTGGATAATCTCTCACGTGTTCTTGTTTTCCTCATCACTTTTCAAACCACCTTTTGAATTGTGCTTTTGACAGATTCATTATATTTGCCAGCCCC
>NZ_HE998002.1:18728-25109 GCF_000312585.1 Bartonella queenslandensis AUST/NH15
TGGACTCTCATTCAATATGAATAACGCTAGATTATCATTATAAATCAATACCTTGCCTTTACAATAACAGTTTTGAATAAGGATGGTAATGGGCTTAAAGAGAACTATAAGAATGTTGCGGATGCACTTTCTGGTATAAGTAGTTTCTTTACGAATCTTAATGAAAAGATCGAAAGTATGACAGGTGATAGTTTTATTCAGCAAAACAGCGCTGGGTTTATTACGATTGGTAAAAACAAAGCTAGCAATAGAATAGACATTGCAAATAATGTTAATGGCTCGCGCATTCTCAGTGGCATCAAGGGTGGTGCATTTACAGCAACATCGAAAGATGCAGTAAATGGTGCTCAACTCTGTTTTATGTCTAAGGCATTTACAAGTTATTTTGGTGATGGCGCTGGTTATGGTGAAGATAATAAATGGTCAGCTCCTATTTTTGTCGTTAAAACTTTCGATGAATATGGTAATGAGGTTGAGGAAACGTATAGTAATGTCGCGGATGCATTTTCTGGTGTTAATAATGCTATCACAGCTTTGAGTTATGATATTACTGAGTTAAAGGATAATTCTAGTGATGGTGAAAAAAATAAAAAGGCATTACTTGAAGATGGTAATCATAGTGATATTGTAGAGGGTTTTCCTTTGATGATGACAAGGATGACAAGAATGTCTCGTGCTAGATCCATAGATGATGCGGGGAATGTAGATACGCCAGCTATTGATTCTCAATCGGCATTATTAGATGGTGCAGATGAAGGGGTTTCTATAACGGTAGAGGTAGCAAATGGTAAGATTGAAGAAGGCTCGAAGCAAGCAGTGAATGGTGGTCAGTTATATGCCACGCGAAAGAGCAGAAGGATATTGTTCTTCAGAGTGCGAGAGAATATACGAATCAACAAGTAGATAATGCTGTTGCTCAGTTTCAGCAGTATACCGATATGAAGTTTGAAGCATTAAGTTATGCTGTTGAGGATGTGCGCAAAGAGGCAAAACAAGTGGCTGCTATTGGTTTGGCAGTATCGAATTTGCGTTACAATGATACACTTGGAAAATTAAGCGTTGGATTTAGTAGTGGTTTGTGGCGGAACCAATCAGCCTTTGCTTTTGGTGCTGGTTATACATCTGAAAGTGGGTCTATTCGGTCCAATTTATCGGTTACCACTTCTGGAGGTCATTGGGGTGTCGGTGCAGGATTCAATATAACATTGAACTAATAATAAATAAAACACATAAGTATAATTTGATTCACTCTTGCCAAATAAGGCGAGGGTGAATTGTTTTTTATACACGAACAATGTTCATATGATGGAGTTTGTGTTTGTGTATAACTTTTAAATAGAGTAAATAAAGATTGAGCAAAACGCTATAAAAAGATCTTTCATAACTGTTGTGGATGAAAATAATGTTCACTTTATGTGAAAGAAATTTTATAAACTTTTAAAAAGACTCATTTTATTCTTGATCTTTTATCCAAGAACCTATACAAATACAGAAACTATATTAATTAATACTTGTTTTGTTCGAAAGAAGTTCCTCCTTGAATTTTAGGAGGGTTATCTGAGAGGAGGACGGTAATATGTCATTAAAGCAAGAATCTGCTGTCAACGACTTCATCATAGCGTTGCTAAGGGCCTTATGAGGTTGAAAAATACCTGCAAAGAGGTGAGTATAGTGTGCGGCATTTCTTTAATCATATCAAATTCCCATTAAAGAGAATTCGAAGAGAGAAATATCAGATTTTGCAGTGATATATAAAAGGCAGAGTCATACGCATTTTTGCTGCTTATACTTAAAGCAAATATCTACTCTACACTCCTTTCTGTAGGGAAAAGGAAAGCAAGGCATGAAATGTAGGAATTAAAGATAAGTGAGCAAGAAATTTCTTCCGCCATTTTTCTCAAGAAAACACGTGCAAATCTGTGATATTTCCTACTCTGCAACAATGCTTTAAAAGAACTGCTTTATTCAATAAATACAACCTCATCTGTAGAAACCAATCCATAAGAATTAAGCAGACACTAACCACAGCATAGGAAATGATCTCATTTCCTGAATAACACAAATAAAGAAAGCTCCATACACATCGCTCAACAATGGTACTTGAATATAAAAACTAATCAGAAGACCTTTTAGCACCTAAATTATGTCTTTTTTATGTTCACAGCTATTTTTTTGTTGGGAGGAAGCTATTTTATTGGGGAATTTATAATGAAAAAAATATTTACCATGTGGACAGCAATCAATATAAGTTTTCTTCGTGTGCTTGATTTGTTGTCTTTTGTGAAAGAGCTGTTTTTGGCTCTGCTGATCATATGCTTATCGAGTGTTTCTCCTGTTTTTGCTGCGAATCTCGCAATAAGAAGTGCTACATATGAGAGCAATAGTGGTAACGCGGTAGGCTATAAACATGGGAGCCACGGTAGTATTGTTCTTTCTGGTGATGATGACCACTGTGGTGTAGATAACGTTATTGGCCGTGGTGGTAAGCGACAAGAAAATGCTGCTAATAAAATAACTGCAGAGCAGCAATATAAGAGATTTATCAATGGTTTCAATGGTCTCGGCGGTAGTAATGCTTATGGAACAACCACTGAACAGGTGGTTTGGGCTGGTGAAGGTCTAGTAAACGATCCGAAGAATGGTTATATGGGAGCTTCTACAGGGGGATCTACGAATATTAGTCCTGAGGCTTATGGTGTTTATTCTTTTGCAACAGGCTGTGGGTCTTCTGCAACGGGAAACTATTCAACAGCATTTGGTGCAGGGGCGACAGCAGCGGCTGGAGGGGCGCAAGCCTTTGGTGTTTCTGCGCTTGCGTCTGGTAAAGCAAGTGTCGCTATAGGTATAGGATCAGAGGCATCTGGACAATCTGCGGTTGCTATCGGTGGACTTGCAACAGCTAGAGGTGAAACGAGTATCGCTATAGGAACCAAGGCAGGTGCTAGAGGTCATGATAGTATTGCTATAGGAATTGGGGCAATGGCACGCGTTGATTTGTCAATTGCTATAGGTCAAGATAGTTCGGTTACAGGCAAAAATGCCATTGCAATAGGGAATTTTAACAGTGCTGCTGGGGCGAATTCCCTTGCTTTGGGTTCAACTGCAGTGGCCAGTGCTGGCGGTAGTATTGCTCTAGGGTATCAGTCCCTAGCTGATAGAAGCAAAGGTAAATCCGGTTATGATCCTATAACGGGGATGCCGTCAACAGACGAGAGGGGTGCATGGAAGAGTACTGAAGGGGCTTTGAGTATTGGTTCTGATCAGGTAACACGACAAATTACAGGAGTAGCAGCTGGTACTGAAGATACCGATGCAGTCAATGTTGCACAGCTAAAAGCTTTGAGAGAGGTTATGGTAGGAGAAGGAGAATGGAAACTTTCTGCTAACGGGTCAGATGAATCAACTGTTGCAAAAGGTAAGACAGTAGATTTTTCAGTAAAAGATGCAGAGGTAGGAAAAGGTAACTTAAAGATTGAAAAAATCGATAAGGGTAATGAGCATAAAGTCCAATTTACTTTAAATGATGATCTTAAACTGACGAGTGTTGCTACTGGGAAGAGTAGTATGAGTGATAAAGGTTTTTATATTAAGGATGGTCCTCAAATTACTTCTGATGGTTTCTTTTTTGCTAATGATGGTCCAAGTATGTCTCAGTCTGGTATTTACGCTGGGGATAAACAGATTAAAAAAGTAGCAAAAGGGACTAATGATACTGACGCAGTCAATTTCGCTCAGTTAAAAGAGATAAAAAGTCAAATAGAAGGTGATAGTCTCGTTAAATGGGACGAAGAGCAGAAACTTATCACCATTGGTAAGGGCACTGCAGGCACTGAAATCAATATTGCAGGTTATGGCAAGGTAGCGCGCACTATTTCTGGTGTAAAGGAAGCTGTGAAGGATGATGAAGCTGTTAACAAAGCCCAACTTGATAAAAGCATAAAGCAAGTTTCTCAAGATGCGTTATTGTGGGATGATGCAGAGGGAGCATTTGTCGCAAAACATGAAAAAAATGGAGAAAAGAGAAACAGCAAACTTAAGTTTCTTTTGGATGGGGAGATTGCGAAAGGTTCAACCGAAGCCATTACCGGCAATCAGCTTTATTTTTTGAATCAGACGCTCGCATCTTATTTTGGTGGTGGTGCTAAGTATGAAAATGGTCAATGGACAGCGCCTCATTTCCAGATTGTCCAATTTGATGAGAATGGCAAAGTTGTTGAGAAGAAAAGCTATGATAATGTAGCGGATGCTTTGGATGGTGTTAATAATGGAATGACAACCATAAACAACCGTATTGATGATGTCATCAACAAGGCTGATACAGATGCTTTAAAATGGGATAAAGAAAAAGGAGCCTATGATGCTGGTCGCGATGGTCAACCAAGTAAAATTACCAATGTCGCTGATGGTAAAATTGAAAAAGACTCTAAGGATGCGGTAAACGGTGGGCAGCTTTGGCAGACCAATGAGCGTATCAATAGTGTTGAAAAAGATGTTCAGCATATTTCAAAGAGGGTTGAGAATATTGGTGACACAGTTATCAACATTGATGGGAAAGTGAATAATATTGATAAAAAGGTTGATGGTATTGCTGAAGATGCTGTTCGTTATGACAGAGATGAAAAGGGCAAAAAAACCAATAAAATCACTTTAGCAGGGGGGGATCCGAGTGAACCTGTGATGATTGATAATGTTACAGATGGTAAGATTGAAAAAGGCTCAAAAGAAGCGATTAATGGTGGGCAATTGCATGATTACACGAAAGAACAGATGAAGGTCATTCTTGATCAATCAAAGCAATATACAGACCAGCGTGTAAACAATATCGTTATTGATGCGATTGACGATGCCGTTGAACGTGCAAATAACTATACCAATATGAAGTTTGAGGCTTTAAATTACAGAATAGAAAATGTCCGCAAAGAGGCAAAACAAGCGGCTGCTATTGGTTTGGCAGTATCGAATTTGCGTTATTTCGATGATCCAGGGTTTTTGAGTGTCTCATTTGGTAGTGGTTTATGGCGTAGCCAATCAGCCTTTGCCTTTGGTGCTGGTTATACATCTGAAAGTGGGTCTATTCGGTCCAATTTATCGGTTACCACTTCTGGCGGTCATTGGGGTGTCGGTGGTGGAATAACTCTAAAATTAAAATAACACCAGATAATACGAAAACTACAATTTAATCGAATTTTCGCCTTTGTCTGATGAGACAAGGGTGAAAATTTATAATATTAGGGAGATAAATATTTTACATAGAAAGTCATAAAATCGTATCATTATGAAAACGTTATAACCATGTATTCGATAGTAATAATCTTAGTGAAAAGTGAAGCATTTTAACAAAAATTTTACAGATGCAGAGCAGTGTCTCTAAGATAAACTGACAGGGTAATATAATTGTATCATAGTTTAAAGACGTACGTTTTATAATTTCATTGAGGGAAATTATTCATTGGGGAAGGATATGTTTTAATAAAAATCAAAACTTTTATTTGCTTTATATACAGCAGTAGCCATCATGAAGTATGCAGTAGTTGCAATTCTTCATAAAGCTCATACTGATCAAAATAAAATTCCTGAAACAAATTATGAAACAGAACTGATGTATAAGTTTATAGCATACGCAATGAAATTATAAAAATACTTCGCGATTGTATAAAGCAGTAAGACCCATTATGTAAAGTAACTAAACTTATTTTCTTTAAAAGCTTATACAAGAAACAAAAGAGTCATCAATCAGATTCATTTTGCTGAAAGCTTAAAAAAATCTCGCAAGGGGAAGTGCAGCGTATTATGAAGAAAATCACACAATCATTCTTATTCTACGTTAAATCTCTTCAAAAGAGATGACCATAAACTGCAACACATTGATTCATAAGTGTTTTTTTATCGTTTCTTACTGTAGTTTGACAGTAGGTTTTGCAGTAAGTGGGAAGAGGTGGGATTAGTTAGGAATAGGTGGTAATTTGTTGTTTTTACGTACAATTTTTACCATTCAATGCGCGTTTTGTCAAAATAGATTTTGACACCTAAAATTGGAAAAAAATGCGAAAAATGGTAAAAGTCACGATTTTGTAGCAAAAATGAGAAAAGGCTTTGAAAGGTCTTTGAAAACCCTTTGAAGATTTTTAAAAAGTCTTTGAAAGCCCAGAAAACCGCCTTTGAAGAGGCTTTGAGGATTTTTGCATTATACGTGTGTTGGCAACGAAAATAAGGAAAAATTTGTCAAAAAACCAAAATAGATTCCCGCCATCATTTTTTCTTTTAGAGTGGCATTAAGCCGTATCTTGTGTAGTTACTAGATGTGCTTTTTCAGCTTCTATTTGACGCTTTAAATGCAATTTTAGAAGAGGGAAAGTTGCCTCGACTTCTTCCATATCATTG
>NZ_HE998003.1:0-11731 GCF_000312585.1 Bartonella queenslandensis AUST/NH15
GGGATGCTCAATGGACTTTATACGAGCTCAAGGGTTAATTGTATCATTCACAGGTGATGGTATGCGATATAAATGTAACAAGCACTAGGAAATATTGATATCAAGTGTATGAATGAGTAATATAATGGCGTTTTGTGTTTTGTGAAAAAGTGATTTTAATTAACGAGTTCTTCTTATTTTTGAGTAATATTATTTTATGGCTATTTATTTTATCAATATTCGATTATTGGGAAACCGTAGGTGTTAGATGCTTTAACTGTTATTTATATAACAGTTTATGAGCTTTTAGAGGCTTTACTCTAAAAGTTTCATTGAAAAGTATGTACCTTAATATTTATAAAATTCTTGAAAGGTGAGTTTTTTCTACTGATTTGAAAACCATATTTATACATTTTGATCATTCTATTCAAGATTTGATAAAATTGTTGTGTTTTTATAGATTACAGTTTCCTTCATGATAACCAATTTGGCGTAGTGCTTCTCCTGTTGTTATGGCTACGCTCATGGCGAGGTTTAGAGAACGTGCCTGTGGTTGCATGGGAATTTTCAATATGTAATCAGCCGCGTCATAAACATAATCGGGAACTCCAGCGGATTCACGACCAAAAAGTAAAACATCATTTTTTTGATAGCATATCTGTGTATAGCATGTTTTTGCTTTTGTACTTAAAAGCAACAGACGGCGATGAAAGCGTTTCATGGAGTTTATAAAATGTTGCCAATCAATGTGTCGTTCTAAGGAAGCATATTCGAGATAATCTAATCCTGCACGTTTGAGACTACGATCCGACAGATTAAAGCCTGCGGGTTCAATAATGTGCACATGTAAACCAAAACAAGCACTAAGACGTAAAATCGTTCCGGTATTACCAGCAATATCAGGTTGGAAAAGAGCTATATGAAGTGTCATGTTCTCTGTAATATGATTTTTTTCAACTTTGTAAAGAAGTGCCGTAATTTATTCGAAAAATATTCTTGAGAAATATATGGTTTTTATATTTAGTTTTTATTCACTTTAAGTCTCAGGGAAAAAATTACGGATAAAGATTTGTTTGAGATGAGAGGAAATCTCCGGATTAGGGGGGCCTTTGATTGAGCGATACATAAGATGGATTGGCTCATTATGATGAAAAGTAGGATATTTAATGAATTAGCTCATTTATTTTAGTTGAGATTTGACCATAACAAGAAAGTCGGAGTGCTTCTTTACACACACTTGGTTTTTGTCAGGCATAGGGAAGGTTTTGAGTGATTGAATAGGAACAGAGATTTGAAATACAAGAAACTTACGGTATTCAGTTTTCTAATTCACTTTTTAAAACGATAGATTATCATTAAACTCATTTTTTGCGCAAATCATACAAATAGTAGAAATTTTTTACAGGAATATTTTTATGGGGTAAGACAACCGATTGATCAGGCATTGTACAATGGGTGAGGCTATGATAAAAGACCATTTTAGTGAATAATTTCTTTAAGTTAAGGCAATGGGTGAGCAGACAAGACGGGATTTTCTGTTTTTGGTAACAGCTGTTGCAGGAGCAGTTGGAATGGGGGTGGTTGCGTGGCCTTTTATCCGTCAGTTGCGTCCAGATGAGGCTGTTTTAGCATCTTCTTCCATTGAGGTTGACCTTTCTGGTATTGAAGAGGGGATGTCGGTGACGGTGAAGTGGCGAGGACAGCCTGTTGTTATTCGAAACCGTACGGCAAAAGAAGTTGCTGAAGCGCGCGCTACGAATTTGAGTCTTCTAAAAGATCGTCAAGCGCGCAATCCTAATCTTGAAGATGAAAAAGAAGCGACGGATTTTGCACGTTCAGCCGGCAAAGGGCGTGAAAATTGGCTTATTGTTATTAATCTTTGTACGCATTTAGGTTGTGTAACACTTGGGCAATCAGGGAAATTTAGAGGATGGTTGTGTCCGTGTCATGGGTCTGTTTACGATACTGCTGGAAGAGTGCGTTCAGGTCCAGCGAACTATAATTTAGCTATTCCACCTTACCAATTTCTTTCTGATACTTTGCTCAAAATAGGATAAGGTCATGACAAGGTTTCCTCCTTATTGTCCTAAAAGTGCTCTTGCCCGTTGGTTTGATAAGCGTTTTCCTCTTCCTCGTTTTTTTTATAATGCATTTGTGATTTTTCCTGTTCCACGTAATCTTAATTACTTTTATACATTTGGCGGTATTTTGACCATTATGCTTTTATCACAGCTCTTGACTGGTCTTGTCTTGGCTATGCATTATGTTCCAGATGTTCATTTAGCTTTTGAAACGGGTGAACGATTTCGGCGTGAAGGGCAGTTTGGATGGCTTTTCCATCCATGGCATTGTGTAGGCACTTCGTTTTTTTTTATTGCCGTTTATATCCATTTAGCACGCGGACTTTATTATGGTTCTTATAAAAATATGCGAGAAATGGTGTGGGTCACAGGGATTTTTATTTATATCATCATGATGGCAATTGCATTTTTTGGTTATGTGCTGGTTTGGGGGATGATGTCTATTTCAGCCGCTTCAGTGGTTGCAGGGCTTTTAAAAACAATACCTTTGGTGGGGGTATGGTTGCATGAGACTCTTCTTGGTGGTTATGGCGTCGGGCAACCAACATTGAATCGTTTTTATGTTTTCCATTATGTTTTATCATTTGTTTTGCTTCTTTTTGTGGGGCTTCATATTTGGGCAATCCATTGTGTTGGGCAAGGGAATCCAACGGGTCTTGTTATACAATCAGATAAGGAAACGGTACCATTTTCGCCTTATGCGTTGATCAAAGATATTTTTGCTATTACTGTTTTTCTGATCTTTTTTGCTTGGTTTTTGTTTTATATGCCCGATTATATGGGGCAAGCCGAAAATTATAGCATAGCTGATCCTTTAAAGGCACCTCTTCGTGTGGTTCCAGAATGGTATTTCTTGCCTTTTTATGCGATGCTGCGTGCTATAACTTTTGATATTGGTATTTTTTCTTCAACTTTTGTGGGCTTTGTTCTCTTCGTCAGTTCGATTCTCGTGTTAATTTTTGTTCCATGGTTAGATCGCTCTAAAATATGTTCAGCAAGATATCGACCTGTTTATAAAATTTTCTTTTGGGCGTTGGTTTTTGATGTCGTTTTTCTTGGTTGGCTGGGATCAAGAGAAATAAGTGACAGAATTCTTTTATGGACACAATTGGCTACGGTTTATTATTTTATATTCTTTTTGGTTATTTTGCCGGTTTTGCCTACATTTGAAAAAAGTCGTTCTCATCCTTCTTCGATTATGCACGATCTGAAACAGAAAAAAAAGGGACTATGGTAAATGTTTTTGTTGGATTGATTGTTATTGTTGCGATGAGCTTTTCTGTTCAGAGTGCGGCCAGTCATGCTTCTGATCGATCGGATCAAGAGGAGGAACTTATTTCTTTTCCTTTACGGATTCCTAAAAAACAAGAATGGAGTTTTTCAGGGCCATTTGGGCTTTATGATAAGGCGCAATTGCGGCGTGGGTTAAAGGTTTATAAACAAGTTTGTTCCAGCTGCCATGGGCTAAAATATGTGGCTTTTCGTCATTTAAAAGCTCTTGGGTATGATCAAGAACAGATTAAAGCTTTGGCAGGGCAGTATGAAGTGCGTGATGGCCCCAATCGAGAAGGAAAGTTTTTTAAACGTGCTGGGGTTGCAACAGATTATTTTCCTTCTCCCTTTATGAACGAAGAAGAAGCAAGGTTTGTTTTGAATGGTGCTTATCCTCCAGATTTATCATTGATAGCACGTGCACGTAGTGTATCTTTGCCGTTTCCTGCTTTAATTACTGATGTATTGACTCATTATGATACGGCTGGTCCAGATTATATTACAGCTCTTTTAACAGGATATCAGGAAGCGCCAAAGAAGATAGAAATTGTAGATGGTTATTGGTACAATCCTTATTTTATTGCCAGTCATTCTTTAACCATGGCGCCTCCTTTAAGTGATGGTATGATTGCTTATGAAGATGGAACGCCTCAAACCGTTGAGCATTATGCGCGTGACGTTTCTGCTTTTTTGATGTGGGCTGCCGATCCTCATATGGAAATTCGTAAAAAAACCGGTTTTCGTGTTATTTTATTTTTAATCATTTTTGCAGGGCTTATTTATATTTTAAAAAATCGTATTTGGTGTGGTTTAGAGGAAGAGACAAAAGACGAAATAGAAAGAAAAGGATAAACTGACTACTCTTGAAAGAGTGGAGAGCATAAAGAGTATAAGGAACAAATCTGTTTATGATGCATTGAGGTTTTATAAAGTAAAAGCAAAGTAAAAATGGAGATGTTAAAATGAAAAAAATTACATGTACTGCTCTTATGTCAATTTTTATGGTTTCTAGTACTTATGCTCAGTCTTTTGAAGTGCCTTCTAAACCTGAAATGATTTCTTCGACGGGCATTGTACAGGTAGGGATGGATAAGTCTGTGCGTTATGTGACACCTTTAGAAACGGATTTTGTTGCTTCCAGCCTTATAGGCGCCAATGTCTATAATATAGAAGATGAAAATATTGGTGAAGTAAAAGATATTATTTTACGTGAAAATAATATTGCGGGATTTGTTATTGCTGTTGGCGGTTTCCTTGGCATAGGGGAGAGTTATGTGGTCGTTTCTCCAGAAACAATTCAGATGACAAATGATTATGGTAAGTGGAAACTTATTACAAATGCGACAAAGGATTCTTTGAAGAACGCTCCAACATTTAAATACGAAGGACGTTGGACACGCTAATTTTATATTTCCATTCTTTAATGGATAAAACTGTTGCAATCATAATAATATGATCGCAACAGTTTTTTATTTCGGAGACTTTGGGGGCTTATGCCACAAGTTTTCATGAGCTTATTAGAAAATTTCAAGATACAATATTAAGGGAGAGTGAAAATTAGGTATTATGTTTAAATAACATGATATCACCGTCTTGCACAATGTATTCTTTTCCTTCATCGCGAGCTTTTCCAGCTTCTTTTGCACCACTTTCTCCCCCCAAAGCAATATAGTCATCGTAGCTGATGGTTTGAGCACGAATGAAGCCGCGCTCAAACTCTGAGTGAATAACGCCAGCGGCTTGGGGAGCTTTTGTACCACGTGGAATTGTCCATGCTCGTGTTTCTTTAGGCCCACAGGTGAAGTAAGTAATGAGATCAAGTAAATGATAACCAGCGCGAATAAGGCGATTTAAACTTGGTTCAAAGAGTCCTAAAGCATCGAGATATTCTGATGCTTCAGTATTACTCAATTGTGTGATTTCTGCTTCGATAGAAGCAGAAATAATAATGCTTTGCGCATTTTGCTCTGTTGCCATTTTTTCAACTATTTGAGTAAAGCTATTTCCATGAGCGGCGTCATTTTCGCTTACGTTACAAACATAAAGTACAGGCTTTGAGGTTAAAGGATTCAAATTTTTAAGAATGTGGTGTTCATCGGAAGAGATATCGTTGAGTAATAAGCGGACAGGATTCCCTTGTTGCAGTATGTTTAATGCTTTTTCCATAACGGGTAGAATTGTGAGGGCTTCTTTGTCTTTTCCCGTTGCTCGTTTGCGGATTTGTACGATTCGTTTTTCAAGACTTTCAAGATCCGCAAGCATGAGTTCAGTTTCAACCGTTGTAGCATCACAAACAGGATCAATACGTCCTTCTACATGAGTAATATCTTCGTTTTGAAAACAGCGTAAAACGTGGACAATAGCATCGACTTCGCGAATATTGGCTAAAAATTTGTTCCCTAAACCTTCACCTTTTGAAGCGCCTCGTACAAGCCCCGCAATATCAACGAAATTAATACGTGTGGGAATAATTTCTTTTGAACCTGCAATCGATGCAATTTTTTCCATTCGTAAATCTGGAACAGCAACTTCACCGGTATTGGGTTCAATGGTACAAAAAGGATAATTAGCAGCCTGCGCAGTGGCTGTTTTTGTTAATGCATTAAAAAGAGTTGATTTTCCAACATTAGGTAATCCGACAATACCGCATTTAAAGCCCATGAGAGTCTTTCTTTTCTATTGATTTATGGTCAAGATAAAGCTTCTTTTTTATAGCATATTTTCAGAAGAGTTATAGTCTTTGTATTGCGATAAATGAGAAAAAAGTCTACAGCGGCAAGTAATCTGCTTTTTTTAGTTTTTAAAGTTCTTTTTATCTTAATAATGAGAAAACTTCGAGTTAATGTTAATAGTGTGCTAAGTTTTTCATGGTACGCAAATCTGCATAAATAATTAACTCGGAGAAAATAGAAGAGTGTTATCTCGTCATGCCTTTTTAATTGCAGCACTTTTAGCTTTGGCTGGATGTGCTACACATCCGTCAGATATGCCATCGGCTTCTCTTCAACAAGCTCGATACATTCCACCAGAAATACAGGCTTTGTATGGTCCTGTAACGAATGAGACTTATTTGTTACCTGCTGTTGATCTTGCGACAATTGATCCAAAATATTGGCGACAAGAAGTTATTTATTATACATCTTATCCCCCTGGAACATTAGTCATCGATACGCAAGAATGTTTTCTTTACCTTATTGGTGAAAATGGAAAAGCTTTGCGTTATGGGATTGGAGTCGGTAAAGAAGGCCTAGCATTTGAAGGTGAGGGGGTTGTACAGCGCAAGCGCCGGTGGCCAAATTGGGCTCCTACTGCAGCAATGATGACTCGAGAACCAGAACGTTATGGTCATTTGGGGAAAGGAATGCCTCCTGGACCTGATAATCCATTGGGCGCGCGCGCACTTTATCTTTTCAAAAATGGGAAAGATACACTTTTCCGTATTCATGGTTCACATGAATCGTGGTCAATTGGGCATGCTATGTCAAGCGGGTGTATCCGTTTGCTCAATCAAGATATCATTGATCTTTATGATCGTGTTCCTGTTGGTTCACGTGTCGTGGTATTGCAAAACAATAGGAGTAGGCCTACAGTTTACAGTCAACAATCTAATGGCTACGATCCACTACAATCAACCATTCAGCCGGATGATTTTTAATTCTAGGGAGAAGATTGAAGAGAGCCATTTGAGTCTTTTGGTTTGCTGTTCAATCTTCTCTTTTTCCAACAAGAGAGTATAGACCTCTTCTCTGTTTCAAAAGATATGTACAAATATCATTATTCTATTGGCGAGCTTTTCATGTTTTCTCAACAGGCTTTGCCTTATGAGAAGATTTATAAGAGGCATTTTTCTTTCTTTTTTCAAGAATTTTATCCGTATACCTCTCCAATTTGTGAGGTGTAAGCCAATGGTTTTGATTGTTTCATTATCAATAGATTTGAAATGAATCTGAAGATATTTGGCGTTTCTATTCAGTTTATAAAAAAATAATTTTTATAAAACAATATGTTATATATAGGTAGATTCTATAGAGAAGAACTGATTTTTTGTCGATGAGAGAATAAGTGATCAGGGTCAGTTTTTGTTTTTTATCGTTTGTGAAATCTCATTCATAAAGAGAGATTTGTCATCTTTTATCAGGAAAGCAATATTTTTTGCAATTGCCTTTAAAAGAGGGAGTAACCATTCTTGATCAGATTTGGTAAAATTTCCTAGAACATGCTGATGAACAAGTTCTTTGCTTCCAGGATGACCAATTCCTATACGTATACGACAATAGTCAGTGCCACAATGAGCATCGATAGACTTAATACCATTATGTCCATTATTCCCTCCTCCGATTTTTATACGGACTTTTCCTGGTGACAGGTCTAACTCATCATAAATGATGATCAAATTCTTTAAATCTAATTTATAAAATCGCAATGCTTCACCAATAGCTTGACCAGAGAGATTCATGAAAGTTTGCGGTTTTATAAGAAAAATTTTCTCATTATTTATGAAACCATTGGAGATTTCTGCTTGAAACTTCTTCGACCATGGAGAAAAAGAACAGGACTGATAAATAGCATCAACAGCCATAAAACCGATATTATGGCGGTTATTTTGATATTGTGAACCAGGATTGCCAAGACCAGCAATAAGCCACATGTGTACCTTCAGTCAAAGTGTGAGGAGGGTATTTCATAAATTAAGGCGGGGAAAATTCCCGCCTGTTGAGTTTTATGAAGTTCACGTCTCGTTTTCATCTTTTTCTTGTTCAGAAGTTTCATCATTGGTATCCGCGCTAGCAGGAGCTGCAATGGTTGCAATGGTAAAGTCTCGATCTTGGATGATGGGTGTCACATCTTTTGGCAGTTGCACAGCTGAAATGTGAATAGAATCACCAATAGAGTAGCTGGAGAGATCAATTTCAATGGCTTCAGGAATGGCATTTGCTGGAGCTGTACATTCAATTTCGTGGCGAACAATATTGAGGACTCCACCCTTTTTAAGTCCAGGTGCTGTATCTTCATTGAGGAAGTGGACAGGAATATTCACTTCTACAACAGATTTTGCTGAAATGCGTAAGAAATCGACATGCAAGGGAAAGTCGCGCACAGGATCTAATTGATAATCTTTTGGCAAGACCATAATTTTTTGCTTATCGAGAATAATCGTTGCAATGGTAGTACGAAAACCACCAGCATGGATTTTGTAGAAAATTTCTTTATAGGGAACTGTTATTGCCAAAGGAGGTTGTTTTTCACCATAAATGACAGCAGGAATAAGACCGTTGCGGCGAAGTTCACGGGAGGACCCCTTACCAACCCGCTCGCGTTTTTCGGCCTTAAGAGTATAGCTTTTGCTCATAATTTAAGTCCTTTTTACATAATTGGAGATCCTTCAAAAACGATAACAGTTTTTGCATGGACATGAAGATATGCGCTGATAAGCAGCGATTGCTCCATTCTACGTTGCCTCCAAGGGTGTCTACGTAGAAGCTTGTTCTATAATTCAAACTATTCATAGATGCAAGAGTTGTGGGAAAATTCGATGATTTCTACCGTTAAAAAGGAGGAAATGTTACAAATTGCGGTGCGGATGGAGAATCAACCAATAGGCGCTGATATATTTAAAATCAAACACTGGAGATGTTATGAAGGTTGAAATTGCCTTGGGTGAGATGTCAGAGAGTCGTGCCTTGCATAAATCGATGCCGGCACTTCTTGATTTGGAAGAATTATTGGCGACACGTCTTCTTGTACAAGGTAATTCCGGTTCAGGGAAATCACATCTTTTACGCCGTCTTTTAGAGCAAAGTGCTAAGTGGGTGCAGCACTGTGTAATTGACCCAGAAGGCGATTTTGTAACTTTGGCCGATAAATTTGGTCATGTTATTGTAGAGGCTCAACGGAGCGAATTAGAGTTAACACGTATTGCCCATCGCATTCGGCAACATCGGGTTTCGGTGGTATTTAATCTTGAAGGGTTGGATACCGAACAACAGATGCGTGCTGTAGGGGCTTTCCTTGGGGCATTGTTTGATGTGGAGCGTGATTATTGGTATCCTATGCTTATCGTTGTCGATGAAGCACAATTGTTTGCGCCAACTGCGGCAGGAGAAGTTTCTGATGAAGCACGTAAATTTTCTTTGAGTGCTATGACCAATCTTATGTGTCGAGGACGAAAACGTGGTCTTGCTGGTGTTATTGCGACACAACGTTTGGCTAAGCTTGCCAAAAATGTTGCTGCTGAAGCTTCAAACTTTTTAATAGGGCGGACTTTTTTAGATATTGATATGGTGCGTGCGGCTGATCTTTTGGGAATGGAGCGTCGTCAAGCGGAAATATTTAGAGATCTTGAGCGGGGACATTTTATTGCTTTAGGCCCTGCTTTATCACGACGCCCTTTACCAATTATTATTGGTTCTGTTGAAACTTTAGCACGCTCTTCTAGCCCTAAATTAATGCCACTTCCAACAGAACGGGATGATGTACAAGAACTCGTTTTTACAGCATCACCAGAGAAAATTTTAACGCCATTTAAACAAATACGAGAGCCAGTGAGAGAAAAATCGATGCACAAAATGTTAGAGGAGGTTGTGCATAAAAAACAAGAGGCGTTGGAAGAACCCCTAAGTTTATTTCCTGAACTTTCTGATGTTGAGCTTGATCGTCAAGCAGAACATGTTATTCGGGAAATTCTTGAGGACCCTGAGGCTTTTTATCGTTCAACAGCGGTGCTTTATCAAGATTTTTCGGTTCGTTGCCGTATCCATGGTATGTCACAGGTTCCTTTTAATCTTTCACAATTTCGGCGTAAATTGGCCATTGCTCAAGCTTTTGCTGATGAACAAACAGTTATTAGTGAGCACTGGAAACATATTTTGCAGATATCAGAAAGTTTGGAAGATGATGTTCAAGGAGTCTTCTTGAATGTGGCACAAGCCGCATTGAGCGGAAAGCCATGTCCATCCGATGCATTTTTAGCCCGTCTTTATGGGACTCATTCTCTAAGCCGTGCTCGTCGACTTTTAACTTACTTTGAAGAGCGCGGACTCATTGTTATTCATACGCATTTTAGTGGTCAACGCATTGTTGCATTTCCTGATCTTGGTGTCGAAACGGCACCAGGAGATCCCAAAGAACCACTTTAACCAAATAAGCTTGAGACAGATTGTTCTGCTGCTGTTCTGGCGATTGCTTCTCCAATGAGATCAGCAATGGGTAAAACACGAATATTATGAGCTTTCTCAATGGCTTCTGTTGGCATGATTGAATCTGTAATAACCAACTCTTTCATTTCTGAACTGGTAATGCGTTCGATCGCATTTCCAGAAAGAACACCGTGTGTAATGTAAGCTGTGACACTATTGGCGCCGTGTTTCAGGAGAGCACTGGCTGCATTGCATAAAGTTCCACCGGAATCAACAATATCATCCAGTAAAAGACAGTCTTTCCCAGAGACATCACCAATAATATTCATAACTTCTGATTCACCAGGACGTTCGCGACGTTTATCTACAATAGCCAGCAAACTGTTCAAGCACTTAGCCAGCGAGCGAGCGCGAACCACACCGCCCACATCAGGTGAAACAACAATAACATTTTCAAGAGAATAATGCACTTTGACATCGCGAGAAATGACAGGAACAGCATAGAGATTATCTGTAGGGATATCAAAGAAACCTTGAATTTGTCCGGCATGAAGGTCCAATGTTAAAACGCGATGAGCGCCTGCTTCAGTAATTAGGTTGGCAACAAGTTTTGCAGAAATGGGAGTCCGTGGTCCAGGTTTTCTATCTTGGCGGGCGTAGCCAAAATAGGGTATTACTGCTGTAATACGACGTGCAGAAGAACGACGAAGGGCATCAATCATGATGAGCAATTCCATCAAATGATCATTTGCGGGATAAGATGTAGATTGCAAAACAAAAACATCTTGTCCTCGTACATTTTCATGCAATTCTACGAAAATTTCTTGATCAGCAAAACGCTTTACAGTTGCCTTGCCTAAGGGTATATTCAAGTAATTCGTGACATCTTGAGCTAGGCGTGGATTAGAATTTCCGCAGAAAAGTTTCATAGTAGAACCTCTGAATAATCATGGTAGGAATGCGACACGGTTTTTAATTTCTTTTTATTAAATTGCAAGAAAACAATTACAAAAGCCTTACAATTTTATCGATTATTGTTAAAGAGCTATGCGGTTTGTTTTCTCTTTTTCCAAAATTTTTGCTCTTTTGGGGGGGGTAATTATTGAAATTATTAAGACAAAAAAGTATGCGGTTTATTTGTAGGGGGGCTATGATAGAGAAAGACTTATTCATTTTATCTATTGTGATCATTGATAAGTAAGATCACTTAAAGAGCTTTGTTACAAAATTCCATTTAAATAGGTATACTCTTTTATTTTAAAA